>CAYMQT010000030.1:0-17038 GCA_964392575.1 uncultured Polyangiaceae bacterium
GTACTACATGATTGGTCCATTCTTTGACTCACTAGCTCAATGAACCGAAGGAGCGCCTCCTTCAGGAGAGGCTCGCTTCGTGGCGCGGTTTGCGCGGAGTTTTTGGCAATGAGCGTATCCCAATCTTCTGAGGCCATTTGGGCCGAGAAACCCGGAACGATCTGCTCCAGGATATGGCCGAGCTTGATCGGAGTCCAGGAGTCACGAATGCCGTCCTCGGCGATCCTTGCAAGGACTCTGTAACGGCTTCTGGAAAAGAGTACACGCCGGATGTCCTTCCAGAACAGTCGCTCCTCCGCCACCCCAACCAAACAAAGGGCTTCATCAGCATTTTGAGGACTCGCTCTGCCGGGTACGATGGAGAGGCTGTCGCCCGAACGCACGATCCTATGGTCCAAAACCCTTGCGCGAATCGGAACGAGTCCGTCGAGCAGCCCGCGAAGCAATCCTTCGATGGCACGACCCTCCGCGAATTGCTTGCGGGTGACCTGATCGAGCAAGTCCGGGCTTCTATCGACGAATCCGATCAGTGACGAGATGACGGTGGCCATCCGAAACACTGGTTCCACGTCTAGCTCTACCTCGAGCTCAATCAGTGAACCTCGCACAAGCTTGTTGGCCGACAGTGGTGCCATCTTCTGGCTAGTACGTTTTTCTCTGCCTCCCAGAAGGAGAGTATCCCCTTCCAACTCGAGGAGGTCTTTGAACGTCGTCTGGACGATGGACTTCTTCAAGACCTGGATGCTCTGTGAACCTCCGCGCAAAGTCTCTGCGGATGCCCCCAGATCGAACGCTGCTAGGTCTGCACCCACCTTACCCGCAGCCTTGGATTCCCACTCGCGAGCTTCATTTTCAGTCTGCTCCGTCGCAATTGGTCCAAGCCGAGATGCGACCAGACTGTGGACGCTTGTGGAGTCGAGGTAGACGAATTCGCGTAACTCTGTCGCCCCCTTGGCTTCCCGGAGTCGAGCTTTGCGACTTGCCGCCAACCTCTTTCGACGCCATCGCCTCCACCACTCAAGCATTCTCCGCCTCCCTCTGACGGCGTTGCTGTTCAACGCGCCGCTGCCCTTCGCGGTAGTCTTCCTCGTGAATACTTTCGCGCTCGTCGTCTGCGGCAAGGAGCGCTGCCTCGCTCCAGATCACGGCGAGCTCGGCTGGAGTCCAACCTTCTGTCAGCGCACCAATCTCGGCATGCGGCATGTCGTCGTTCACGGTCAGGCCTCGCGCAGAGCGCTCCAGAATTGCTTGCCGCGCATTTAGGTCGGGGACAGAAAACTCAACCTCCCAGTCGAACCGCCCTGGCCGGCGTAGCGCAGGGTCCAGGGTCTCGGGTCTGTTCGTCGCGGCCACCACAACGACCTTCTTGCTTGGTAAGAACCCATCCATCAGCGTGAGCAACTGCCCCACGAGTTTCTTGCTCGCTTCGTGGGTATTGTCTGACCGGCTTGCTGCGACCGTGTCGATCTCATCGAAGAAGATGATGGCTTGGTCCTGCGTCTCGGCGTCTTCGAATATGCCACGAAGGATTGCCTCGCTTTCCCCATACCACTTGGTCAAAATTTCGGGGCCGCTAACCTTGTAGAATGCAGCATTTGCGTGCTTTGCAAGGATCCGCGCCAGCATCGTCTTGCCTGTTCCAGGAGGACCGGAGAACAAGACCCCCTTGATGGGCCGGGCGCCTATCTTCGCTAGTTGCTCACTCTTCGTCAGTGGTAGCTCGATGAGCTTCTTGGCGCGAGTGACAACATGATCCATACCTCCGAAGTCTTCGAAGGTCTCCGTGATGGTTTTCGGGTCAACCTTGAAACGATTGATGTCGACGTCGCTAGTCGTTCCTACCTCGATTAGACGAAGAGGTTTTTCTGAGAGAACACGCGTGATCTTTCCGTCGGGAGAAACGGTCACGGTGTTCCCTTCTTTGTAGGTTGGCGTCGTAGACGTGAGGACAAACCTCCACTTACCGCCCTCGTCTACAACAGTTTTATCTTCGAGTTTGAGTCGTACAACTGCAATAGTGTCCTGTTTCTCAAGAGGTGCAGGTTCTGGCCAAAGCTTGGCCGGTGCGTGCTCCCATCTATTCTCGTCTGACCAAAGCAGCAATGTGTCACCCTCGTCTGGCTCCAGCGAAGAGCTGTCATTCGATGTGATGTGACCGCCTCCGCCCGTCTTCATCTCGAAGTGGATAGTACAACCATCGTCACTCTTGCTGCGAACGCGAGCGATGATGCCATTTGCAGACAGCGTAGTATCGTCAGGCATCACAAATCTCCCCTAAAAGCGCGTTGGGTGAGTCCTCCTGAGAGGGCCCCGACATTTTCGAGGTCGAGCTTTGGAAGCATGCCGCGAATCTTGGTCGCTAGGCGTTGGTACCGCTCGATGAAACCGGCATTAGGCCAAATAATGTCCAGCGTTCTGAGGTGATCCAACGTAAGCCCTTCGGTATTTGCTCCCCGCGCGCGCGGAAGAAGGACGTTGGATGATAGCTTGAGCAACCGAAGAACGAACTCAGCGCGGAGATTTGGGTGTTCAAGAACAATGCCTTTGAGGTCCTGTCCAAAGCATACGGGAACGGTGGAAATCGTGACAGGCAGGCGATGCATCAGCACTTTGCTTTTCACCACTATCAATAGGGTGCCGACCGGGACGAGCTTTGTTGCACTCTGCTCGATTGCATCTTTGGTAACGTGTTCCTGACTATCGACGAACACCTCTCCTCGAATGTCTTTGGACGTCGCCCAAGGTATGTCGCCTGTGAAGTACTCAGGTTTCGCCCGCGACGGGGTACCACCACCGACGAATGAACAAACCTCCCCCAACTTCCTCACCTCCCACCCCTTCGGGTTCGTCACCGGATCCCCAAACATCTCCAAAAACGCCGACTTCAGGAGTTCTTCAGTGAGCTTGATGGTCTCGGCGCGCTTGCGGCGGATTTCATCGGCCTTGTCCAGGATGGCCGCGATGCGCTTTTGCTCGGGGAGGGGCGGGAGAGGAATTTCAAGTTCTGAAAAACGTGATTTGTTTACAATGGCGATCGTTGTAGCCGGCGCCATGGACTCCAATTGGGGTTTTAGCCTCTTCGTGGCATGCAAACCATAGCGAGGAAATACCTTGCATTCGTCGAAAACGAGTGCGTTGATCTGTTGGTTGGTTACTAGCGGCACTGCGGCGATGCCCGTCTTCCCAAGTGACCCAATACAACAAACCAGCACGGCACCAGGCGGCAAGATACGGGCCTGTCTCGCTCCAAGGTCCGACAGCGTTGTTGGTGCAGTTTCTATTGGGAGATCAGCGTCCAGCTCTCTAGGTGTCACGAAGGGCACAGTGCCGCCGTAGAACTCATCGCGACCCTTGGATGGCGTAGAGCCTGTCACCACCTGGGCTATGTCGCCCAGCTTCGCTGTTGGCCACTTCATCCCAACATCCCCCCCAGCTCACCCCAGTCCTTCGAACTCTCCTCCTCGAGCAAGCGGAGCCTCTTCTGACTCCCCGCCGGACAAATCGCCGCCGAAGCCTGCGCCTCAGGCGCCGTTTGACTTCTTGCGTGCGGGTGCAGGGGGTGACTCGGCTTCTGGGGCGCTTTCTTTGCTGGGAGCGCGGCCATCTGTCGGCCAGATGAAGAAGCGCCCGGAGCGCAGATGCGGAGGACCGTGCTGCGTATCCCAATTGGTGCGGCGTGCTGCCTCCAGGAGCAGCTCAAGGGTTTCTTCCGGCGTTCTGGTTGACAAGGGAGAGACCTTTCTCGTCTGAGTGCATTACATGTTTCTACTGAACCGATCATTCGTCAATCTCCCCGAGTTCGCGTTCGATCTGCTCCACGCTCGGCAGGCTCGCTTCGAGGTCCTTCGGCAGCGATTCGATCAACTGGTACTCGGCCACGCCCATCGGGCTGCTCGAAGTTTTGAGCGCGTACTCGGCGACGACCTTGTTTTTGCTCTTGCAGAGCAAGAGACCAATCGTAGGTTTGTCTTCCGGGGCTTTGACCTGTTCGTCGACGGCGGTCAGATAGAAGCCAAGCTGCCCTGTGTGCTCTGGCTTGAACTTGGTGCCCTTGATCTCGATGACTACGTAGCAGCGCAGTTTGAGATGGTAGAAAAGCAGGTCGATGAAGAACTCATCGCCGCCTACGTTGAGCAGGACTTGCCGGCCGACGAACGCAAAACCGGCGCCGAGCTCAAGTAGAAACTGGGTGACGTGCGTAACGAGCGCGGTTTCGATCTCCCGCTCGAGCGCTTCAGTACCGAGACGAAGAAAGTCGAAACGGTACGGATCTTTGAGCGCCTCTCGGGCGAGGTCGGATTGCGGTTTGGGGAGGTGGAGCTCAAAATTGGTGAGGGCCTTGCCCTGGCGACGGTGCGCCCCTGTCTCGATCTGCATGACGAGGACGTTGCGTGACCAGCCATGCTCGACTACGGCTCGAACGTACCAATCACGCTCTGCCTCGTCCTTCACCTTGTCGAGGAGGGTACAAAGATGAAACCAGGGGACTTTGTGCAGCAACTGCTGCACAACTGCCGGGTCGGGCCAAGCCTCGGCAAACCTTCGCATATACTTGAGATTTCTCGGCGAAAAGCCCTTGACCTCGGGGAAGGTGCTCTTGAGATCGTGCGCCAGCCGGTCCACTACCTTGGCGCCCCATCCTTCGAGATTCTGACGCTCGAGGATGTCTCTGCCCAGCTGCCAGTAGAGACCCAGTAGCTCCTGGTTGACCGCGAGAGCAGCTCGCTGCTGGGCCGCATGCACGCGTGCCTTTACTTCCATGAGCCATGCGCCGTAGCCCTCAGGCTCGGGATCCAACGAGGCAAGTCTCGTCTTTTCGAGTTCGTCGTTCACAACATCCCCTCCAATTCATCCAAGTCCTTTGAGATTTCCTTCTCAAGCTTCCTCAGCTTCTTGATGATGTCTTGGGGTTTCTCGTACTCGACCTCTTCGTGGACGACCTCCTTGTAGCGGTTGAAGCTGAGATCGTACTTCTGCGCGATGATTTCCTGGGCGGGGACGAAGAAGCACTTGCTCGTGCGATCAGTGTCTTTTTTGGCGCTCCGCTTTTTCCAACGCTGGGCGGCGTCCGGGAGGTCGTTCTTGCCGGGAGTCGGGTCGCGCTTGTCATCCAGCGAGTATCCATCAGCCTCGATATTGTAAAAGAACACGTCCTCCGTCTTGCCGCCCTTGGTGAAGACGAGGATAGCCGTCGAAACTCCTGCGTAAGGCTTGAACACCCCACTCGGCAGCTTGATGACGCCTTCGAGCTGATTGCTTTCGAGGAGCGTCTTGCGCAAAGCTTGGTGAGCGGTACTGGTGCCAAAGAGCACGCCATCCGGTACAATCATCGCGCAGCGGCCGCCATTTTTGAGCATGCGCAGGATGAGGGCGATGAAGAGCAGCTCCGTCTTCTTCGTCTTGACCACGCGCATCAGCGACGGGTGCACGTCCCCCTCGTCGAGGCTGCCCTTGAAAGGCGGATTGGCGAGCACGACGTCGAAGCCGTTCTCGGCGAACTGGGGAAAATGTTCCGAAAACGAGCTACTCAGCGTGTCTTGATAGTGGATGTCGGGGTTTTCGACCCCGTGCAGCATCAAGTTCATCGCCGCGATGCGGAGCATGGTGGAGTCGAAGTCGAAACCGTGGAACATGCCCTTTTGGATGTGTTTGCGCTCTTGCGGGCTGAGCTTGTCGCCGGGGTAAAACTCGTTGCCCTCTTCGTCTTTGATGATAGCGCTCTTCGAAGTGTGGGTTTTGAAGAGGTACGTGTTGACCTGGGTGAGAAAACCCGCGGTACCACAGGCTGGGTCGGCGACGTACTCGAGCGGCTTCGGGTCGACGAGCTGCACCATCAAGTCGATGATGTGACGCGGGGTGCGAAACTGCCCGTTGATGCCGGCCGTCGTCAGTTTGCTGAGCAGGTACTCGTAGAGATCACCCTTCACGTCGCCCTGGGTGAGGGGGAGTTCATCGACCATGCCCATCGCCGAAACCAGGAGGCTCGGCTTTTGGATCATGAACTGCGCGTCCTGCATGTAGTCGCCCAAGGTCGAACCTGCGGTGCTTGCGCGGAGAAAGGGGAAGACCTCGTCGCGCACCACCGCGAGCATTTCTGGGCCGGGCAGCTGTTTGAGCTTCTGCCAGCGCAGCTTCTGCTGACTGCGGTTGAAGACGAGCCCCTGTGCTTTGCCCCCCTTGCGCTGGGCTGCCCGCTCCCGCGCTGTCTCCTGGATATCGAGCAGCCGCAAGAACATCATAAAGGAGATCTGCTCGATGACGGTGAGCGGGTTGGTGATGCCGCCCGTCCAGAACTCTTCCCAGAGTTTGTCGATGTCGCTGCGTAGTTTGCCGTTGATCATGGTGATTTTGCTCGGGAGGAAGGCAGGCGCCGCCTAGCCCGTTCGGTCTGAAGTGACGTTGGCCGGGTCGAAGGTGGCGAGAAGATTGAGCAATTGTGATGCCATTTCTTCATCCGGGAAGAGCCCGTCGAGGCCGCTGGCGTCGAAGTGAATGAAGGGCGCTTCGTCGAGATCTTCGACCTTGATGAGCCCGTGCTGGCGGATGTGACCCTTGATGAGATCGAGAAAAGCCACCTGGCGGGCTGAAAGACCCGGGTAGGCGTGAACGAAGCCTTGGAAGGCATCATCGACGGCCTTGTGATCGAGGCCCACGAGGCTCTTGAAAACGAAGTAGAGCTGACCAGCGGCGCGCTCTTTTTCCGCTTGGAGCAACTTGTGCACGTCGGCGCCGGCATCCACAGCGAGGATCTCACCGGCGAGCCTCTCTAGATCAGCATCGGCCACGCGGATGTTCGAACGGATCTTGCGGACCACGAGGTTGCTTTCGAAATGCTCCACGAGCGCCTTCTTCACCCGTTTGCGGTAGGCGTCGAGTTGAAGGCCAAGGAGCCTCGTTTGGTACTGTTCGTGTTGCTCGCCACTGTCTCGGATGTCGGTCACGAGCGCTGCCTGTTGCGTCGTGGACGGGTACCAGCGGTGCTTCATGATGCCGCGCAGTTCCACACGAAGGTGCTCGAAGTCGGAGGGATCGGAGGCTTCCCAAAATGTGGAGGAGCGCACCTGCTTGATGGCCGCCTCCTTGGCCTTCACGGGGTTGAGATTCATCGGGAGGGCTTCGACTTCCTGTTCCAGTGCCGCCTTGTGATCGTCGAAGTAGGGCGTGCCGCGTAGCTGGGCGACGCTCAACTTGGTGACGAGCAAATCGAACTTGTACGCAGCCTCTTCGCCGCGAATGTTCACGAGGTGGAGCAGCGGGCCGACGACCGTTTCGAGCTCGCTGCGTGTGGCTGCATGGAGGGGCTGGATCACGTCGAGGCTAGCGAGCCGTTCCAAGGGTTTCCATGCGTCGCGCACGGCGATGGCGCCCGTTTCTCGCAGGGCGTTTACCTGAGAAAGCAAAAGCTCCGCCGTATGCTTTTCGACATCGCGGTCGAGGGCATGATGGGCAGCCGCCAGAAGCTCGATGCGCTGCTCGAAGAGACGTTGCAAGAGTGACTTCTGCGGGCTCGGCTCCTTCTGGGTGTAACGCTCATCGAAATACTCAAAGTTGCCCCAGTGGTCGAAGATGCGGAACGAGTCCTTGTCGGTGCCGGGGCCGAAGAGATGCTCGCACAAGCGCGTGCCACGGCCGATCATCTGCCAGAACTTCACGTAGCTGCGCACCGGCTTGGCAAATACGAGGTTGACGACTTCAGGCACATCGATGCCCGTGTCCAGCATGTCGACAGAAATGGCGATCGTCAGAGCGTTGTCCGGGCTCTTGAAGTCGTCGATGAGCTGCTCGGCATTGGGCTCGTAATTGTCGATGACTTTGCAGAATACTCCGCCCAGGTTGGGGTACATCTCGTCGAAGAGCTTCTTGAAAAGCACGGCATGCTCGTGGCTCCGCGCGAAAACGATGCTCTTGCCTGGCAAGCTGCCCGCACCATCGCGGATGCCGTTTTCCATGAGGTTTTGCAGAATGTAGCGGTTCGTGTCCTTGTTGAAGATGTGCTTGTCGATCTGCGGCGCGTCGAACTCGATGAGCTGGGGACTTTCGATGTCTTCCTCCAGATTTTTGCGCTCCTCCTCGGACATCTGGCTGTACTTGATGCCCTCGCGCAAGAACTTCGTGGTGACGCGGATCACTTCGTACGGCACGAGGTAGCCGGCTTTTACTGCGTCCTCGTATTCGTAGTTGAACGTCGGATCTTGATCTTCGCAGCCGAAGAGCCGGTACGTGTTGCGCTCGACGTATTTGACGGGTGTCGCGGTGAGACCGACCTGAATGCAGTCGAAGTACTCAAAGATGTCGCGGTATTTGTTGTAGATACTGCGATGACTCTCATCGGCGATGATGAGATCGAAGAAGCCCACATCGAAGCTTTCGAAGATCTTGTCCATGCCGGGATACGTCCCGACGAAGACGCGCGACTTGGCGTCCGAAACGGAATCTTTGCTCACCTGGGTGCGTGGCTCGCCCGGTAAGAACTCTCTGAAGGCTTTGAGCGCCTGTTTGCGTAGCTCTCTGCGATCACAGAGAAACAGCACGCGCTTGGCCCAACGGGCTTTGCCGAGCACATCACACAGCGAAACCGCGACGCGCGTCTTGCCGGTGCCTGTAGCCTGCACGATGAGGGCGCGCCGGAAGTTGTTGCTCAAACGTTCGGCGACGCGCTTGATGGCCTCGACTTGATAGAGGCGGCCCGCGATTTTCGGATCGGTGGGGGTGGTCGCGAGGTCGAGCTTTTCGGTACGCCGGAAGAGAAGCGTCGAAAGGCTCGACTTGGAGTAATAGCCATAGATCTTACGCGGGGGGTAACCGTGCTTTCCGGTGCCGTGTGCTTGATCGTCCCAGATGTAGATCTCGGGGCCGTTCGTGTAGAAAATGACGGGGCGTTGGCCGTGTTCTTTTTCGAGCGAGTCGGCATAGAGGCGCGCTTGCTCGCGCCCTTTTTCGGAATCGATGGACGTACGCTTTGCCTCGATGAGCGCGAGCGGCTTTCCGTCGTCTCCCCAAAGTACGTAGTCGACGCGACCGGTGCCGCTCTTGCCACCGGTACCTGAACCCTTCGGCAAGCCACTGACGGCGACTTCCTGACCTACCTCGGAGGTGCTCGTGCCATCGGTCGAGACATCCCAACCCGCTGCCACGAGATCGGCGTCGATGATGCGGCGGCGGGTGATCTCTTCATTGAAACCAAGAATATCCGCGACTTTCGTGCCTTTTTGGGCAACCTCAGCAAGCTGCTCGTCCGTCAGCTGGCGAGCCGCTTCTGCTGCTTTTTGAGCGTCTTCAGTCTGTGCAGCGCGCTCGGCTTCTTTTTGAGCAGCGTAAATGGCAGCGGCCAGCTTCTGTTCCAGCAGGTCGCGCTCCTCTTGCCACTTCTTCTTTTCCCGCTCGTGCTTGCCAGCGCTCTCGGGCGGCGGCTCGATGAATGGAGCAGGAGCTGTTTGTTGTGAACCGCCCAGATGCACGACGTAGAGCCACTTGGCCACGGCAAATGCATCTTCGAGCCCGCGTAAGGCTTCCGGTTGTCGCACCGGATTGCCGTGCGCGCCCTTGTTGCCAAGCTTGCGGAGCAGGTGCAGGTGATCGAGAACTACTTTGGGGGTGGAACTACGAAAGAGCCGCTCTTGGAGTAGATCGTTCAGGTTGGCGTCGTAAGGTTTTGGGAAACGTTGGATGTTGTAGAGCCCTTCGACGACTTGTTCCGCGAAGGCGCGCAACTTGACCGCGCAGCTTCCTGGATCAGAATGCCAATATTTTTCAGCGAGCGCGGCTGTATCCGCCAGTGTGGAGGCGCCACTACGCAGAAACTCGAAGTTCACAGACTGCATGTTCCCGCCTCCATCTTGAACTCCCACACCGCGTACCAGGGTCAAATCCTAAGACCAGCCCCATCATTCACGACGGCTCCTTCTCCCAGTACTTCAAGTTCGCCAACTTACGATTATCGGCGGCTCCACGTACGATCAAGAGCGAGACATCAGACTCTCGTAAAAGTTGCTCGGAATGCATTCCGAGCCATCGTTGTTCGAGTCCCCACTCTTTGCCGAGTCCTACGACGATGAGGTCGTAGCCATTTTTGCTTTCTTGGAGAGTGACTTCCACAGGTTCATCTGATTCCACAACCTTTAGAATGACCTGCCCGCCGTCCGGCTCATTGAAGCTCTGACCTTCCGGGCTCAAGGCGGCAGGATCCGTCACGGACTTCTTACTTGGAGAGCGGACGTGAAGCAGCGTGGCTTCGACGTCCGAGCGGCCATGAAGGAGCCTTCGCACCAACGAGAGCGCGGCGTAGTCGTGAGACGTCCCGACGAAGGGGACGAGCACTCGACGAACACCCCCTCGATGAACATCGCCAAGTCCTCGATCTACGAAGATCCCCACGGGCGCAGGGGATTCCTTGAGCACACGAGCCACAGTGCCGCTCAAGAGGGATTGACGGAGAAGCGGCTTGTGCCACCCTATCAGGACGAGATCGATCTCTTTCACCCCTGCGATCCGGGAGATGTCATCAGCAGGGTCGGACGATACGAAAGAAAGAGGTTTGACGTTGACGCCCCGTTCACCGGCGTGTTCGAGAAGTGGAAGAAGAGCCGGGTGATGCGCAGGCTGAGAGGACGTATCTTCCACATAGAAGGACGCTCGATCCGAGGGCGTGACCAGGTGAAGCGCATGGACTCGAGCTCCGCCAGGACCTCCGAGGGCCTCCGCCATCTCCAAAAGACCAGGGCCGGAGCGTTCGTTCGCAACACATACGAGAGAACGAAAGAATTGATGGAGTTCTCCTTCTGGGGAGTCGGTACTTTCTGTGGGAGCAACAGTCGCGTCCTCCAGGACATCTTTTTCGAGTTCTTCTTGTGGATAGACGAGCTGCAAGATGGGGGTCGTCATGAAGGTGGTCACTAAGGCCATCACTACCATCATGGCGAAAATCGAGGGGCTGATCACACCGAGGTCGAGCCCCAGATTGAGAACGATGAGCTCCATGAGCCCCCGCGTGTTCATGAGAATCCCCAGAGCGCCCGATTCACGCCAGGAGAGCCCCGTGAGGCGTGCGGCCGCAAAGCTGCCCCCAAACTTACCTAAGCAAGCAACGAAGATGATGAGTCCACAGGTCAACCAAGCCGCGGAACTATCCAGGAGGGAGAGTTCGGTCCGCACACCGCTGTAGGCGAAGAACAACGGCAGCAAGACAACGATGACCAAGTCCTCTAGCTTTTCTGCGAGCGCGTGAGCAAACACTCCGTCTTTCGGCAGAACAGCGCCCAGCAGGAACGCGCCGAACAGTGCGTGAATGCCGATGAGCTCCGTGGCCCAGCTCGAAAAGAAAAGCAGGAGCATGATGAGAGCCACGACATTTTGCGTGAGCCCTTCTGAACTGGTGACTCGTGCGGAGAGACGTCGGAGCAACGGACGCACGGCAAAAAACATGAACAAGATGTAGACGAAGGCAAGGACCGTCGTGACTCCGGCGGCAGCGAAACCATCGGCCCGAGCCGCCGCGACGACAAACGCAAGAATGCACCAAGCGGTGACATCATCGACGGCAGCGCAAGCGATGGTGACTGCACCGACCCGCGTGCGAAGCAAACGTCGTTCGCTCAAGATGCGCGCCAGCACCGGAAACGCCGTGATGCTCATGGCAGCGCCCAAAAACAAGGTAAAAGCAGTGAAACTTACATCCGGGCTCGACCAGCGAGGGTAGAGATAAAACGCCAAGAGTACGCCCATCGCAAAAGGCACGACGATGCTGGTGTGACTGATGGCGACCGAGGAACGTCCCCTTCCCCGAAGCAGGCGTGGATCGAGCTCCAACCCGATCAGAAACATGAACAAGATCAGCCCGATTTGACTGACGAGTTGCAGCGCTCCCAGAGAATCAGGGGCAAAAAGCTGCGCGCTCATTTCGGGAAACAAAAGTCCTAAGAGCGACGGACCCAGAATGATGCCGGCCGTGATCTCCGCGATCACCATGGGTTGACCGATGTGGCGAGTGACGAGCCCGAGTAACCGTGAGACGATGATGATAGACGATGCTTGGGCGATGAAACGAGTGAGCGGATCGTGTATCAGTATTTCCCAGGTCATCTCCTGTTAGATTGACACTGAGCACCTGGAAAAAGCAAGCTCAGGTCAGAGAGAGCAGTCTCGCAATTGCTTGCCTGAGCCTCGCTTTTCGCATTGCCTGGACTTTGTGACCGTCTGAGTCCAAGCCGGCGCGGCAATGATTGCGGCGATCGCCATTATCGTAGTCAGCGTTTTAGCTGGCACGCTTCTAGCGCTCTTTCCTCGGGGTCGAGACCTGTGGATGGGTCCCATGCGCACCTTCGCTCTGACAGCGGCGCTAGCGGTCGTGATCCTACATCTCTTACCCGAGGCCCTCTCCCAAGCGGGCGTCTGGGCTATCTTGGTGTTTGTGCTCGGGCTCGTCACGCCGGAGCTTTTGTCGAAGCTAGGCACGTTCCTCTGGCGCGCTGGCCGAGAAACGTCCGGCCAGGTGAATCCTCGTGATCTCGCTCTGGAGGCCAGCTACTTTGGATTGCTCGCTCATCGAGTGGGCGACGGCATCGGTTTGGGTGCTTACACGGGAGAACTGTTCGTGAGTTCGGCGCGCGCCGGGGTGGTGACGGCGCTGGCCGCCCACGCTGTTCCCGTGGTTGCTATCGTGGTGCTCACGTTCGACTCGGTGCGGGGGCGAGGGTCCGCTCTCAAGCGGGCTGTCGGACTTGCGCTTGCGAGTATTGGAGGAGTGTTCGTGGCGCATGCTCTGCCGAGTGAAACGTTCGCTGCCGCCAATGCGTGGGTTGCGGCCTTCGTCGGAGGGATGCTTCTGCATGTGGTGACACATGATTTGAGCGCGCAGCTTCCCTCGACGGCGGGGGCGCGCGTGTGGGATTTATTGGCAGCGGCGCTTGGCGTTTTCGTGAGCTTTCTCGGGCGTGGCGCCCATCAACCAGGCGAGCATGACCACGATGTGTTTGGAAGTTTCGAACATGCGCTCGTGGATTTCGCCGTAGAGACAGGCCCGCTCTTGATCCTGGGTTTGAGCGCCGGGGCGATTCTCGCCGCCCTGGGGACCAAGCTCCCCGCCAGCATTTTTCGTTCGCGAGGCGCCGTCCTGGATGCGGTGCGTGGGGCCGTGATGGGAGCGCCTACACCTCTCCATGCAAGCAGAGCGCTTCCCCTCTCGGCGACTCTTCGAGGCCAAGGAGCCGCGCCTGCCTTGGTGGTCGCGTTTCTTCTCGCGGCCCCGGAGCTAGGGATAGAAACCTTCGCGCTCAGTGTGCGTTTCTTGGGTTGGGAGTTCGCGTGGATGAGGCTCCTTGGTGCCCTGATCGTCGCGTTCTTTGCCGCCCTTTTGATCGCGTCTCTCACGCAAAGTAAAGAGCCCCCGGATGCAGCGCAATCGAGTGCAGCGCAATCGAGTGCAGCGCAATCGAGTGCAGCGCAACCGAGCGACGGTACTCCAGCTTTAACGCCTGAGAGCTCCTCATTTTTCAAGAGGGCACTCGGGGCCTTTGATGAACTGTTTCATCACGTCGGCGCTTGGATGATCCTGGGCATTGTTGGAGCTGCGCTCCTGGACGTGACGTTGCCAGTGGAGGCATTTTCAGGGATTGATGGTTGGTTTGCGCAGTTTTCGATCATCACTTTGGTAGCCGTGCCAAGCTACGTGTGCGCGCCTGCGGCGACTCCGCTCGCTGCGGTGCTCCTTGCCAAGGGTCTTTCTCCGGGCGCGGTGCTCGTGGGGTTACTCCTAGGGCCCGCGACGAACGCTGCTACGCTCGTCTTCTTGCGCCGTTGGTTTGGGGGCAAGGCTGCCGCCGTTGGCGTTTTGACTGTCGTGGCGCTTTCGTGGGCGCTCGGAGGGATGATGGACACTTTCTTCCCACCGTCCGCGCTTCTACCCGTTGATTCTTTGGCTCACGAACCTTCGGCTCACGAACACGACGTGATCTGGCAATGGCTCGCGGGACTGAGCGGCTTGCTGCTCTTGCGGGCCATGTTTCACTCAGGCGTGCGCGGATTCCTCTCTGCCCTGCAAGGTGAGCACGGCCATGGCCATGGATCGCACGAGCACGGGCACGGGCACGGCGGCCCTGATGGGCACAGCGAGCACGGGCACGGCGCTCATGGTGAGCACGCCCATGGACCTGGTGGACATGGGCCACACCCATGAGCGCAAAAATATCGCGAAAAGCTGCGCAATTCCCTGAGGATTCTATCCACTCTGGGGCGGTGCGTGGTAGAGGTCCCCCCCATGACGGATGAAGAAGCTCGGGAAGAATCGCCGCCAGACGAAGAGAGAGAGCCACCCTCCCCCTCGCTGCCCAGTACTTCCGAACCAGATGCTTCCGAACCAGATGCTTCCGAAAGTGGCACTTCGATCAAACCTTGGGCTCCCGAAGCCTGGGGACAAGCGGCGCGTGCCACGACCCTGACGACCCTCTTGGGCATGGCGCTCGCCGTGTCTCTCCGCTTCATGAGAGGCGGTGACTGGCTCGACCAGTTCTTGCGGAAAAACAAGATGGAGATGGATGACCGCATGGCGCTGCTCGGTCAAATGGTGGCCGCAGGCGGAGTGCTCGCTGTCGGCATCTTGATGTTTGTGAGCTGGCGGCGTGATCAAAAGCTCGCTGCACTCTGGGAACGCTGGGCCTGGTTTCTATCGCCGGCTATTTTACTTCCGGCCGTTTTCGTGATGCTGAAGCATCAGGTATGGGCCCAAAACCACAAGGAACTTCTGCCCGTCGTGCTCTTTGGGGCGCTGATCGCAGAAGTCCTTTTTTCCAAGGCTTACCAAAACGTTCCCCCTCAAGTGACCGAGGCACTGCGGCGGTTTTCTGAGTGGGAAAATCCCGAGCCCAAGCAAAGCTCCAGGCTGCAAGCCTTCTTGCAGAAACACGCGGCCCTGCTCGTCGTTATCGGAATGGCGCTCGCGTACGGCGCGTTCATGAGCTTTTTCACGGTGCGTTGGCATCACAAGCTCGGAACGGCCACCTTCGACTTGGGCATCAACACGAACCTCCTCTACGGAGGGCTCGAAGGACGCTTCAATCAAAGCCCGGTGATCTTCCCAGATGATCCCCAAAAGTACATCGCCAACCACGTCAAGCTCGGGCTCTACGCGTTCCTTCCCCTCTACGCCCTCTATCCCAAGGCCGAAACCCTCCTCGTGATTCAGTCGGTGTCTCTCGGCCTCGGCGCGATCCCCCTCTTCCTTTTCTTGCAGAGCCGCCTCCCCAAGTGGTGGGCTGTGGCGCTCGCGGCTTCGTACCTCAGCTACTACCCCCTGCACGGAGCCAATTTTTATGAAATGAAAGAGCCCCCGACCGCAGCGGCCATCGTCCTCTGCTGCATCTATGCAGTCGATGCCAAACGCTGGGTACTCGGGGGATTTTCCTTCTTTTGGGCGCTCATCATGCGTGAAGACATGCCCATTCCCTTGGCGATGGTCGGCGCAGTCTTCTTGCTGAGCGGTCACAGACCGCGAGCGGGTCTTCTCATGGCCGGTGTCGCTTCGAGCTGGTTCGTCTATCTGCGATTCCACGTGATGGAGGAAGTGGGCGCCTGGTGGTTCCCTAACATGTACGAAGATCTTTGGGCCCCACCGGAGAAGGGGTTCCGAGGCGTCATCAAGACGCTTGTTTCCAATCCGACCTTCACCCTCAAGCACATCTTCGTCGAAAAGAAGTTCTGGTACCTGATGCACATGCTGGTCCCACTCGTCTTCTTGCCAGTTCGACGCTGGTACGGTTGGGCTGCCCTCATTCCCGGCGCCATCCTCACCCTCTTGGTGACGGACTACGCGCCTCCCACCATGTTCTCGTTTCAGTATGTGATGCACTGGGCGCCGTACTTCTACGTGGCCGCCGGCCTCGTGCTCGCCTCGATGAGAAGCGGCGAGGGAGGGATCCCGCGGGCCAAGGGCGCCATCACCGCCCTGTGTCTAGCCAGCGCAGCCCTCAGCTACAATTACGGTGCGTTTTCCTTGCGTGATCGGGCTCTGGAATCCGGCTATCACAAGATCGAATTCAGCTTCAGCGACAAGGAACGGAAAACCTACCAAGACGTAAAACGTTTGGTCGCGAGCATTCCTCAATCAGCGACAGTGGGGACCACCGAGCGCATCGGTCCTCATCTTGCTTCACGGGTGGGCTTCTACACCCTCCGCCGTGGGTCCCACGGCGTGGACTACATGGTGGCTCGAAAGAGCGCCCTGCGCCTCGACCGCACCAAACAGACCGTCCGGGATGGTCTGGTCAAAGGTGAGTACGGCGTCGTCGGGCGCTTTGGAGAATTCGTGGTGTTCAAGCGCGGTGCCGATACGACCGGCAACGAAGCCATCATCCAAGAGTGGGCACTCAAGGATGGAGCATCCAAAGATGGAAAACCCAAAGAACGTAGCCGCAAAGGTGTCGACTGACCCCAGGAAGCGCAAGGTTCAATCGTGCATCCGTCGACGTCGCAACGACAACGACAGCAGCCCCAGCCAAGCCACGACCCACTCCCAGGCAAGCGCACCTCTGGTTCCCGGAGTCGAGCAGGTGCAGCCTGCGTCACCCGTAGGTTCATCGTCGGAAGAGGAAGGATCTTCACCTGGTGCGTCTCCTGTGCATGTTCCTTCCTCGCACGTCTGTCCGGCAAGGCAGGTCGCACCACAGGCCCCACAGTGAAGGAGATGCGTATCGAAATCGACACACGATTGTCCACACTCCGCGAGGCCTGAAGCACACTGACTGTCGCAAATGCTGAGCGAACAGAACTCGCCGAAGCCGCAGGTCACGCCGCAGGCACCGCAATGGCTCGCGTTGGAAGTCGTGTCGACGCAAGTATCGCCACACAGTTCGTATCCTACCGAACAGCCATCGGGGTTACCTCCCGTCCCCGCGCCTCCCGTGGAAGAACTGCCTCCGGATGATGCGCCGCCACTCCCGGCTCCGCCCGTGCTTCCCGGATCGCCCGTGCCGCTCGATCCGCCGCTGGGGTAGCCGGAGATAAATTCGAGTTCGAACTGCTGGTTTTTTACGTGGGTCCAGCGCTGTTG
>CAYMQT010000030.1:17048-37320 GCA_964392575.1 uncultured Polyangiaceae bacterium
CCGTCGAGGTGGACGCACCCACGACCCCAAGCGCTTTGCCGCTCAGCTCGGGAACGATGCGGCGTGTCCCGTCCGTGAGCCCGTCGAAAGAAAACTCCTGACTCGCGCTTCCTGTATCGGATTGCTGCTCGATGGCCGCGTTGTCGTTTGTCGAGGCTCCCGCCACGCTCAGCGCCAAACCGGAACTCACATTGACGACGCGCGTCGTACCATCCGCATTGGGGATGAGCCACCAATACTGGATTTCGCTGTTCGCTTCACTTTGCTGCACGACGCCGCTCCCTGAACTGAGGCCGTTCGCGGCGAGCGCATGACCGCTGTGGAGTGAACTGATGCGGTGTGCTCCGGCCGGCGTCACGAACCAGTTCTGCGTCTTGTTGCCCGCTGTGTAGGCATTCAAAGTGAGGCTCGCTCCGTTGCGCGTCAGAGCGGCGCCCGACGCTTGGTTGAGCAAGCGAAAACTGCTGTCATTCGTCTGTTCGATGAACCAGCGTTGGCTGCTGGACGACGGGTTGGCAGCTGCCCAGACGACATCGCTGCCGCTCCTTTCGAGTGCTTGCCCCGTGCCTCGATTGACTAAAGTGAAGTGATTCGGAGAAACGCGCGTGATGGTGAAAAGGGAGGCGTCTTGTCCTGACCAGTCACCGACCGCCGGGCTCGCGCTTCCACCGTCGATCCAGCCGGTGCCATCGCTACAGCCGAGTGCGTACGTCCCAGCGCGCATTTCCCATCCAATGCGTGGCCAAGAGTTCTTGCCCCAAACGAGCGACTTCATCCCTAAAGTAGGTTCGCCATTTCCCGTCGTGCCGTCGTAGTAGTGGTAGGTGACGCGCGAGATGCCGTCTGCGTCTTCGTCAATCCCCACGTGTCCCGGTCCACGCTCGGCAGCGACGGAGCCCGTGTTCGCCTGAGTGACGGGAGCAATCTCCGTCCCAGCATTGCTGTAGTTTGCAGAATACTCCAAACCCATGAAGAGGGTGCCGCCGCTCGTCGGAGTCAGGAGCGAAGCGCCGTCCATGTCGGCGTAGGGGCCGGTGATGTTCGCCGACCGACCGACCCGAACGAAATAGGTGCTCATCAGCCCATTGCAGCAGCGTGCCTCGTTGAAAAAGAGGTAATAATAGCCGTCAAAATAGTGGAGATACGGTGCCTCGATCCACGAGCCCGCGATGCGAGTTCCGGTGTCGGTTCCGTCGAGGCGCTTCCCCGTCGCAGCGTTCATTTGATAGACGCGGATGCCACCATTGTTGTAGCCGTTCCCGCTTGCGTACCCGAAGGAGCCCACCGCGACCCAAAGGTTCCCACTCTGATCGATGATGGGAGCAGGATCGATGACGCGGTAGTAGGCGCTGGAAACGACGACGTCGAGCACCATACCTTGATCCGTCCAGGGACCCGCTGGGCTTGATGCCGTGGCAACACCCAGCACGGCATGCTCTTGGGTATCGAGGCCGATATCGCGTGAGTAGTAGTTGAGATAATGTCCTCCGGCGTAGATGACGTCGGGCGCCCAGATGTTATCGAGGCTGTCGCCAACGCTGTTCCCGATGCTCACCATCCAGCTCGGAATGGAACCAAAAACGCCCGCTTCCCACTGCCAAGCGATGAGATCGGTCGATGAACGCACGTTGATGACGCCGCCCGTCGAGTAAATCCAGTATTTACCGTTGGCCTCGATGATGCGCGACGGATCGTGATTGGCCCGGATGGTTCCTGAAAGTTCGAGAGCGTTGGCAGGACTCGAAAGGCCCAGGAAAATACCCAGAAGAATACCCAGAATCGCTCCTGGAAACCGGCAGCTCACGAAAGAACGAATGGACCTGGAACAGATAGACATGGTGGCACGCTTGAAGTGCTCTCCCACCACGAAAAGGGGCGGAAGTATTTTCACCGCACCGGGCTTCCCCGGACTTTTCTTGACTCGATGAGGGCTTCGTGCTCTCGCTGGCCGCCGGTCTGTTCATCGCCAGGTGCTGAAAAGGCGCTCTTCAATGTCTCGCTAAAATGTCTCGTTCGCGTTCAAGTAAAGACCCTGCGCTCCATAGAGACCCCAAGCGTAGTCGAGGGTGAGATTGGCTCGCGAGCGCTTGTTGAACAGAAAGCGCAATCCCGAACCCCAGCCGGGATCGACATACTTGAACAAGTGAGTCCCCGCGTCTTGGTTGGACGCGGTGGTTGCGTTCACGAAGGCGACTCCTCCCAGCCGATCCCTCAACAAGGGGAGCGGAAGGGGCAGCGGAAAGCGGTACTCGACCTCTGAATAAAGCAGCGCTTGCCCGCGAAATCTCCCTTGCGCGTAGGCGCGACCCGAGCGGCCAAAAAAATCCCAGCCGAGCGCCGGCAGATCCAAGTAAGGCACCCTATCCCCCAAGGCAAACGAACCATACCCCCAGACCGCAAGGAGGTGACGGGGATGCTTTTTTTGAAGACCGAAGTAATCCCGGTACTCAAGCCAAAGGTGCCCCGAGTTTGCATCGCTCCCCAGAAACTTCGGGCTCCCGCGCACGGTGACGAGTCCATAGCGCCCGTTGTAGGGGTTGATGGGGTTGTCGCGCGTGTCATAAAGAGCATTCACGGACACTCCCGAAAGCACGTAACCCTCGGGATCGATGCCTCGTGAAACCGAGTATGCGTAGTGAGACGTAACCGTGGGTGGCACCTCGTCTAGCTCCAGTAGCTGATCGTCGATGTCAAAATGATAGTCCAGGTGATAACCGGCACCGAAGAAGAAGTACGACTCGCCCAGCCGTCGAAGCACGGTCTGATGAATCCGCAGATACTTGAACATCATCATTTGAGCTTCGTCGATGCCGTTCGTGATGACCTTGTCGTTGAAGCGGATACCACTGCTGGCCAAGGTCGCCGACGGGGACCCGGTCCCGAGCCCGTAAGTCGGCTGAGACGTGTCGAAGTAGCGCCAATCCCCCAAAAGGTTCCAACGGTCTCCGTCCAAGAACATGTTGAACTTCACGGTGATGAGGAGCTGCTTTTTCGTCGTGTAAATCACCGATGAGACGAGCGACGAGCGGCGCGTCGTCTCCGGGTGCCCCATCATCCAGTTGGCCGTGGGCGCAACTCCAATCATCCACCCTGTCGCCGGGGTCGTCGCGAGTACCGGGAGCGGAAGCAGAGAGAAACCGTGAAATCCCTTCTCAGCGTCTTTTCCGGCAGGGGCTTTTTCTGAGTCCTCGGTACGTTGAGGGGAGTTTGGCGGTGCCTCGTCTTCCCGCTGCACGTCCCCCGTGTCGTCCGTCCGTGCGCTCTCTAACGGTGCGTCTGACTGAGCGAGAACATTTTCGCCACACGTCATCCCGACCAACAACCAGGGCACAGACCAGAGCGCAGGAAGGCCGAGAGTGCTCCCTGACCGCGCACAGATCTCGCCCCACACAGTCACCACCTCCCCTCACTCTAGGCGTCCCTGTCCCGGGAAGACAAAGGCCAACCAGGTGCAGAATGCGATCTGGAAAATTTGTCAGGACAACTTGACAAGTTGAAGCCAGTACCGGATCTGGTCTACTCGTGTCCAGGACTTACTTGTCAAGACAACTTGACAAGTTGGACGCTGAGAGCACCAAAAAATCGCGGCTCATACTTCTCGCCCCCGTCGACGGACATGACTGAGAAGATCACCGAAAAGCGGCATGTCGTAGAGGACGTCACGCGGACTGTTTCTCGACGGGGTGAGCGGAGATCCCACAGCCAGCACCAAGAGCAGGAGCTGATGATGATAGAAGCCGATCTTCAAGGTCAACGCTGAGCCTATATGAAACGCGAGGAGCAAGAGTCCCATCACCCGATGCGTGCGGACGCGAAAAGCCGCGAAAAGCGCAAAGAACTCTGCGTAAAGGGTGAGGAGATAAGGAAAGTATCCCGCCCATGGATACTCGATCAACAGGCGCGCGAAAGCCGTCGGCGTACTCTGCGTCTGCGCCACCCTACGACTCACATGATACGCAAGGGCCTGTGGATGAAACGCGCTCACCTCCCCTATCGCAAGCTGATACACGCCGACCGAAACCTTCCAAAACCCTGAGATCGAGTAGCAAAGGAAAAAACCGGCCAGCGCAAGCGTGCACAAAAGCACGTAGTCGCGCGTCTTGTGAAACGAGGCACGCAGATGGATCGCGTCTCCGGCCGGAAGAAACGCATAGAAGAAGGCGATCACGATGGCCGCGTGCCAGTTGTGGTTCACCTTCCCAAACGAATTCAGGTAGGCGCCAACGAGGGTGAGGAGTACGACGAACGAACCTCGGGCCTTCTTGTTTCCCGGGAACAAACAGAGAAACGCCGCCAGCGCCGTCGCTCCCGGAAAGAGGAAAACCGCTGATTTTTCCGGACCCACGCGAGAGACCCAAGACACCGGCCAGAGCGGGTCCATGCCTTTCGCCTTCATGAGGTGAGCCAAGCTGCTCAGCTGCTGGCTCAGTTCGAAGAGACAGACGCCATAAAAGAGACGAACGGTCATCCTACAGCGCTCAAGAGCGCTCCGGTGATAAGCAAACACGTCCTCGGGTCGGCCAGGGTTTCCGAGCAGACGGCGCTTTATGGTGCGAGAAAGATTCATGGACTGGCTCCCCGCATTCGGGTCGAAAACGTCCCCTTCACCACTTCCCGCTTGATGGCTCCGGTCTTGAACCGCTCGACCGGATCCCAGACGCGCGCGACCACTTCGTAGCGAACATTCCCGCGCAAGTAGGCTTTCTCCACCGTGCGCCGAGCCCGATCGATGCTTCCCTTCCTGCCCGAATCGACGGCACGCCCCAGTTTTTGAATGGCGTGGTACGCTGAAATATCGTGGGATTTCGGAAAACCAGAAGCCTCAAAGCGAAGGGGAGCGGAAAGCGGCTTTCCGTCCTGAGCGAGGATGCTCACTCCATAGTCCTCCATCTGGTTGTGGACCCGGTAGAACATGGACCACATGGAGAGGGGATAAACTTCGCCGCGAAACTTGGGTTCAAAAACGGTCAGCGTGGGCGGAACGGAAAAGTAAATCAACGCAAACGAACAGAAGAGCAGAAGCCTCTTCCTCGTCAACCGCGAGCCTCGGGGGACTCTCTTGGATGCCTTCTGGCTGGTCGGAATCAAGAATCCCCGGGCTGCGCTTGCGCTACTCAATCACCTTGAATTGCACGCGACGATTCTTGGCGTGACACTCTTCCGTCTCTTCTTGGCACATCGTCTTGCTCTCGCCCTTACCGATAGCCACAAGCTCCGCTTTCACGTTGCGGGCCTGAAGAGCGGCCACGACCGACTTGGCGCGATCTTCAGAAAGCTTCTGGTTGGCTTCGTCACTTCCGACAGTGTCGGTGTGTCCGATGACTTCGACCTTCTTCAGACCGCCCTGCTTGATCACCTTCGCGATCGCCTTCACGAGTCCGTTTGACTCTTCGAGAATTTCTGCGCTTCCGGTGGCGAAACGGATCTTCTTCTTGATCTTGATTTCATCGCCTTCGAGGCTGACGTCTTTGTCGTCCTCGGTGGGCGCCTCCTCTTTCTCTTCGCCGGGGAGATCGCCTTTGATGTCACCACCGGATTTGATGGACACCTCGCCTCCGGCCTGACAGGCCGACAGGGACAAGGCAAAGACAAGACCTATTGAGGTTTTCGAAATCAGGGTCATGACTTGATCAGTAGTCGAGAGACATGAGGATAGGAACTGTGCCCTCTCTCCGGGCCGATTTTCCTCATGTTTCAGCTGGGGTTCTTCCCGGCGTTCCTGGGAAAACTCTACCTTTCCGTCACGCTCGCGTCAGCAGTCTGCCTCCATGCTAGGGGACGCTCGGCGTCATGATCTCGAATTCCCCCGCGCTTGCTCTCCTTCTCCTCCTCACCGGCACGGCCTGCGTTCCGAAAGGCGGAGAGACCCGCGAAGGCACACAGCTGACGGAAGAAGTCACGGAGAACAGGAAGAGGACCGAGGCGCCGACGCCCCCGACCCTCACCTCCGCCTCGCCCCGCAAGCCGTGCGGGCTCCCGGAAAGCATCCGCAAGCCAGACTGGCCTCGCCGTCTCACGGGGCTGAGCGCGACGGAGCCGACGCCGTTTGAGCCCGGTTCCGTCACTTTGGCGGTGTTGCCGGATACTCAGTACTACGTGAGTTGCCGCGAGCCTCATCTTGCCCGTCAGGCGGAGTGGGTGCAACAAGTGGCAACGAAGCGAAACATTGTGGCCGCGCTCCACCTCGGAGACATCACCGAGAGCAATACGCGAGATGAATGGGAGATCGTAGCGAGTGCGCTTCACCCCGTGGCTGAAACACTCCCCCTCATCCTTGCTTCCGGAAACCACGACTTCGGGAAAGCCGGGTCAGCGAACACGCGCACTTCCCTGTTTCGGGAGTTTTTTGGCAAGCCGGGACGGGCTACGGGGCAAAAAGTAGCAGCGCAAATGGAAGAAGGGTCCGTAGAAAATGCGTACTTTCGCCTCCCGCAATCACGCTTCACCCTGGGCGTGCTCACTCTGGAATGGAGCCCACGAAAACGGACCGTAGCTTGGGCCAAAGAGACGCTCTCCCGCTACCTGGACGACCGCGTCGTGTTCATCACCCATGCGTACCTTTATCACGACGCCACCCGCTATGATTTTCACAAGAAGGGAACCGAACAAGACTGGAATCCTCTGACGTACGGGACCGCCCGACGTGACCTGACGGCGCCGTACAGCGAGGAGAACGCCACTGCCGAGGGCGCCTATGATGGGGAGATGCTCTGGAATGATCTGCTGAAGGACATCCCCGGGCTGTTCCTCACCATGAACGGTCATGTGCTTGCCGATGGTGAGGCGGTCCTCACGAGTCAGGGCACGCACGGGAACCTGGTGCATCAGGTGCTCGCCAACTACCAGATGCTCGATGAAGGTGGTCTCGGATTCTTGCGTCTGGTCGAGCTCCTCTCCGATGGGACGACGCTGCGCATGAAGACCTACTCGCCTTCCCTCGATCGGTTCGCGACCGAAGCGACGCAGAACTTTTCGCTTCCCCTTACTCCCCCGCTCTTTTGACGTTCGCGCTCTTTGCGCCGGACGGGTCGGAGACATGCAAACCAGAAAAGACTTCAGAAAGGACGGAAAAAGTGGCGCCTTCTGGCGCAGGCACACCGATGACACCTGCCACCGTCACAGCGATGCTGCGGACGTCGACCGCCCGAGAAACTTCCGCGCTTTTGAGGCTGCTCCCGGCGAAGAGGACAGGGACATGCGTGTCGTAGCGAAAAGGACTTCCATGGGTCGCCGCGAGATCTTCATCCTGGAGAAAGAGCGTATACTCCTCCGGAACCACATAGAGGTGCCCCGAGCGCTCGGGGTGCATCGCAGCTGCTACACTCGCTCCGTGTTCACCCGAAAATTCGTCTGCTCCCTTTTCGTACACCCGGAGCACACCGGGTACCGTCTGAAGACTCTTGACCAGAAGGGGCAGAACCTCGGACAGAGGCCGCTCATCCTTGCGGAGGGCAGCTTCGTTCAAGCTGACGTAGGGAGAGGACACGCCAAGTAGGTACCGATCATGACCGAAAGCTGTTTTGAGCGCACGTCGCGCCTCGCTTTCGAGCATCCCTTCGGTTAGACGGCGACCCTTCAAACCCTGCGCGGTGAGATACTCTGCGGACTCAGAGCCCCCATGGTCGGCACTGAGAACCACCAGCGTGTGCTCCCAGCCGATTTTCCTATCAATCTCGGAAAAAAGCTCCCCCAATCCGTCATCCAAACGGAGGAAGCAATCCTCCATTTCTCGGCTTTCAGGTCCATAGGCGTGGCCGATGATGTCCGGCGAAGAAAAACTGATGGACAAAAGGTCGACCTCTGAGTCCTTCCCCATTTCAAACTCATCCATCACCCGCAAGGCGAGATCCAAGACCGCACGATCCCCCCAGGGGGAATGGACGACGGCGCGCACGAGATCTTTTCCTGCCGCGACTGCATGGGGAAACCCGAGACCCAGGGAATCTGGAGCGTAGACGGAAGTGCTCAGCGGATATTTGTACTCACTCTCTGGCCGCGCCAGCGGCCAGCCTTCGCGTATGTAACTCTCTGGAGGATGCTCGCTCTGATGCTGGATCAACCAAGCGGGCGCTTCCTTCAGGTAGTAGTCGGAAGTGACGAATCCCTTCTCGCCCATCCAATAGGCCTGTCCCTTTTGACCGGCGGGCAAGATGGCACTGCGATCCTTGATGGAAACCGCCACCACCTGAGCGCGACCGCTGGTCGCGTTTTTCATCTGATCGCCCACGGTGGCAGCCAAAAGACGGTGCGGCGAAGCGCCCCCCTTTTTTGAATCGTCCTGCCAGGGCGTGATCAACGAGCGAGCCGGATCCGACACGGAGGTGACCTCCCCCCCGTCTTGGGTCAGCCAAGAGTTTCCGATGATGCCGTGCTCACTGGGCGCCACCCCGGTAAAGAGGGTCGCGTGCCCGGGGGCGGTCTCCGTGATGGCGTGTCCATAGTGAGCCTCTTGATACCAAACACCACTCGTCATCAAGCGGCGAAACCCGCGCTCGGAAAAGTGCGACTCGTAACGACGCAAGTAATCGCCTCGCATCTGGTCCACGGTGATCCACACGACAAGACGGGTCTTTGTCGCTGTCCTTTCGGGAATGCTCGCCTCCCCTGTCTCGCTCGAATCTACAGCGGCGAAGCTCTCAGGCGGTCGAGACGTGCTGCAACCAAAACTCGCGCAAAAGAGAAGGGCACCTCCCAAGAGGACAAGGAGGGAAAGGGACGCTAGGGGACGCGCGCGCTTCATTTCCCAAACCTAAGGCGAATCGATGACAAACGCGAAACGGAGGCCCAGCGAGGTTGTGAAGCCTCGGGCTCAGATCCGAGACATCGTGACAGACCTGTCCCCGCGAGTTTTCACGACGGTCATGCTGATAGGGAAGGATGAGCCCGAAAATGCAGGCCTCAGGACTCGCCCGACGTCTCTTACCCGGATCTGCCCGCGGGAGTCTCAGTCGACGCCAGGTGCTGGGCGCCTTGGGCGCTTCGCTTGTCAGCTGTCAGGTTCCTTCAGGCGCTCCAGAAAACACCCCGGAAAATGCGCTTGCAAAGCACACAGGGGACCGCACCCTTGTCCTCCTTGTCGCCATCGACGGCGTACGCTGGCAAGACGTGTTCTTGGGGCCCACACACAAAGGTCGCAACGTCGCGGCCACTCGAACCGCTCTGGTTCCACATTTGTGCGCCATGGAGCGCAGCGGGATCGCCCTCGGCGCGCCCGGCTCACCTGGGTTCTTCGCCTCTGGCCCCAATTTCGTGTCCTTGCCCGGCTACATGGAAATGCTCTCGGGCACTTCGGCCACCGGGTGCACGGAAAACGACTGTCGCAAGATGTCCCGCCCCACACTCATCGATGACTTTCAGAAGGCTGCCGGGACAGACAGAACGCGAGCGGCCGTCTTCTCCTCGTGGCCAAAGATCGAAGTCGCCGCCTCGACTCAGAAGCGCGGACTCGCATCGACCGGACGGTGGGGAGGATTTGGACACGAAACTCTGCGGCGGTTTCCTGGCTGCCGGCGAGCACTTGAGGAAGGCTTCGCAGACGAAGGAGGCTGGGGTTCGTTTCGTCGTGACTCGGTCACCGCGCGCCTAGCCCGCAGCTTCCTCTACGAAGCCCAGCCTGACTTCGTGTTTGTGAGCCTAGGCGAGACGGACGAGCACGCGCACCGTGGACGCTACGAGGAGTATCTCCGCGCGTTACAAAGGGCTGATGCGTTCGTGGGGGCGCTCCGCATGGATCTCGACGTGCTTCGCGGGCAGGGTGCTCGCACCCTGCTCCTCGTGACCACTGATCACGGACGCGCGCACAACTTCAACGATCATGGTAGGCGCTTCCCCGAGTCTTCTCGGAGCTTCCTTTTCGCGGAAGGCTCGCTGGTCAGAAAAGGGGCTCCCCCCCTCACGGAGCCTGCCTACTTAAAGGACATCGCCCCGAGCGTTCGCGCTGCGACCGGGCTCAGCTCTACGCCCGGGCTCAGCTCTACGGCTTGGCACCGCTCTCCCACCGCCGCTCATTCTGGTACCGCCGCTCATTCCGGTCGCGTTCTTGAGTGCATCTCATGATTGGCAAGGACGGCCGCTGCCGTCCACCCCACGAACCCAAGCTGCACGAGCGAATAGAGCAAGAGTCCCAGGGAGCTGACCGAAGTTCGAGCGTAGGCAATGCCCCCCGTCGTCGTCATGGCGAGCGCGGCCACTTCGGTCAAAAAGAGAAGCGCCATCCCGATCATGTTCCTCCTCCGCCCTGGAGCGCTCGCGTGCCAAACCATGAGCAAGACGCGGATGTTGTGATAGTTGTATTGCGGGTTGGTCAGCGCGAAGAGGGCAAAATAAGCCAAGGGCAGCGCCTCAAATGCACGCGGTCTCGTCCGGGCCACGAACCATGCCGTCAAAAGGAGCACGAGAGCACCAACGCCGCGCAAAACCGGCTCTAGGTCGGCAAGCTTTTCAGCCTTGCCGGAAATTCCTCCCGCGGGGCGGAGCTCAGCGCGCGTACGCTCTCCGCGGTAAATGAGGGCATCTCCAAGCCCCATGCGCAAGGAGCTGTAAGAGGCAGCGCTCCCGTGGAGCGCAAGCTTCTCCTTGGCATCGACGAACGCTTCTCCGCCATACTCGCGGTAGGCTCCAGCTATCATGACCGTGCTCACCGCGGCTGCGGCAAAAAAGAAGCGGCGCGCTTCTCTGGACAGAGTTCTCGTCTTCAGAAACTCTCGTGCGACGATGAAGAGATAGGGAAGAAAGAAGATCCCGGGAAAGACACGAGTCAACGCCGCATAAGCGAGCAACCCGCCTGCCCAGCCGCTTCGCCCTTTCTTGAGCAGGCATGCCGCCCCCACCGTGGCAGCCAGCCAATCGAAACGCAAAAGCGCCTGCCCGACGATCGGCCATACGCCACTGGCCGTGCTGACGAACCAGAGGAAGGCGAGAAGGCACGCCTCCCATCCCACCGCCCAAAACACCCCGGCAAACATCGAGAGGACCAAGCCGAAATCGATCATCGTGATCCATTTCAAGTGCTCGACGGACACGTGAGACGATAGAAATCCGCCGACCAGCGTCCAGGGAGGCGGTGGATTGTAACCATGATCCCGGAACAAATAGGTGGCTTCGGCGCGCTTGAGACGCCGCACGAACCAGTCGCTGTCGTGAAGAAACTCGTTCCACCTCTCAGGCGTGAAGCATGCCTCGATCCTTGCGCGATGGACTCGAACAGCCGTCGTGCGGCGTGTGAGCTGATACGTCTCAAGGTCACGCAACTTCGTCACGTGAGAAAGGCGGTTTTTGTTTTCCTCGTCCGCGACGAGAAGAGCGAGGTAGAGGTCTTGGTATCCTAACTCCTCAAAGTACTTGGAGTTGAGGTAATAATAGGTGGTATCGTAGTAGTTTCCGACCGTGGTCAATTGCCGCAAGTCAAAGCGGTAGTAGTTCATGGCGCCAAAGACGCACAAAAGGATCAAGACGAGATTCTGAAACCAGGTGATCGAGAAGGTCTTCGTGGCGTCCGGTGCACGGAGACGCAACCGGGGGTCCTCTTCCCCCTTTCGAAAGCGGCGCACTCTCAGTCCATAGACGACGACCAAGCACGCGCCGACGAGCGCAACGATCAGCTTTCCTCCGTCTGCGTTCCGACTCGAAATCGGGCTCTTAACCAAAGCGAAAAACACGACGAACCCAAGCGCGCTTGCAAACAGGGCCAAGATCGGTCGCCACATGACACCGTGAGCTATCACGGACCCACGCCTTGCTGAAACTGGGCCCGGTGACCCGGCTGGCCAGCCCATGGTGCCTCCGGTGTCCGCTCAAGAAAAAGACCCGGACGTCAGAAATGAACTACGCTAAAGTACGCCGTTTTTCCACACTGGCGGCCTCCGACTCAAGGCCGATCTCCTGGCACGGTTCTGGCTAGAGGTTCCTCATGCAAAGTAGTGCTAGGTTACCCCCTGTGCTTCGCTCTAGTCCGATGCTTCGCCTTCGTCCCGTACTCCCTCTACTTCTCTGTTTGGGTTGTGCCGATCTGCTGGGACTCGAGGGGCTCAGCTACGAAAGTCCCACGGACGAACCTGCGCCAAGCGAGATACCCTCGAAAGAGCCCGACAGCTCCTTGGGCGGGAATCCAGGAATCACCGTCTACGAAGAGAAGGATTTCCCTCTGACCCTGGAAGCTGGAACGGTCATCTTTGCGGATCCGCGCTCCTCGGGCAGCTCAACTTACTTCTTTTATAACCCCGAGGAAAAAAGTCTCACGACCAATCGGCTCGATCTCAAGGCACCTGACGAGATCGGTCATCAATCTTGGCCAAGCGAGGCTCCGTTTTCGGTACTCGCACACTTCCCGGGAACCCCTGACCAAATCTGGGGCTATCAACCCAAAAGCGGAGATCTCTCACGAATCACTGGAGCCGACGGCAAGGGTCCGCTCGAATCGATTGAGAACGAGGTGGGATCTACCGGCCGCACTCACTTCCTACCTTTTAAGTGGAAAGGGGAGTGGCTCGGACTCGTCTACGATGCATCGAACGGGCACTACCGTCGCTTCAATCCCCACAACACCGAAGCTCCGGTCGAAAGCGGGGTCTGGGACAAGGATTTCACCAGCCTGAATGAGTTCTCTTACGAGGGAAATCGCGGCGTCCTCCGCCACGCGCGTGAGAGCGGGGTGCTTGCCTTCGACCGCTTCATCGACTCTGGGTCGCTCAGTCCGATCTTCAGCGTCATTTGGGGGGCCGACGTCACCCACGTGCGCACCTTTCGCAATCAGGGAGAATGGTTCATCCTCACCTATGATGCCGTGAGCGGTCGCACGAGAGTCGGAAGCCTGACAGAGATGGACGGCCTCGTTGGATTCACTGTGCATGAAGAAACACTCTTTCGTGAAGGTCTCACTTCCCTGACCGTCGTCTATGCTGAGGGAAATCCGATGCTCATTACCTATTCGGATGCGTCCGAGCGGGCAGCACTCCGGGGTCTCTCCCCCCTGGACGATCCAGGCGCTCCCATCATCGTAAGGTAGCTGGACCGAGCGGCACTCAAGAGTGCGGCATCGGTAGCCCCAGAGGTCCAGCTCAATTACCATCCGAGGGCGTGCTTCAAAAGTCTGGCCAGATCATCGCGGACAAGTTCCGTCTCACGCGCCGTATCGCCCGCGGAGGGATGGGTGCGGTCTGGACGGCACGGCACCTGGATCTCGACGTAGACGTAGCCCTCAAGTTCCTCCGACCGGAAGAATCTACCGGTGAAGGTGCCGAGTCCCGATTCCGGAAAGAGGCGCGCGCAGCAGCGCTGATTCGAAGCCCGCATGTCGTGCAAATCCTGGATTTTGGGCTCGACGACGGGGTGCCTTATCTCGCGATGGAACTGTTGCCTGGAGAGGATCTAGACGACTATCTCCTCAGGAATGGTTCGCTCCCCCTGAGTCAGGCGCGCACGCTCGTTGCACAGGCGGCCCGCGGGATTGCCGCCGCCCATGAACAGGGCGTGATCCACCGCGACATCAAACCGAGCAATCTCTTCCTCACCGAGCAAGGGGGGGAGGTCGTGGTCAAGGTGCTGGATTTTGGAATTGCCAAACGCACCACGCAAAAGGACGGCGAAACAACCACTCAGGGTTTGGTCGTGGGCTCTCCCGCGTACATGAGTCCGGAGCAAGCACGGGGGAATCCTGTCGACCAAAGGAGCGACCTGTTCTCGCTCGCGGCCGTCTTCTACCGCGCAATCACAGGCGTTTCTCCCTTTTCCGGAACGAGCCCGAGCGACATTGTCGTCAAACTCTGCACCGAAGAGGCCCCTCCGCCCTCAACGCTCGCACCGCACGTTGACGCAGAGGTCGACGCCCTGCTTACGCGAGCCCTTGCCAAAAACCCTGCTCTGCGTTTTCAGAGTATCAAAGAGTTCACGGACGCGCTCTCAAAGCTCCCCGACGATGCAGCGCCTCCCCTTTCTCCTCCACAAACGCACTCGAAGAGTTCACGCGGACGGGACGAAGCCACCGCGCCCTTGAGCTCTGCAAAAGACGATGTCGTAGCCCCCCTGGACCGGAATCGTTCACCCTCTTTGCGAATCAAAGGACTCTTGCTTCTCGGCGGGGCGCTCATCCTCACCCTGATTTCCTACGTCGCCCTCCTTTCCTACGCCGACCTACGCGCCCCCGGGTCAAAGGACAAAGACACGGCCCCCCAAGATCCGATTCTTCCGCCAGAGGCGAGCCGCCCCCGGGACGCCTCACCTCAGCTCCGCGAAACAGGCGCAGAGCCAAGGCCTGTAAATACCTCGGAAGACAAAGCAAAAAAGAGCGCCGACGCGCCTGTCATCGCAGTCGAAGGACCCCCAACTCGGCCTCCACGAGCCACTCCTCAAAAACCCGTTCCCACGGAGAACCAAGTCCCGTCCGAGAGGGAAATCACGTCAGCCCCTCGCCAGGAGACAGATCCAGTGTTTGGATTGCCGCTGGATCCCCCATGAAGTCTTGGCGCTGGCACCTTCTTTTGGCGTTTTCCCTGATGACACCGAAAGCCTTCAGTGAACAAAACGCACCGGCCAACCAACAAGACGGCCTTGAAAACAACCGCCTTGCGCGAACGACGGGACACGAAGCCCTCGCCGCTTACGCCGAGGGAAGCTACGAGCGCGCACTTGAACTTTTCACACGCGCCCATGCCCTCGCTCACTCTCCCGTCTTCTGTCTTTATCAAGCGCGCGCGGAAATGCACTTGGGACGCCTGCTTGAGGCCCGGAGCCGATACGATCTGTGTTTACAAGAGACGACAGACTCAAAGCAGCCGAGCGCGTGGACACGTGCTCTTGAAAATGCAGCGAAGGAACGCGCTGAGCTGGCCCAGCGCATTCCTCGAGTCACGTTCGAGTTTGCAGGAGAATTTTCCTATCCTCTGACCCTCACCGTCAACGGCCAGGACGAATCGACGCTGCTCGGTCAGGAGACTCATGAACTCAACCCGGGTTCTTACCTCCTCTGCATCACAGATGAGCGCGGCTCGCGCGTGGAAAAGCTGGTGACCCTCAAAGACGGGGAGCTAGACCACACGGAGACGTTCTCCTTCGCCACAATCGTTGCCGAGGATCCGAATCAAAAGACGAGGCACAATACCGCATCGTCGACGGGGGACAGACGAAAAACTGCGCTCAACCAGGGCGCTTTCGTCTCCCTGATGCTCGGAGGAACGGCCGCAGTGCTCGGAGGCGTGACTTTCGGGCTCGCGCTTCAAAAGGCGGGCGCTGTAAAAAAGACGTGTGAAGACTCCGTATGCCCCCCCTCTTCTCAAGCTGATGCGGACAAAGCTCGCCAATGGGCTCACCTCAGCACGACGTTTTTCATCACCTCTGGCGTCGCCCTTGGCGCGGGGTTCACGCTTTGGCTTCTCGACCGAGAGACCCATCGAACCGTACGCACCTCGGAGCTGGGGGTTCAAAGTCTCGGGCTCCGCGCACAGCCTCGCGGGGTGGAACTCGTGGGCAAGTTCTAATCCGATACGCACGAGCGTTGAGCGGAAAAACTCAGTCGAGTCCGTACTTCTCGAGGAGCCTCCTCAGGTATCCACGCTGAAGTCCTGCAATTCTGGCCGCCTCCGAGCGATTTCCGTCCGTGCTCTCGATCAACTGCGCAAGGTAGATCTCCGTCATCCGATCAATCAAGGCTTCCTTCTGCTCCGCATAGCCGTGGCTAGGGTCCAAAAACGCCTCGAGCGCCTCCCTCAGGGGATCTCCTTTTCGGACTTCGCCCAGGGGAAGTTCCCCCACCGCTCGATAGGCAAGGAGAGCATGCTTGAGTTCTCTCACGTTGCCGGGAAACATGCGCTTTGAAAGCTGACTGACGAGAGACTCGCTCAAGGTCCCCAGCCCCTCGTTTCGAGCAATCGTCGCCGCAAGGATCGGGATGTCCTCTGGTCGCTGTCGGAGGGAGGGTGCGTGCAGGGTAACGACCATGAGGCGGTAAAAGAGATCCGCGCGAAACAATCCCTCTTCCACGTCCTCACGGAGACTGCGGTGCGTCGCGGCAATGATGCGAACCTGAACCGGCCGTGGTTTTGATTCCCCCACACGAGTATACGAGCCCGTTTCCAAAACGCGCAGAAGCACGGGTTGAATATCAAGGGGCAGCTCTCCGATCTCGTCGAGAAAGAGCGTGCCTCCATGAGCCTCCGCAAAAGCCCCCTCATTTTCCGCCTGAGCGCCGGTAAATGCGCCCTTTTTGTGACCAAAGAGTTCGCTCCGCACGAGCGCGCGATCGAGCGCGCCACAGTTGAGCGCAACGAACGGTCCTCCCCGCACGGCGGAGTGATCATGCAGAGCCCGTGCAATCAGCTCCTTTCCCGTCCCTGACTCCCCCTCGATGAGCACACTGACCAGTGATCCTTCCAAACGCTTCATCAACGTGAAGAGATGCCTCATGGGCGCTGACCGACCGACCAAAGCGCCGTACTGATCTGCTTCGCGCCCTTGTGTTCCTTCGAAGTCTTTCTGATCAACAGCAAAGTGAAGGTCGGTTTCGCCTATCGTGACGACGCATCCGAGTCCCAGGGTGACCTCACCTATTTTCTGTCCCAAGTAGTAGCTGCCATTGCGACTTCCGAGATCACGCACAAGCACACCCTCGGGAACGAGGGTCACCGAAAGATGCGACCGTGACACTGCCTTATCGGTCACGATCAGGTCACTCTCAGAGCCCGCACCGATGATGTTCTCTCCGGGGGAGAGGCGGAACTGTTGCTCCACGCCGTCGGTCCCCCGTGCGCGCACCACGACGGCCAAGGGCTCACCCTCTCTGCCAGGTGGGATCTCACCCATGCGCGACTCGCTCCGCGGTAACCGAAACGTCTCTCCTCCGGGTGGGTCCTCGTCCGCCACAACCATAAGACAAGATATAGCCGCCTGCCTGAGTCCTTGTCACTCCCGCGCCGACGTTGCTATGTTCGCGCCGCATGAGAGAACTTGAGCAAGAACTCAAGGAGTTGATCGTTTCATCCCTTGAGCTCAAAGACGTAGAGGCCGACTCGATCGAATCGCACGCGGCCTTGTTCGGCGAGGGTGACGGACTCGGCCTCGATTCCATCGATGCCCTTGAACTCGCCGTCGTCATCTCAAAAAAATACGGGGTTCAGCTTCAATCGGATGACGAGAAGACCCAGGCCATCTTCTCCAGTGTATCGACCCTCGCCGAGTACATAGGCGAGAACAGACAAGATCTATGAACGCCCCTCCCGTCGTACTCGTGGGAGACGCACCGCTCCTACTCGAGGAACTGCTCCTCGTTGCGGAGACGCCCGGCACGCACATCCGCATCTCTGGAGCTGCCGAAAACCGAACGCGAAAGGGGCGGGAGGCTCTGCTAGCGCTCCTTGCCAAGGGTAGCGTGGTTTACGGCGTCACGACAGGATTTGGAGATAGTTGTCAAACGGAGGTGGATGGATCTCTTGTCGCCGAACTGCCCAAGAACCTGTACCGGTTTCACGGCTGCGGAGTGGGCACCGATTTTAGCCCCAAGGAAACCCGGGCCATCCTCATGGCCCGTCTTGCCTCCCTCGCTCGGGGCTACTCAGCGGTTCGACCCGATCTCCTCCATGCCCTCGTAGCTCTCCTTGAGAAAGACGTTTTGCCCTTGATCCCTTGTATGGGAAGCGTGGGAGCCAGTGGCGATTTGACCCCCCTTTCTTACGTCGCTGCATGTCTCAGCGGAGAGCGAGACGTTCTCTTCGAGGGCCAGAGGGTCAGCGCCGAAAGTGCGCTCAAATCCGCCGGACTCTTGCCCTTTCAGCTCGAACCCAAGGAGAGCCTGGCCATCATGAACGGGACGAGCGCGATGACGGGAGTGGCTGCACTCTGCGTCCCACGTGCGCTCGCCCTGACACGCTGGGCGAGCGCGCTCTCGGCCTCGGCGTCAGACGTCCTGCGCGGTGAGCCACGCCATTTTGACCCGCGTATTTTCGAGGCCAAGCCGCACCCGGGTCAGGCGCTCTGTGCCGCATGGATCCGGGCCGATCTCGACTTCGAAAAGGCACGCGACGACGCCCCTGCCCGCGTCCAAGACAGGTACTCACTCAGGTGCGCGCCCCACGTCCTGGGCGTTCTTTTGGATACACTCCCCGGCATCATCAAGATGGTGGAAACGGAGCTCAACGGCGCCAACGACAATCCACTGATCGACCCCGAATCCGGACAGCTGCTCCATGGCGGCAACTTCTACGGCGGGCACATTGCAAGCGCCATGGACACGCTCAAGACTCAAGTGGCAGGGATCGCGGATCTCCTCGACCGTCAGCTAGCCCTCCTTTGCAATCCCGACACCAGCCATGGACTTCCCATCAACCTCGTCGGAGCCAAGGGAGCTCAGGCGCGGGCCCATCACGGATTCAAGGCGATGCAGATCACTACGTCTGCCCTCGCCGCAGAAGCCGCAAAGCTCACAATGCCCGCAAGTGTGTTTTCCCGCAGTACCGAAAACCACAACCAGGACAAGGTCAGCATGGGCACCATCGCCGCGCGCGACTGCGCACACATCTTGGACCTGACCGAAAATGTCGCCGCCATCTTGACCCTCGCCTGCGCCCAGGCCGTCGATCTACGTGACGGCGCCGGATGCCACGGGCGAACGATGCTCCTTCACAAGGCCGTCCGTAGCGCGGTCCCCATGGTGACGGACGACCGAGCCATGCGTGAGGACATCGATCAGGTGCTCTCGATGATGCAGCGGAGGGATCTTCCTATCGGAGCCTTCAGCCTGAGAGAACTACGCGAACCTCAGCTGAAGTGAATCTCCCGAGTCTGTCAGCCGTCAGCTCAAGGAGCGAGAGCTGAGGCTCAACGCACCGTCCTTGGAACCCTCGATGATCTTCTTGGCTTCGGCATCCTTGAGACCAAGGATCCGCACCAGCTCCGCGAGCGCCTTGGTTTCCTCGTCTGTCTGCACACCGTCGGAAAGAACCAAAAGGGCCGCGTTGGCCAGGAGCAGCTCACGATCTTCCTCCGTCATGTCGGCGACAGGAATGTCCTTGTCGAGACTGCGAGGAGTCTTTGCCCATTCGAGCAGCGTCTTCTCTTCTTCAGCACTCGCATCGAATCCAACAAGAAGGCCCTCGACGACGCTCGCTTCAGCGTTTTCCATCTGACCATCGGCCCAGGCTACTGCAATGAGAGATTTGACGATGTTGGTTTCGGCGGGAGTCATGACGACGGCCATCATAGGCAATGCTCACGAAGGACCAAACCAAAATCGCAACAGTTCACATTCCCGTCGCCCAGGCCTTTGAGCACAGCTTGCCCCTTAAACCCGGCCTTTTGAGTCCGCTTCTAGAAACGCGATCACGCTGTCGTCCGCGTGATGTCCGATCACCAGGGAAGCGACTTCCCGCACGGGAGCCACAGCATTTTCCACGGCCACTGAGCGGTCGGCGGCCTTCAACATCTCAATATCATTCACATTGTCGCCGAGAGCCACGATAAAACTCCCCGCCGCAAACCGGTCTCGCATGTTCAGCATGGCAATGTGCTTGCTGGCCCTCCGGTCATGGATCGTGAGCCAGAAGGTTCCCGTGCTGTACTCGTTTTCATAGAAATAGAGTTGAAGCTCGTCCCCGTAGGCCGCAGCGATCTCGGCGTGCAGGGCGGAAATGGCCGCCTCATCCTGGTCCATCACGGTCAGGCTGACCACCTGCTCGGCCATCGTTTCGCGCAAACGCGGGGTCCGGCGCAGGCGAGGATCTTGGGCCGCGCGCCTGCGCTTCTCATACCACCGCATGCCTGGATTGATGAGTTCGTCGTAATGTAGGCAGTCTTGTTCCCCGTTGAAACTGCAAACAAAGGGCCGCTGACCGCTTTTTACGACTCGATCGAACAAGTCTCGCCCCAAAGAATTGTCCAGCGCATTGACCTCCAGGTGTTCCCCGGTCGCATAGTCCGTGATGAACGCCCCGTTGAACTCGATGATGGGTAAACGGAACGGAACGTCTCCAAAAATCTTCGTGATGGAAAAGTGACTGCGTGCGCTCGCCACGGAAAACTGCACGCCGCTTTCCAAAAGCCGGACCAAACCCTGCCGGGTGCGGTCGGACAGAACACCCCGGTCGTTGAGCAGGGTCCCGTCGAGATCCGAGAGGTACAGGGGCTGGGCCGTCATGGGCCGAGTGTAATGGTGAAGGCGCTCGATTTCAGCTAGGAACAACCCGTCATGTCAGAGACCAAGGGATACCGCAGCAAAACTTCCACTCATGGCCGCAACATGGCCGGAGCGCGTGCGCTCTGGCGCGCGACGGGCATGGAAAGCGAGGATTTT
>CAYMQT010000031.1:0-35719 GCA_964392575.1 uncultured Polyangiaceae bacterium
CGTCGGCTTTCGTCACCGTTGCGGAGGAACCCGGGTCGGATTGCGCAGTTGAGCCGAGATCACGGCTGTTCACGTTTGGCGCGGCTTCTCGTATATATGGGTTGCCCATACTAGATAATATGGGTAATATGTATTCATGAAGACGACCTTGGATATCCAAGACGCCCTGCTGCTTCGTGCCAAACGCCTTTCGAAACGGACGGGGCAGCCGCTCCGTGCCATTGTTGAAGAAGGTCTTCGGCACGTACTCGAGCCTCACGAGCGTCCGAAAGCTTATGAGATGCCAGATCGAAGTGTTGGAAGGCGAGGTGGTGCCAACCCGCTCGAAGGCATGTCGTGGCAAGAGCTGCGAGATGAAATCTATCAGGGTGTAAGCCGATGATTGCGGTTGACACCAACATTCTCGTTTACGCTCATCGACGTGAAATGCGTGAGCACGACATAGCCTTGCGCGTGCTCCGCCAACTCGCTGAGTCAAAAAAGCGCTGGGCCATTCCGTGGCCCTGCGTGTTCGAGTTTCTAAGTGTGGTCACGAACCCTAAGATTTGGCGAAGAGCAGTCAGCACTCAAGAGCAAGCTTGGAGTCAACTGGAAGCATGGACATCGTCACCATCTCTCGTGCTGCTCTCGGAACCGCACGATTTCACGGAAGTGCTTCAGCCTCTCGTGCTGCGCTCACGCATCATTGGCGGGATGGTTCATGACGCCCGTGTGGTCGCTCTTTGTCTTGCTCACGGAGTCGAAGTGCTACTCAGTCGAGACCGCGATTTCTCTCTTTTCCCCGAACTGACGGTCGAAAATCCGTTCTGACTCTCACCTAGGGTTGGGGGTCAGGTTGTCCGGGCGTCACTCGACGGAGGAACCCGGGTCGGATTGTCATTGTCGTTCTGACTCTCACCTAGGGTTGGTGCGAATCCCGGGTCAGGTTGTCCGGGCGTCACTCGACGGAGGAACCCGGGTCGGATTGTCCACCTAGGGTTGGTGCGAATCCCGGGTCGGATTGTCATTGTCTAACTACCGCTCGCCTGGCTTTTGGTTTGGACGTGCCCTGAACGGATAAAGATGGTGCCAGCGTCTGTGAGCACCATCAGGCGCCCTTCGGCGTCGATACCGCCTCCGCGCCCAGAGATAGGCTCGGCATCAGGCGCGCTTCGTTGATCATCCGTGACGCTGAGAAGCGCACCCTTCAAGCCATCGTATTCGTTCAGATCGGCGAGGCATGAAGCGAGGCCGCGTGTGAAGAACGGACCGATGCGAGCGCTCAGGGATTTGAGGCAACGTGCGAGGAGATCTTCCGGAGCGAGACGCGCCTCTGGCACCCCGAGGAGCTTGAGGGAGGTAGCGTTCGGGAGATCGGGGGGGAAGGCCTCGTGACGCACATTGAGACCCACTCCGAGGATGAGGCCGAGTCCGGACTGCTTCGTGGCGCGAGTTTCTACGAGAATGCCGGCGACTTTTTTTCCGCGCGCCAACACGTCGTTGGGCCATTTGACGGTGATCTCCGCGTCTTCATCGGGGAGCACTGAGGCGATGGCGTCACGCACACCGAGTCCTACGGCGAGACTGAGCCCGTGCAGTTGAGTGCTGGGACCCTGATGGCGCAACAGCACTGAGAAGAGGAGGCCCGCTCCTTGGGGCGCTTGCCAAGCGTTTCCGCGTCTTCCTCGGCCGTGCGTTTGCTCTTTTGCTATCCAAACGATGCCGCTCTTTGCGTCACTGCTCACGGCGGCAAGGGCGAGATCATTGGTGGACGGCGTCGTGTCCAAGCAGCGGACCGGCCGCCCCCAAGGGGCGCCATGCCTGATCCGAGCGTGTTCGAATTTTTCCGGATTGAACCAGCGATCGCTACTCACGAATCAGTCCCGGAGCGCCCTGTTCGACGGGAAGGAGGCGTAGGCTGATGTCTGCGGCCGGAGCTGAATGAGTCAAGGCACCGACGCTGATGACATCTGGACCGAGGGCAGAGAGCGCGTCCATACGATCGAGCGTGACGTTGCCGGAAATTTCGATCATGGCCCGGCCTTTTGCCAGGGAGATCGCTTCTTTTGCAGCAGCTTCTTCGAAGTTGTCGAGCAGAAGGATGTCGGCGTGGGCGTCGAGTGCTTCTGCTACCTCAGCCAAGGTCGTCACTTCTACCTCGATGCGACTCGTGTGGGGCGCGTAGCTCTGAGCCGCCTTGACCGCGGCCGTGATGCCGCCAGAGGCAGCGATATGATTGTCTTTGATCAGGACCGCAGAGCCGAGGCAGTCTCGATGATTGTGCCCCCCGCCGTCACGCACGGCCGCTCGCTCTAGAGCCCGGAGCCCTGGCGTGGTTTTGCGGGTATCCACCACCCGGACACGTCCGGCGGCAATGTCCACAAACTTACGCGTCAAGGTTGCGGTTCCTGACAGACGCTGGAGAAAGTTGAGGGCGGTCCTCTCTGCCATGAGCAATCCCCGCGCGCTTCCTTCGGCCCTGAGCAGGATCTGACCGGGCAGGGCGAGGGTCCCCTCGACAGTCATCTGCTGGACGCGCGACCCAGGCGCGGCTTGGTAGAAGCAGCGCGCGAAGACTTCTGAGCCCGAGAGCACGAGGGGACTCTTGGCCACTGCCTCGACGATCGCTCTCGCATTCTCTGGAATCGTCGCTTCACTGGTCAGATCTCCGCCGCTGAGATCCTCGAAGAGAGCTTGACGAACGAGATGGTCGAGGTGGCTAGAAAACATCACTGAAGGAACGGTAGAAAAGGAAAGACCTGGGCGCCAGCGTCTAGATGCTTCTAATAGATACTTCTAATCGAGGCCGAATCCTCGGAGCAAGAAGGCGGAAGCGAGGTTGCATTGGGTATGGAAGAACACAGAAGCTCCGATTCCGCCTGTGCCGATCCGCAACAAGCCAAAGAGAAGCGAAGGGAAGAAGACCGCGAGTCGAGAAAGTTCCGGGGACGTGAGCAGGTGCCCCAAAGCGAAGACAGCGCTTGTCACAAACAGAGAGGGTCCTACGCGGTGTCCCCCAACGCGCAGCCCGCCCTTCCACTTGTCGTCGAGCGCGGTCTGAAGGTATCCCCGGAAGAACGCTTCCTCACTGAGGGCCACAACGATCAAGTGCCCCAAGACAAGATCCGAGGGGGAGTTCCCGCTCCCGGGGGAAGACGCAAAGGCGCGCGCAAAGCTGAATTCGCTTACCGGTGTGTACCAGCCGACGAATCCGAAATAGAACGGGGGTAAGACCAGGGCGGACAGGGCGCTGGCGATGAGGAAGGCTCGGGCGGTCTCCTTCATCATGCGTCGGGCGCTCAGGGCGCTGTCCTCCATGAGGCCCCCGAAAGCGAGACCGTAGTGGTCCGGGGCGTGGGGACTGTGCCGGCCCAGGGCCAGAGCATAGGTGGCGGCCAAGAAAAGCAGGCCCACAGCTGAGGCCGCATGCTCTTCCGGCGAGAAGGCGCTGAGGGTCAGAGCCCCGCCCGAGACCAAAAGGGCCCAAAAGAGCGGGTGGGGAGATTGTAAATTTCTAGTCAACATGGGGGAGGGAGCCTCGCTGACTCGGGCCCGACCTGGCCTCAACTTAGGGCGGGTGGGCCTCCTTGGGCAAAGGCGCTTTTTTTCAGGCGGCTACGGCTCTAAGGTCCGCTTTCGCGAATCTTCGCGCAGCGGTTAGGGGCCTCCGTTCAGTCGGAGCGCCCTTGTTGAACGCCGCTGAGTGGACACCAAATACCCGTGCAAAGACTCAAGGAAAACTGATGGCAAATTTCCCCATGGATGGTGCTGGAGGCCTGCCCGGGCCGATGGATGGCCCCGATAATTTCAAGAAGAGCGGCAAAGGCAAGTTCTTCATCATTGGCGTTCTCGTCGCTGCGCTCGGTGGTGCAGGTGTCGTGGCCATGAGTGCTGGGAGCGAGGGGCCGGAGCTGACGGTCGAGCAGGCCGCAGCTGAGATGAAGAACATCTTCGTCATGCCCAAGGAGCAACAGCTCGTCGAATGGCGGAAATGGGCAGCTGTCCCCGGGGATGAGGGTGGTATCACTGAAATCAAGCAAGAGGCGATCAAGCAGCTCGCTTGGGCTCGAGATCCCGATGGCGTTCCCTTGGCGGCCGAGCTCCTCAAGTCTCAGACACCCAAGCTTCAAGGGATGGCGGCGACGGCTCTTGCACACTACGGACCTGTGCAGGGCAAGTCGGCAGCGCCGCACCTGATGGCAGCTCTCAAGACGGCCGGACCGGGCTCCAAGCCGCAGATCGCATGGGCTCTTGCCGAGCTCGGCGAAGCGCAGGCGTTCGAGGAGATCCTGACGCTCTACCGCGCCGGGCACTTGGCGACGGTGCAGCGTCTTGGGGGAGGAAATGCCTTTAATCCGGACAAGATCGTGGCCATCGTCCCTCTCGACACGATCGCTGCCCTGCACTCGGACGAGAGTCCCTCCGTGCGTCAGCTGGTGGCTACTGTGCTCTCACGCGAGGCAGATCCAAAGTACACGGACACTCTCATCAAGCTTCTTGGTGATCCGGAGTCTGACGTGGCGCGACAAGCGGCGCCGGGACTTGGAAAGATTGGTGACAAGAAGGCGCGCGATCCGCTCATCGCCAGGCTTGCGGAAATGCGCGACACGGATCAGGAGGGGCGTACCAAGTACCTGGAGGCTCTGCGCGACGGCGCCGGTGGTGTCGGCTTGGTGCTCGCGTTGTATTCTGTCGTAAACGAGCAGGATGTTCAGCATAAGTGGTTTGCTCGAAAAGAGATCTTTGAGATGCTCGATGAACTCAACGATCCGCGTGCCGCGGATGCCCTGGTCGAATATCTCCAGGTAGAAGAGCACATTCACTATCAGTACCGGACCGCGAAGGCTCTCGCCCAAATCGGCGACATTCGCGCCGTGCCTGTTCTGGCCAAGCGCATGCGCATGGATCCGGAGAAGATCTACAGCGACGACTACGACTGGGAGATGTTGATCAAGCGTGACGGCAAAGAGCGTGTCGCCGCTTCGCGTATGCTTTCCGATCTCGCGGTTCTCAACCCGGACAAGCTGGAAACCATGCGCAAGCAGGCAGAAGATGCGATCATTTTCTGGAACCACGAGCGGACGCAGCCCCACGCCAACGGTCTTCGCGCGATGGTGAACATGCAGTCCACCAAGGACATCGCAAAACTGCGTGAATGGGCCAATCCTAAGGAGCCCCTGCCGAAGGAGGGTCAGCAGCCCCCGATGCCGGACGCTTTCGTGATCGCGCAAAGTGCACTCAGGTATCTCGGCGTCTTGAAGCAGCCTGCGGACTGGAAGATCTTCGAGGACACATTACACAAGAAGCCTGAAAAGCTCAGTGTTGCCAACGAGGCCATGTACCAGGGCGGCCTGGCGATTTTGGGTATGTCCCTCAATGCGCTTGGAAAGGGTGCCGCAGACGGCCTGAGTGAGTGGGCTGATCCGAAGGGCTTTGACCTTTTGATGGAGTACATCACCGACGAGAAGCAGAATGAAAACGGGCGCGAGAGCGCGTGTGCTGCTCTCGCTTGGAGCGCCGATCAGGAAAGCATCATCAAGGTTGCCGAAAAGATCAGTGAGTACAACGGCGCTGAGCCTTCTCATTCGTTCATCCGCAAATGCCTGCTTGAAACCTTGGTTCAGCGCCCAGTTCCGGGCACGGCCGCGGCTCTCACGGCTCTCATGAACAAGGATCAGGCGATTGAAACTCGGACCAACCTCGCGCGCGCCATCGCCAAGGCAGGCATCGACGACGCGACCCAGGAGAAGCTCCTCGAGCTGACGAAGGATCCGGCGTTGATGAATGATGCTGTGTTGGCTCTCGCCTTGGGCGGGACGCCAGATGCGGCTGCACGGGCGATCGCTCTGTACGCGGACATGGATAAGGTGGCAGTCGAGCAGCTGAAGGAAATGTGGTACAAATCCTTCGGATTCTGGTCGACGGACGATCTCGAGAAGGGAGTTCTCTTCCGTTATGTGGATAACGCGGTGGCCATCTCGCGCGTGGTCATCAACGCTACGCCGCAAACTTGGGCCAGCGAGAAGCTGTCCGCACAGTTTGACAACTTGATCTTCGACAACGGTCCGCACTCGTTTACGAGGGTCGTCCTTCGTAAACGGCTCTACGCCATGGGCCAGGGGAGCGACGCCGAAAAGGCGGCCGGTGCGATCCGGACCCTACAATTCATGGGAGAAAAGGGCACCTTGATGGCTCTTGCCGATCTCGAAGGTGAGACAGGGAAGCTTGCCACCAAGGCGCTGTTTGAGCTCAATAACCCCAACCTCTTCGCCGCAGGCGCGGGGACGAAAGCGGCTTCCGAGGCAAAGGAGGAGTGATTTCTTCCTCGGTGAGCAGAGTCGAAAAGAACCAAGCCGAGAGGAGCAAAGAGGGGGGGCACACGGAGTTCGTGGGTCCCCTCTTCCATTTGAGACGGGTGTGGACACGATTCGGAACGCTCCCCTTACTCTTGTGTCTGTGTTGCGCCCCTTCCAAGGCAGCGCAAAGTCCGAGTGGTCAGACTGAGAGCCAAGGTGACCGCGTCACGGAGGTCACCGACTCACGTCCGCTTTTAGGAAGAGAGATTTGCTTCAATGGCTGGGACGACAACGACAATCGTTTGATCGACGAGGGCTGCGACGTCTTTCAAGGAAAAGTACAGTTTGTTCTGGCGTGGCCGGACCCTCATGTGGATCTGGACCTTCTTGTCACAGATCCTGCTTGTCAGGTGGCCCCTCTCGGTCGCGCGACGGAGACAGGCCTCACGCGCTCGGTCGATTGTCCGAGTGATACCGCAAACTGCGCCGGACAAAACCTTGAGAACGTCTATCTCGATGGACTGCCGCTCGTCTCTGGGGCTTATCAGGTGCGCGTGCGGGTCGAGAAAATGAGCGCAGACGTTTCCCCGATCAAAGCTCAACTGGGTGTCCGCTATCCCGGCGCGACGCGGGCGTTCGAGCTTTTCCTGAGGCAGACAGGTGAGGAAGTTGTTCTTACGTTCGAGGTTCAGGGTGACGAAGCTCTGGAGCCTTCGGGGGCTGAGAAAAAGCTTGAAGGAAAGAAGAAGGACCTTCCCTGCGCGCACCCACCGGATCCCGATTCGGTTGCTTCGACTGGCCAAGCATCTAGGGTGATGAGGTGAGCCAGGTCCTAGGGAAGGTGACCTTCGATCTCGATGGCCCCCGTGGGCCAGACGTAAAGCTTGAAATACAAGTGCCTTCCTCTTGGTTTGGGACGCGCGTGTTGATCGCATTGCCCCGGAACTTGAGCTGCGCTGTTTGCGAGGGCGGGGGTTGCGATGCCTGTGAGAGGATGGGCGCGGTTTCTCTGCGCGGTCATGAGCAAACCACAGTGCCCCTCAGCGTTCACCTACCCAAGGAAGGGGAAACGGACGTCTGTCTGCGGGTCCCTTCCGAAGGCGGGTTTGCGGAGGGGCTACCCCGAGGTCACCTTCTGCTCGTGGTCCGGCGCGCGGAGGAGCCCTCTTCCTTCGTCCAGCGTGACCAGAGCGCAGACCAGCAGAGCGCAAATCAGACTACTGGCGCCGCTGCCGAACGTCTCTTGCTGATGAAGCGCAGCCTCGTCATGGCAGCAGTCCTGATCCTCCTCTTTCTGGGCATGCTCAGGCTGTCCGGTTGGCTGTAAAGCTCCGGCGACGTTCGCCGCACTCATTTGGGGTGGGCGGCTACGCCTTTGCCAGTGATGAGATGTGCTCTAGGCTGCATTCATGACTGGGGAGAGCTGTTCATGAGCCCGTGGAGCATGACCTTGGTTTTGGTGAGCGCGTGGGGGCTCTTCCTTTGGAGCGCTCGGCGCCGTTTTGCTTTGCTGCTCGTCGCAGCGCCGACGTGGGAGAGTCGCATCGACAAGCTACTCGACCGCCTTCGCACGGCTATGGTGTTTGCCGTCTGGCAAAAGAAGATGCGCTACTATTTTTGGGCGGGCATCGCGCACAATGTCATCTTTTTCGGGTTTTCGGCGCTCCTGCTCCGCACTTTGGTGCTCTGGGGCCGCGGGTTTGATCCAGGCTTCAACCTTTGGGTTCTCTCGCCAGGCACACTCGTCGGCGACGGCTATGCTTTTGTGAAGGATTTCTTCGCGCTGGGCGTGCTCGCGGGAGTTTCTGTCTTCGTCTACTACCGAGTGATCAAGCCTCAGAAGCGTATGGCGCTGAGTGCGGAGGGACTCCTGATCCTTCTGATCATGAGCGTGATGATGGTGTCGGACATGATGTACGACGGGGCGGCGATGGTGCTGAACGTGCGCTATGGGGAATTTTGCGCGGAAAGTGCGAGTAGTCCGGCCTGTGAGCTTGCGCGAGCGTTCATCGCTCCTCTGGGAGAGGCGCCGAGCACCGTTGCCTATCATCCCTTTCCAGAGCCTGGAGGTTCCGCCTTTGCCGTGCTCTTGGCTGAGAGCGATCTGTCGACGCTGAATCGCCTGGCGCAGGTGGGGTTCTGGACGCACTCCATCTTGGTTCTCGTATTTTTGAATCTCCTCCCTTACTCGAAGCATTTTCACATCATCACGGCCGTGCCCAACGTCTTTTTGGGTGATCAGACGGAGCGGGGCCGTTTGCGACCGATGGCGCCGAGCACGGAGGCTCTCCTTTTGCAGGTGGAATCTGCGACGGAGGATGAAGAAAAGACCGCTCAGGCGCGCATCGGTTACAGTCGGATTGAGCACTTTTCTTGGAAGGATGTCCTCGATTTCTACACGTGTACTGAGTGCGGTCGCTGCTCGGACAATTGTCCCGCTGCGCTGACGGGTAAGAAGCTCAGTCCCAAGCACTTGACCTTGGCGTTGCGCGATGAACTCTACGGTCATCAAGCGGACGTGGCTCTTGGAAAATCTCCTGCCCTTTCGGGGGAGATGCGTTTAGAGACGAGAGCGCTCGTGCCGGACGTCGTCGATCCAGACGTGCTCTGGGGCTGCACGACCTGCCGCGCTTGCGAAGAGCAATGCCCGGTCGACATCACCTACGTCGACAAAATCGTTCAGATGCGTAGGAATCTCGTGACTATCCACGGAGACTTCCCGGCGGAACTCAGCAAGCCCTTTGAAGGCATGGAGGTCAACGGTAACCCTTGGAATCTATCGCGACTCGACCGCGCCAAGTGGACGGAGGGTCTGGACATCCCCACGGCTCAAGAAAACCCGACGGCGCCCGTGCTCTACTGGGTCGGTTGCGCTGCGGCCTATGACGATAGAGCCAAGAAGATAGCCCGAGCGACGGCTCAGCTTCTCAAGGTTGCGGGCGTAAACTTTGCGATTTTGGGCGAGGAAGAGACGTGCACCGGTGATCCGGCTCGACGCGCGGGCAACGAGTACCTGTACTCATTGCTCGCCGAGGCCAATGTACAGACCTTGCAGGGGTATAAGCAGAAGGGCGGGGTCAAGACGATCCTGACGACCTGTCCTCATTGTTTCAACACGATCAAGAACGAGTATCCGGACTTTGGAGAACGTTTTCATGTGGTCCATCATACGGATTTTCTCTTGGGACTCTTGGCTGAGGATAAGCTCAAGCCGACCAAAAAGGTGAAGGCAAAGGTCGCTTATCACGACTCCTGCTACTTGGGGCGATACAATGACATCTACGATTCGCCCCGTGACATCTTGAACAAGATTGAGGGCGTGACCTTGGTCGAAGCTCCTCAGTCCAGAAACAAGGGTCTTTGCTGTGGCGCAGGGGGCGCCCAGATGTTCATGGAAGAGCAGAATGACGACCGGGTGAACGTCAAGCGCACGGGTCAGTTGCTCGACACGGGGGCCGACACCATCGCCAGCGCTTGTCCTTTTTGCATGACGATGCTGACGGATGGCCTGAAGGCCAAGAGTAGAGACGAGGACATCCGCACTCTGGACGTGGTGGAACTCTTGGCCGAAGCCTGCGCGCAAGAGAGCGCACAGGAATAAAAACATCACTTAAGCGCTTAAGTGATCGCCGCCATTTCTAGTGGTGGTAAGGATGGGTGATGGACTCTCGGAGGGGAGGTAGTCGCGAGTGAAGTTCATGAGCCACGGCGCGAAGCGTGCTGGAGACGGTGTTCGTATCCACAATCAAGCCGAGATCTTCGCGTGGGCAGGTAAAGATGAGCGGTAGAGCAAGTCCGTGTGGGGTCCCAGGATTGAGGATCAGGGCCATTCTGACTCTGGGCCGAGCGATCCAGCGCGGGGAATGGATGAGGAGTTCGAGAGCGGCGCGGCGTGCCGGTCGTCGTGTGGCGATACGGATGATGTCCTCTTCGGTGAGTGAGGGGCACTTGAACAATTGCTCTAGGACGAGGGGATGAGGATCGAGCAGCAATTTGTCGACCTGTAAGCGTGAAGGTCGTCGGGCCAAGGTACGTCGCTCCCCGATGGACAGTTCCCGCCCGGTCCCGTAGTCAGGGACACGCGGTTCTAGATCTATGTCCATTCCTTCTGAGTCCGAGTCGGCGCGCTCGCGCAGAAGGCGTTCTAGGTTCATGTGCGAGCGGGCTTTGGCTTCTTCGCGCAGCGCCCAGACCAGGGAAGAGTCTCGTTTTTGAGCTAGGTAGACGGCTACGGCAACCAGCGCTTCCCGTGCACCTCCGTCTGTCGATTGAGCGCGATCCACAAGCTCACTCAAGACCGGCGCGAGAGCGTGGGCAGGGGTGCGGGGGAGCTGATCGCCGAGCCATGCAATCCGAATCGAAAGCTCAGGAAGGGCGAGCAAGGTGCGCACCAATCTTGTGGCATGCTCTGAGCTAGGAGCCCGAGGAGGGACACTTTCTGTTGGGCTCACGAGGGGTAAGATTAGCGCACCTTTGATGTCTGAGAAAACGGGAGCGACGAACCCGTTTGAGTTCCGTAGGGGCAGTTTGAAACCCGCCCCTACGGAACTATGCTTGCTTTTCAGATGAGTCGCTTTGCAAAAGATGCCGAAACCCGGGCGGAAGGGTTTCGGAGCGCGTTCAGGAAACCTTTGAAGTTTCCACGGCGATTATTTTCTTTGCTTTCGGTCCTCATTCTTTTTTTCGTAGCCGCCCTCGTCGGACGTGCCGGGACCGACGCGGCTCGCCTTCTCGGCGCTGGGTTCTTTCTTCTGGGAGGGGTCCTTCTGATCCTGCGGGCGAGATTGTGGCGACGGCTCTGGGCCGATCCGCACAGATCGCTCCGTCGCTCGCTTGCAGCGCTTGACGAGGATCAGGCCGACCGCGCTGTGCGTGCTTACCGCCTGGCCAAGAGTTTTGACTCTAGCGACACGGGAGGGTCGGCTCGGACTGAGTCACGGGAGTTGGCAGAGCTTCACGCTACAAGAGTTTTCGACGGTGTTTCCCTCGACAAGGTGACTTCTCGGGCGTTGGTGGTCAGGCGGCGCGGTCTATGGCTTTCCTTTCTCATGAGCGCGGTCTGTTTTTGGCTGCTTGCGTTCCGTGCGTTGCTCGTGGTCGAAGGTGTAGACGTGCTTCTCGCCCGAGGGGGCGTAGGACCCTTTGCCCTCTCGTACGTGGAGCAGCTTCAAGTGACGGCCGAATTACCGGCCTATCTAGACGGTACGGGCCAGAAGCGTCTCGTGAGCTCGCGCTTGACGGCGGTCCCGCAGGGATCAGAAATCGAAGTTCGCATCATTCCGCGGGTCGTCGGCAGGAAACTGCTCTTGACAGATGGGGTGAGTGAAGCCGCGTTCGTGAGTGACGGACAGGGCGGGCTGATTGCTCGTTGGGTCGCAGAGGATCCCTCGAAGCTGCGCGTTGCTGCCCGTTTTGGCGACGTTCTCCTGCTCGATCATCTTGAGACTCAGCTCGCTCCGCTGACGGATCGGGGCCCCTCGGTTTTTCTCCGAGGCGCTCCGAGGGAGGTCGCGCTCGACACTCTCGAAAGTTTGAAACTCGAGTTCACTGCAGCGGACGACCACGGTCTGGCCGAGATCGACGTCGTCTTGAGGAGTGGACAGAGAACCCTGCGCGAGGAGCTGGTTCATCTGGACGGTCAGAGGCGCGTTTATGAAGGAGCGCACGTTCTGACCCGTGAGCATGACTTTCTGAAGAAGGCATTTCTTCCCGTGCGCGTGGTGATTGAGGCGCGGGATGGGAACACCGCCGCGGGACCTTCCTGGGGGAAGAGTCAGCCCATCACGCTTCTGCCGCCTCCTTTGGGTCATGAGGTAGCAGCTCGTCATCGAGCGCTTCGTGCATTTCGCGGTGTCCTCGTAGACTACTTGGCCAGCGAGGTGACTTCGGCTCGTCTTTCCGGTCTCCTCGCCAAGGAGACTCGTTCCGCGTCAGCGTTGGCTTTGACAGCGGGATTTGAGCGCTTGAGTGGGGAGCTTTCGGGGATGAGTCAGGCGCCCCAGCGCTCCCTTCAGTTTCTCAAGGCTCAGGTCGAAGCCTTGTCGAGAAAGGGATCGGAACGCGCTTCGGCCGAAGCGGTTCTCTTGGCATGCGATGTGTTGATAGAGAATATTGCCGTGACTGAGGCGCAGTCTCTAGCCCGTGATTTGGGAGCAGCCGTGGAGGAGGTTGCCATCCTCTCTCGTGAGCTTCATTTGAACTCGGAAGGTCTTAGTCGCGAAGGGCTAGAGGACTTGGTCGAGGGGACGCGCCGTGGAGCAGAGCGCCTCAGTGAAGTCGGGAGGCTGGGCCTCGATCTCGGATCTGTGGCTCTTTCCGATCTAGGTCGAATCAAGAGTAAGCTTCGGGTGCAAGATTTCCCTGGTGCCGAAGCCGCAGCTCATCATCTCGCGGAGAGACTCAAGCGCGCCACTCCTTCTTTTGGATCCAAGGGTGGCGCAGCGGAGGCCGGCCTGCCCCGGGGACAGAACAGCTCGGGCTCAGCCCAAAGTGGTGATTCTTCAGCGATGTCAGAGGCGCCCGGGGCATTTGAACGCCTCTCTGAAGCCCTGGATCAGCTCGCGCAGGACAACGCGCAAGACCTTCACGATCTTGAGCGCTTGATGCGAGAAGCGGCGCGTGCGGCGAAGGAGGATTTTGAACCCACCGACGCCCTTGAGAAAGCGACGTCCGATCTGCGCCGAGCTTTGAATCAACTGCCAGAATCCGCAGAGGGTACCGTTGGGGTACGGGCTGAGGCTGCCAATGCGCGCAGTGAGGGCGAATCGATGGCGGATGCGCTTGGGGCGGGAGACCTCGTCGAGGCCATCGAGCGCGGAGCGCTCGCCCAGGAGTCTCTTCGTCGGGCCGATGAAATGGCTGGTTCACGTCCGGGTTGGGTCGACGAGAAGGCGCTGAAGGATGCTCAGGATGCACTCAAGAGGGCGATGGATGAGGCCCGGCGTCTTTCCAGAAAGAACCTGAATGAACAGGGAAGTCAGATCGAGGAGGGGCTATCAAAGGCCGCACAGGCCAAAGACGAGCTTGCGCGGCGGGCCCGTGAGCTTCAGGAGAGGGGAAGGCAGTCGGACTCTCCTCTGCCGGAGCAAAGCCTCAACGCGCTCAAGAGAGCACACCAGCTCCTCAAGGAAGCAGCGCAGAGCCTCAGACAAGGGAATGCGCATAAGGCGGTAGAACGTTCGCGAGAGGCACAACAGGCCCTTGAAGAAGCGATGCCCCAGGCAGAAACCGGTGAGAGCGAGGGATCTGCCGATGACTGGACTGACGGAAGCGGGGAGCAGAGCCCCAAAAACGGTCACGTTCCCCAGGAGGGAGGCGACCTGGCACGCGATTTTCGTGAGCGAGTCGAGCGAGGACTTGGCCGAGAGAGCGGTCGTCTCTCACCCGCCGTGCGCCGTTATGCGGAGGAGCTGAAGTGAGTCGTGCTCGTTCATGTGCTGCTCTGGTGGGCCTACTTTCCTGTGTTTGTCAGGGCTGTGCTTGCCAGGGTGAGCCTGGGGAACCTCAGGCTGTTTCAGACTCAACACAGGAACCCCCCGTGGCGTCCCCCGAGATCGATCTCCCCGTGGACGAGGGGGGAGAAGAACGAAGTCGAGTCCCACGCGTGGTTCGGCAAGCCGACTACGCCATCACGAAGATGAATTTGGTGCAGGCTGAAGATCTTCTGCGCGGCCAGGTAGGGCCGGATGCGGCGCGCGCACGCGCGCGCCTTTCCATCTATCAAGCAGACTGCGAAGGCGCACTTTCTCATCTTTCGTCGGAGTCAGCGCGCGCGGCTGAACGCGCCGAGCAGCTGGTGGATCTAGCTCCACGTTGTCACGGCGCCACGGCCGGGGCGACTGTTTTGATGGACGAAGAGCGCGGGATCTGGCTGCGTTTTCAGGACGAGAGTGACGCCGTCCTTGCGCCTTTGATTTTTGAGGTGGCGGCCTCTGCCCGGAAGATCTTGGAGCGCGACCTGGGAGTCGACCTGCCACGACCCTTGCGTATTGATCTCGTGCGAGATCTTTTCTCTCTGTCTGCCGTTTCTGGACTGCCCCTGGAGGCAGCAGAAACCACGGGTACGGTTGCGGTCGCGCGCTTTGGGCGTGTGACGATGGTTTCTCCCCGGGCCATGGGACGAGGTTTTCCGTGGGCGGATACGCTCGCGCATGAGATCACTCACCTGCTTCTTTCGCGAGCGACTGCCGATCGGGCGCCGCTCTGGCTTCAGGAAGGGATCGCCAAGCGCGAAGAGCATCGTTGGAGGGATGAGCAACCTTTTGATCATTTGGACGACTTCGCGCGCGTCGCGTTCGAAGCCGATCAGCAAGGGAAATCAGTAGGCGTGGATGCGATCGGTCCTTCGATAGCCCTTTTGCCGAGTGCCGAGGCGGCCTCCATTGCCTTCGCGGAGGTGACCTCGTTCATGGAGTTTTGGATTGAACAGAACGGTCCGCATGCCCTTTCGCTCTTGCTTCGAGACATGGAAGTGGCAAGAGACGAAGACGCCGCCATGCGTGGGGTCAGCGGATTTTCCGTGGCTGAATGGCAGGTGCTCTACCGAACACACCTCAGGCAGCGCTTTGCTCAGGCGGAGATGAGCGAGCCTCGCGTCGAAGGGGAGCGAATGGGGCCCCAGGCGCTCGGCCGTGCGCTCCGGTTGACCGAGCTGTTGACTGTCCGCGGGCATTTCACGCAGTCCGTCGAGCGCTTGTCTCCTGATCTCGACCGGGCGATGCACTCGGCGTCTTTGCGCTTTCTCGCTGGCCGAGCCGAATGGCTCGCGGGGGGAGATCCGGTGCATTTTCTCGGTGAGCTTTCCGAAGACGTCACCGAGCCGGATGCCGGATACTTGGCGCTCGTGAGTGCCCGCATCGGAGAAGAGAAGAGTAGCGCCCTCGCAAATACGTATCTCACCACCGCCCTTTCCCTCGATCCGCTACTTCCTGAAGTGGCCTGCGGGGGAGTGCCGTGGGTAGGGAAAGACACGACACCGGCCGAGCGTGCTCTGCTGCCCTCGTTCGAACACGCATGGCAGAAGGAACTTTGCGAGCAGGCTCGAAACGCTCCGGTGCGTGGCGCTCGCTGAGCCGCTCCCACGAGAACAGCCGTGCTCCCTCGAACCGGTGACCGATCCTCATCGTCCCCGTCGACCCCTCAAGCCACCCAAGAGCACTTCAGGAAGTACTATCATGTCGGTAGTTTGACCCGATCTCTGGCGGGCAGCTACCATGCTCTACGCTCCCTTGAACGGCGATCACCGTTTCTTCTGGGTGCTTTTGGAAACTTCCGGTGAGTGTCTCAACTTTTGCAGCGGCGCGACTGATCCGAGCGCTTCCCCGCGTTCCTCTGAGTCGTGCCGTGGGCCGTCTGTGTGAGCAGCCCTTGCCGACGAAGTTTTCAAAACTCGTCCAGAGTATTTACTGTTCGGCCTACGACGTGAATCTCGACGAAGCTGAGTCGCGAGGTCCCTATCCCAGCTTCGACGCTTTCTTCACTCGTCCCTTGAAGGCAGGGGCACGCCCCATCTCCGCGGATGATGTTGTTTCTCCCGCGGATGGCAAGCTTTCCGCCTCGGGTCCGGTCGACTCCGGGTGCCGCATTCAGGTCAAAAAGCAAAGCTACGACGTGGCGGAGCTTTTGGGAGATCCGGCGGATTCAGGGCGTTACCGGGGGGGAACATTCGGCGTGGTTTATCTCGCTCCCAGCGACTACCACCGTGTGCATTCCCCTGTGGATGGCCGTATTACCTGCGTGCGCGGGATCCCCGGCGACCTTTACCCTGTCAATGCAATCGGCGAAGAGCACTTCGAGGGGCTGTTCGTACGCAACAATCGCGTGTGCATTTGTATCGACACGGAGAAAATGGGTCGCGTGAGCGTGGTCATGGTTGGTGCGACCATCGTGGGCCGAATCAGCGTGTCTGTGATCCCAGAACCGGCCGTGCCTGCCGGAGAAACCCGTTTGGATCCTGGTCGGCAGGTGGGACGGGGAGAGGAGATCGGTATGTTTCACCTGGGTTCGACCGCGGTGGTGCTGTTTGAGCCCGGCGTGAATTTTGGACGGTCCTTGGGGACGATTCGGATGGGTGAGTCCCTTGCGAGGGACGCATGAGTGAAGAAACAAAAGACGGAGTCGGGGCTTCGGATTCCGATCCCGCGCCTCCCTCTGACGCTTCGTCCGCGCGGTCTTCGTCCTCCCGTCCCCCTACTAGTGCGAATCCTACGAGTTCGATCCCTCCTGTCAGCGCGAACCCCCCGGTGAGTTTGCGACCAGGCCCGTCGGCTCCCCCCCGCCCAGAATCCACGCCGCCGAGCGCCGAGGGATCCGCTCCCGTGGAGCATGATATTGAGTCCACCCGTGCGGCGATGCGGGCCCTCTCTGAAGAAGAAGAGCATCTGGGGAGCAAGGCGGAGCCCATCCGTGCGATGAGAGTCATCAAACTGGAGCAGGCCTCCAGAAGGCCACCCGCGCCCTCGGCGCCGCCGGGAGCGCCCGAATCCCCGGAGCCGGAGCGACTACTCCACGGCTCTTCCCCTGCCATCGAAACCGCGGCTGCGACGTTTGAAGAGATCGAGGAAGACCTGAGCGACGATGAGATCGCTGCTCTTTCCGAGTCTCCGCCCGCGCCATCTCCAGCCCCTCCGTCTCTTTCGCCAGAAGCTCTTTCGTTAGACGAAGCGGAGGAGGTTGACGCCGTGGAAGAGGTTGTCTCTGTCGAGAGACCACCGGAGCCAGAAATTCCTCCCGCCGATAGAAAGCCCCCGCCCCCCCGTCGCTCGGCCAAGCCTTCTCTGCCCCGCGCGAGCCATCCCCGACACAAACCTTGGTGGGAGACGCTCTTTGGGGACGACTTTTCTCGGGCCTATCGCCCGATGACAGAGAAGCAACTTGCTCGCGAGGTGGACTTCATCCTCTCGTCTCTCGATCTGCCCCCAGGTTCGGTCATTCTCGATTTGGGGTGCGGGCAGGGTGAAATCTGCGTCGAGCTTTCGAGGCGAGGATACTCGGTCGTTGGTTACGACTTGTCCGTGTATCAGCTTGCGATGGCGGGAGACAATGCGCAGACGGCCCGTCAGAAGATCAACTTTCTGCAGGGGGATATGCGGGAGATGGCGTTCGAGCAGATGTTCGACGCGGTGCTGTGCTGGGACACGACCTTCGGCTACTTCGAGGAGGAGAAGAACATCGAAGTCCTGGGCCGCATCAGGCAAGCTTTAAAGCCTAGCGGCCGTTTCCTTCTCGACGTCATGAATCGAGACTTCGCCGCCAAGGAAGCACCCTACAATCATTGGTTTGAGGGTGATGGCTGCGTTTGTATGGACGATATGGGGATGGACTGGATCACCAACCGTCTCAAGATCAAGCGCTCGATCATTCTCGATGACGGTCGGAGCAAGGAGCTGCAATATTCTGTTCGCCTCTACACCTTGTCGGAAGTGGGGCGGATGCTCCACGAGGCGGGGTTCAGGGTGGCGGCGGTGAGTGGCGACATCGCAACCCGGGGCGCCTTCTTCGGCCCGGCCAGCCGTCGCATCATCATTCAAGCCGGCAAGCCTTAGGTCGTTCATCCGCACGAGACGGTGGGCCCGCCGGTTTCCTCGCTGGTTTCTTCACAACGGCAAGAGGTCAGAACTCTGGTGATGCATGCGCACGAGGGGCTTCCGCTACATTCGGGTAGCCATGCGCAAGCGGGTCCACCTGCGGCGTCAGAGTCGCAGTAGGCGCCCTTGGGACAGATGCCTTCCCCGCACGAAAAGCAGGTTCCGTCGGAGCAGTCAGGTCCTCGCGGTGCTGTAGGAGATCCTACCTCCTCCCTCTCGGAGGAGAGACCTTCCTCGGTCGAGCTGCGAGGGCTGGTTTGAGCCCCGTCCTTTTGAGTCGCGCCGCCGCATCCAATGCCGAGAAATCCAATGCCGCAAGCGACGAGGAGCAAGTGAAAAGAACGAAAGCAGGCCCGCGCGTTCATGGCCGGGGTATAGAACTTTCTCTGGAGTCACCACAAGCAAGCGTCCGGTCGATGGACATAGGGCGTGCTCGTGGCTTTCTCCGCGCTGTGGGTTCTGTCGACGTCTCGTGGCTTTTTGTCGGTGCCGCGGGGTTTTGGTGTGGTGCACGGCCGGGGCGAGAAAACTCACGGCTCGCTTGTTTGCGGAGGGGCGAGGCCTTTCAGGGCTTCTTCGACGAGGTGGCGCTGCTCGTCGCTGACTTCACCGTGCCCCGCCTGCTTGAGCGCATAGCAGAGTGCAGCGTACTCCACGGGGGTCAAGCTGACGCTGCGCTGGTAGACGAAATCCGAAACGACGTAGGACAAATGGACCATGCCCTCGCTCTCTCTCTTTTCGATGAGCTCCGGTCGGGAGCGTCCAGGCACCTTCCCCCGATGCTCCCACGGCTCGGTGAGCTCCTTGACCAGGCTGCGGATCATTTGAGCACGCCTTCTTGCATGGCGCAGTTCCTCCTCCTCGAACAAGGAGTAGAACTTATTGCGAGAGTACGTCCCGGGCGCCAGGATCAACGCCACCAAGATGGCGTCCCCAGATGGACGTTCACGCGGAGAAAGCTCAAAAGCGGAATCGCTCACTTCTTCAGGCCCCCGAACCTGCTTGTGTCTTGAGCGCGGCCAACTGTTCGGCTTGAAAATGACTCACGACGGAATCGATCAACTCCTCAAGTTCACCTTCGATCACGCGATCCAGCTTGTAGAGTGTCAGACCGAGCCGATGATCGGTGAGGCGGTTCTGTGGAAAGTTATAGGTGCGGATCTTCTCTGAGCGATCGCCTGCTTTGACCTGGCTACGGCGCTCGTCTCGGATGGCTTCTTCCTGCTTGGTCCTTTCGATATCAAGCAGGCGGCTGCGCAGGATCTTGAGCGCCTGAGATTTGTTTTTTAGCTGACTGCGCTCGGTCATGCAGCGAACGTAAATACCTGTGGGAAGATGAGTGACCTGCGCGGCGCTGTTGGTGGTGTTGACCGCTTGCCCTCCGGGTCCGCTCGCGGCAGCAAAGTCCCAGCGCAGGTCCTTGTCATCGAGCGCGATGTCGACTTCTTCGGCCTCGGGTAGCACGGCGACTGTCGCCGTTGAGGTGTGGACCCGTCCCTGAGCCTCGGTGGCAGGGACGCGCTGCACCCGGTGGACTCCGCTCTCGAACTTGAGCCTGGAATAGACGCGCTGCCCGGTGACCAGAGCGATCACTTCTTTCAGCCCTCCCGCGCTCGCTTCAGACTGACTCAGGATCTCCACTTTCCATTTCTGTCCTTCGGCAAACCTACAGTACATGCGGAACAGATCTGCGGCGAAGAGAGCGGCTTCTTCGCCTCCGGTCCCGCCGCGGATTTCTAGTACCGTATTCTTTGCGTCGTCTGGATCTTGCGGCAGAAGCAAGAGTTGCAAGCTGATTTCAAGGCGAGCGAGCTCGGCTTCCAGGGCGGGGAGCTCTTCTCTGGCCATTTCTCCCAGTTCAGGATCTCCCAGCATCTCCCGATTGTCGGCGATTTGGGCTGTGAGTTTCTGATAGTGGCTGAATTCAGCCACAATAGGGTCGAGCCGCGCGCGCTCTTGATTGAGCTCGCTCATCTGTTTCGGCCTCTTCTGCATCTCTGGGTCACAAAGAAGGTCGCTGATCTCCAAAAGACGGCGAGAAGACTGGTTCAATTGATCGATGGGGATCATTTTCGTGGAGAGGCGCTACATTCCCAGAAGGCGACCCCGGGAGCAACAGCGGACGTGACGGACAGAAGCGAACCAGATCTCGAAGAATTTTCGAGCCAGTCGGGCGCCCCCGACCCCGCCCATCTGCATCAAAGGCCCAGCCGCCGCGAAGCGCTCATCCGTCTTGCTCGTACGAGCGCCGTCATGGGCGTGACCTATGCAGGAGCGCGTTTCGCTCTTGAGGCGGCAGGGTACGAACCTGAGCGCAAGGAAGGGCCGCGCCAGATCAGGGATTTCCGTTTGAGTCAGGGCCTGGGAGTACACCCGGTCATGGCCATCGCCAAATCCTCCCAAGTCCCAGAAGACCTCGTGCAGCGTGCCGTTACAGCGCTCGGAGGGATGAAGCGTTTCGTCTCGCGAGGGGACATCGTCGCCGTCAAACCCAACATCGGCTGGGATCGTATGCCGGCGCACGCCGCCAACACCAACCCTCGAGTGGTGGCGGAAGTGGTGCGTCTTTGTGTCGAGGCCGGTGCCAAACAAGTCATCGTCACCGACGCATCGTGCAATGAGGCGCGTCGAAGTTTTCAACGTTCGGGCATTTGGCGCGCGGCCCATGACGCGGGTGCCACGGTCGTTTTGCCCTCGACACATCGCTTTCGGACCATGCGCATGCGCGGAGATCTGCTCGATGAGTGGCCTGTATACACGCCTCTGATCGAAGCGGATAAAGTCATCAATGTCCCTGTGGCCAAGCACCACAATCTCTCCGGTTACACGGGGGCGATGAAGAATTGGTACGGGGTTTTGGGCGGACGCCGCAACCGCCTGCATCAAAACATTCACCTGTCGATTGCAGATCTCGCTACCTTCATGCGCCCCACGTTAACGGTTCTGGACGCTACCCGGGTGCTTTTTCGAAATGGCCCCCAGGGCGGTAACATCGCCGACGCCAAGGACATGCATCAGGTGATAGCAACGACCGACGAAGTCGCGGCGGATTCGTACGGAGCCGCGCTCATCGGCGTGTTGCCTGAGAGCGTTGGGTATCTTCGGCTCGGTCAGGAGCGCAAGCTCGGCCTCATGGATCTGACCGACGTGGTGGAGGTGTAGCCATGGCGGAAGATTTGCCTCGTCCGCTCCCGTGGCTTGAACGCTCAGGTCCCGTCCTTTCGCTGGATTCCGCGGCGCTGCCGGATTTCAGAGCGCTGCCCCCGGTCCCGGAGCCGCGAAGGCGCGTGCATTTGCCCCTCGTTCAGGCGGTCTCTTCGGCTTCGCCCCCTTCGGCTTCTGCGTTCGTCAAACGTCTGCCCATGAGCGTGCGCCGCTTTTTTCTTCTCGCGCCGAGACCCGGCTCAGGCAAGCGACCCCGCCAGATCATTGTGTTTCTGCTTTGGGCGCGCAGGGTCAGTCAGGCTCTTTTTCTGCTGGCGTTTCTTTTTCTGCTCACACAAACGACGTTCCGTGGAGCGTTTGACGCAGAGAGCGCCTCGGCCGTGCGGTTGCCTTATGTCGTGGAAGGTTTTCTGCTGGCCGATCCTTTCGTCGCCTTGATGACCCTGCTCGCCACGCACACGCTCTATTCCGGGTTGTTCTGGTCGCTGGCGGTTGTTCTTTTGACCCTTGTGGTCGGCCGCGCTTTCTGTGGATGGATCTGTCCCTTCGGCACGATCCATCATCTCACCAGTTTTCTTTTCCCGAGCCCGCTGCTCAAGGGCAAAACACGCATCGAGCAAAACCACACCAAACCTTGGCAGAGGGCCAAGTACTATTTGATGGTTGCTCTGCTTGCTTCCGCCTTGTTCGGCAGCGCGCTTGGGGGTTTATTTGATCCGATTTGCGTGATGGTGCGGGGCGTCGGCATGGGGCTTTTACCGGCTCTGCAATATCTCGGCATTCGGAGCATGGAGGGCTTTGCGACTCTACCTTCGACCGCGATTCTGCCTTCGACCGCTGCGCAGAGGGTGAGCGACAGCACCCTCGAATTTTTGGGCAGCCACGTCTTTACGCCGGATCAGGCCTACTTTCATCAGACCTGGCTGGTGCTTCTCTCCTTTGTTGCAATCCTCGCCCTCAATCGGATTGTGCCTCGCTTTTGGTGTCGCGCGCTCTGTCCTCTTGGCGCGATGCTCGGGGTGCTCAGCCGTTTCTCTCTGTTCGGAATGGAGAAGGATCACTCGAAATGCACGGACTGCAATCTGTGTCTGACGGACTGTCAGGGCGCGGACAGTCCTCAGGGAGGAGTCAAACATCGACAGGACGAGTGCCACCTTTGCTTCAATTGTGAGGCTGCCTGTCCGGAAGATGTCATCAAGTTTCGCTTCTTTCCTGGGCTCCGCAGCACCCAGAAAACTCCCGACTTGAGCCGCCGCGCTGCGGTGGCGAGTGCGGCAAGTGGAGCGCTTTTGGTTCCGGCCGGTCGCATCGCCAACTGGCCCGACAAAGCCTACTCACCCAAGGTCATCCGGCCCCCGGGTTCCGTGGCGGAGAGAGAGTTTCTGGAGCGCTGCATCCGTTGTAGTGAGTGCATGAAGGTGTGCCCCAACAACGCGCTCCATCCTGCGCTTTCCGAGGCCGGCCCTGAAGGTTTATGGACGCCGATCCTCATCCCCCGCATCGGCTACTGTGAACACTCATGCGTGCTCTGCGGTCAGGTATGCCCCACAGGGGCGATTCAAAAAATTGAGGAAAAGCACAAGCTCGGGATCGGGGTGAAGCCCGTCGTCATCGGTACGGCCATGTTCGATCGGGGACGTTGCCTGCCTTGGGCGATGGCGACCCCTTGCACTGTGTGCGAAGAGTTTTGCCCCACGTCTCCCAAGGCCATCTGGGTGGAAGAGGTGGACGTGCCGGCGCGCGGCGCAGTGAGCGAGGCGGGGCGCGAACCTGCCGTCAGAAGTGTGAGGGTGAAGCGTCCGCATGTGGATCCGGCACTGTGTATCGGCTGCGGCGCGTGCGAAAAGGTCTGTCCCGTGGTGGACCAGCCCGCCGTTTATGTAACCAGCGCCGGGGAATCCCGCTCCAAGACCAATGTCATCCTTTTAGAGGATACGGCCTATACTGCCGGCTAGGGGCGATTTCCCGCGCCAGATCGAGCGCGCGCTTGCTCAAGGCTGGATCCAAAGGGATGATGGCTCCGTGGCAGCAGTCGCAGAGTCCCGCGAAAAGGCGGGAAAGGTAGCTACCTGGCTGATTGAGAAGAATCGCCCGGATGAGGCAGTGGGACTTCTTGTCGCCTGGGCGGTCAGTGGCCCCAACGACAGTGCCGGGCAGAGTCTCTTGGCAGATGCTCTGCGTATCGATCCGAGCGCGCCCTTGGCGCAGCAAGCCTTCGAGCGCATGGAAGGCATCGAGGGCGAACACGCCGAACTCGAGCAGGCCATTTCGACCTTTGGGGTCGAGTTTTTGGCCAAGGTTGAAGCGGAGATGCGAAGGCCGAGCTTTCGGCGCGCGCAGATGGGCTTCAACAACAACATCAAGTTCAACGACACCGTCTACCACGTACAGACCGAGGACAGCGGGCTCGATTCCCCCCATATCATCACGCACCTGTTTGCTGATGGTGGCCGCGTCATCAAGAGCCATAAGCGCAGCTACGAGGAGCACGTTTCTCGGGATGATGTTGCCGAGTACGTGCGCGGCCTGATGAAGAGTCAGCACCTGGAGATGGTGATGAAACTGCGTGACGGCAGTTTCGACCGTATCATTTTAGGACAAGAAATCGGCGGCATGCAGCTTTTCACTGAAGCGCCCAACGTCGACATCCTCAAGCTGAAGAAGAAGAAGGGGGAAGGGGCCAAAGAGGCCGTCCAGGAGACTGTTACGGCGACGGCAGCCGCCGAGATCTTGTTCCGTCTCCATGTGCTTCGTAGTTTGAGCGGAGGACCGGAAAGCTATGCCCCCGAGGGGCCTCGCGCGGTCGTTGGCTCGAAGGGGGCGATTGCTCTCGAAGGTGAGCGCTTCTGTCATCCCGAGGAAGCCGTCATGATGATGCGCGACGGTGAGCTTTATTTGGAAGATCTCGATGGAGGAAACGGCGTCTTCCTTCGCATCAAGGGTTCCGTGGAGCTTGAGATCGGAGATGAATTTATTGTCGGTGATCAGCTGCTGCGGGTGGAGAAGAATCCGGTGCCTGATGACGGGCCGGCGCCAGATCCGACGTACTTTTACTCTTCACCCAAATGGCCGTCGTCGTTCCGGGTGGTTCAGCAGTTTGAAGGTGGCGACCAGGGAGCGACCGCCGTCGCTCGAGGCAACGCCCTTCAGGTGGGTTCGGCTGCCGGTGATCTGATCTTCCCCGACGATCCGCTCGTCTCGGAGCAACACTGCCTCCTTGAAGAACAGGCGGGCTCTTTGGTCTTGACGGATCTGGGTAGCCGTACGGGCGTTTTCGTCCGCGTGCGAGGGGAGCAAATGCTCGCTCATGGCGATGAGCTCCTCGTCGGTCGCACACGCTTGGTCGTGGATACGGAAAAGGCAGCCTGAGTCTGAGCTTCTGAGTCTGAGCTTCTGAGTCTGAGCGCCTGAGCAAGAAGCGACTCTACAAAAGAAAACCGCCTACAAAAGAAAACCGCCTACAAAAGAACAGCGCCCACAAAAGAAAAACGACCAGAGCAGGCTCTGGTCGTTTCTCATGCTTTTGTGCGAAGGACTGATTACTCAGCAGCTTCTTCAGCTTCTTCAGCAGGAGCTTCTTCAGCAGCTTCCTCTTCAGCAGGAGCCTCTTCCTCAGCAGGAGCCTCCTCAGCAGCAGCCTCCTCGGTGGGAGCCTCGGGAGCGGGGGTAGAACCGCCACAAGCGAGAGCGAAAGCAGCGATGGTTGCAGCGACAGCAGTGTTGCGAATGATCATTTTTTAATTCTCCCTACGTAGGATCTTGCTGAGGTGCCCTGCGGGGGTTTGGTCCGCAGGCGCGATGGCCATGAATGCACCGGCCTCCCAGCGCAATGTTGACGCGCCAGGTAACAAATTCGGCTCAATGAGTCAGTGGAAAACTTTGCGAAACAGCATGTAAAGATGTCTTTACAATTAATGTAAATTGATGAAATCAAAATGAATTTTATCAACTCATCGAAGTGGATCACCTTCGTCCTCGCAAATGTCGCTCATTCCTTGGCCGGCCCTACCGCCCTCACCGGAAAAACCCTACCGCCCTCACCGGAAAAAAAGAGTGGGGCGAAAATACGCTCGGGAGGGTTTCGGTCGCCGATTTGAGCCGCTTTTTGTGTCCCGAGCGTCCATACTCGTGGCCTTGGCGATTCGCAGCACAGATCTCCGAAGTCCTCTGCGCCTTGTTGGGCCTGGGGGCGCGGGGAACGTGTCCTCGGACCGGGGACTGTCCGGGGAGCGTCTTCTGTCTCACGCAGAGGAGCCCCGTGAGGCTGGCCGGGACGACGCGGAACTCGTTGCTCTCGCGCGCGCCTACGATCAGGCAGCGTTTGAGGCCCTTTACCGTCGGCACAGCCCTTACGCTTTGGCGCTTGCTGTCCGGGTTCAGGGAAGCGCGCAGGACATCGAGGACATCGTTCACGACTCGTTCTTGAAGGCTCATGACCGCATGGCGGATCTGCGTTCGGGCAGTTCCTTTCGCGCCTGGTTGTCTTCGATCGTCGTGAGTCAGGTGCGCACGAGGATGCGGAGGCGCAGAATGCTTGGCCTGCTCGGCTTGTCGACGGCCGACCCCATCGATCTGGATGCCCTTGTCTCCCCTCAGGCAGGACCCGAGGTGCGGGCACAGCTCGCTCAAGTTTATCAGATCCTCTGCGAGGTCAGTGTCGATGAGCGGATCTGTTGGACGCTCCGCTATGTGGAGGGACGCAAGCTCGAAGACGTGGCTGAGTTCGCGGGCTGTTCGCTCGCTACGGCGAAGCGCAGGATTTCTTCCGTTCAGGTCAAGATTCTGGGACTAGAGAGCGCTCCTTCTGGCGGTACGGGAGAAGGCTCATGACGGATCAATTTCACGATTCTCCGGCTGTATCGTCGTCTCCGGTCAGTCTCTCCCTTGAGATCCCGGCTCTTCGGCAGCTCAAGGTTTACGAGGATGAGGTGCTGCTCGACCGCGCCTATCGTCGCCTCGAACTCAACACTCGGCGCCGCACTCCGCATGCGGCCGTGCGCGCGGTCTCGTATGCGGCCTTGGTTTTGTCCGGTGCGTTCTTGGGGATTTATCTCGATCGAGGTTTGGCGCGCGACGAAGCCGAACAGCTCGCACAGCATGAGATTGCCTCCGAAGGGGTGCCTGCTGGGTTGGTGACGGAGGCGCCGGTGCGTGCTTCCCGCGACGATTCGTCCCGTGCCCCTCAGACGGAAGAAGCCCGTGAGCGGCGCAAGTCCCGTTTCACCAAGAACATTCCGCGTCTTCAGCGCGCGATGGGTCCGCAAAAGGCGCCCGTCCTCGAGGCCGATCAGAAAACGGAACAGCCGATAGAGGCGGTCGTGACAAAGCCCGTGTGGCTCGTCTTGGCGGATCAGGGCGACTACGCGTCCGCGTTTCAGAGCCTCGACGTTTCGGGTGGGTTTGAACCGGTGTTGAATGGAGGCTCGCCTGAAGAGCTGATGACTCTGGCGGAAGTTGCTCGCTCCGTCGGTCAACAGGGGCGCGCCATCCAGGCGCTTCAGGTCGTGACGGAGCGTTTTCAGTCGGACCCCAACGCCCCCATCGCGGCGATGATCCTGGGTAATCTTCTTGATCGAGCGGGGGATAAGGCCGGGGCTGCCCGCGCCTACGCGCTCAATCGTGCCCTCTCCCCGGGTGGTGACTTTGCCGAGGACGCGCTCGTCCGGGAGTTTGACATGGCCAGGGCGGCCGGCGATGTTGATCGGGTTGAGGAGCTCCGGGCCCAGTATGAGCAAGAGTTTCCCGAGGGTAGAGCCCTCAGGGATATGCGCGCCGAGGAAGCGCGGATGCTTAGTCTCGTGGGGCGCGCTGAGCAACACATGCGCGCAGGTGAGGAAGTCAAGGATCAGGCCGACTACGATGGGGCGCCAGAGAGCAGCCCTGCTGGCAGTGGTGCGTCGGGTTCGAGTCGATAGTCGGCAGGTTTTTGGTCGGCAGGTTTTTGGTCGACAGGCTTTTTGGGAGCGGCAGTGTTTTTTTGCCCGACAGTGGGTTGCATGTCTCGTTGCTCTCTCGGCGACGTTGGTTTGTATGGAGGCCGCGGCTGTCGACAAGTGGTACCTGGAGGTGCATGACACTCAGATCGATGAGGCCATCCTGCGCCGAGCCGTGGCGCTAGAGATCCGGGAACTCGACATTCCCTCCGATCCGAGACGCCCGGCGAGTCTTACAGATCCGGTTTCTCTACATATTTCGCTGACAAGAGAGGAAGGTGTCCTCTTTGTCAGCGTGTGGGATCGCGGAGAGTTCGTCGGCCGAAAAAGCGTCACCGACAGTAGCTCCTCTCGTATCCTGGCCCGGCGTGTGGCCCTTGCCATTTCGGAGATGGGCCGCTGGCTTTCGGCAAAGCGGACGCGCCTACAAAGAGAGGCCGAGGTGCGGCGGGCCGAGATCCGGCGCAAGAAGGAGCTTGAGGCGATCTGGGCCAAGCGGCGCGCTCTGAGCGTGAGAGCGGGAGCCGAGACGGTCATGATTTTCGATGGAGGATGGCTCGCGGGGCCTGTGATGGGTTTGGAGTTCAACCGAAACTATCCTCTGAGGTTTACTCCTTACGTTTCCTGGATGGCAGGAAGCCTGCCTGTGCTTTCCGGTGCGACCTTGGAGCAAACGGCGCCTGCTTGGTCTCAGTTTGAACTGGGTTTGGGGGTGGATTGGGTCATGCGGCGGAGCGGAGGAACCGAGTTCAATCTGGGTGGTTTGGCTGCGGTGAGCGCGCTGCATGTCGGGGGCTCCGCAAACGTGGACGGAATCAGCGGGGCGCAGGATACGTGGACCGCGCGCCTTGGCCTGCGGTTCGGGACAAGCCTACGGTTTGGGACAAGTCGTGAGCTGACGGATATGGTTCGCGCCCGGGTGGATGTGAGCGCCGGAAGCCTGCTGCGCCCTGTGCCGATCTCTGTGGAGGACGTGCGAGAGAACGTGGGCGGAGCGTTCGTAGGGATTTCGCTCGGAGCGAGCCTTACGCCAGGCCTTTGACGGCACTGAGGCAGCGCAACATCAGATGGGAGCTCACGACCCACATTCTCATCCCCGACGTTCGCCAGCGGCAGGCCATCCGGCTGCGGTGACAATCTGACAATTTGACCCGAGGCGGCTCACGAAGTCAGTCGAAGAGTTCTTCGGTGGAGACGCAAGTGGCGGCTCGGCGCACCCAGAGCTTCAGGGTGTCGAGATCCGTGCTTGAGAGGACGCGCTGGCGTTGCTCTTCGGAGATAGAAAGACCGCGAGCGTCGAGGATTTCGAGGATGTCGCTTGCTCGGCCCAAGGCCTGACCTTTGGCTTGGCCTTCGACTCGGCCTTCGACTCGGCCTTCGACTCGGCCTTCGACTTGGCCTTCGGCTTTACCTTCGAGTTTGGCTTTGGCGTAGAGGTTGCGAAAGAAGGAGCTTTGGTACTGGTAGTTGTCGAGGGACATCTCAAAGGCCTTTCTGGCCGCCTTGTCGAGGCTGACCGTGATCAAGTCCAAGTATATGCCGGCGTCGGGCAGATGCACGGTGGCGTCTCGGGCTGCATGAGCGATAGCCAGAGAGCTGCCCGTGTCGCGGTTTCGGCCGTGGGCAACGGCCGACAGTACGGCCAGGTGGGGCGTGGTTTTGGCTTGCGCTGGATCGGTGATGGCGGGGATCTGCGCTGGGCCGATGACGAGGGGCTGAAAGGTACAACCGTAACCGAAGACCAGAGGCTGTGCCGCCCAGCGGGCGACGCGAGCGCTAGGGGTAAACACCAGCACACAGGCGTTGCAGCCGAGCTGCCGGTTTGCTGTAGCTGCATAAGCGAGCCAATCACGGGGCTTGGCTTCGTTGACGGACAGCTGCACCTCGACGATGCAGGCCAGGAGCGGCCTGCCGCCGGCGTCCTCGAAGAGGATGAGGGCGTCGGCGCGGTATTCAGGGGGTTTGAGGTTGGAAAAGGTGTTGGCGTCCGTGCGCACCACGGCGTGCGCCGGGAGCGACAGGCCGAGCACGTCGCGCAGGAGCTGAACAGCCAGCTCGGGGCTTTGCAGAAACAGGGAGACGAGGGCTTCGTGGATCGCCGAGGGCACGAAGGAGGCATCGGACTGAATGGGCGGGTGTTGCGGAAAAATCTCTTTAGGCAATCGGCAATCCAACTCGCGGCAATCCGACTCGGGTTGCTCCCAGTGTCTCTGGTAGAAGTGCGGGTCAGATTCCTTCGCGCCAGGCCTTTGACGCCCGTGCTCCAGGCAAGTAATACTCGAAGTCATGTTGACGCACACGATTTTCAAGCATGCGGCGCTATTGGGTGGTCTTGTGGTGCTCGCCGGTTGCGGTGGGGGGAAGCTGGAAGACTGCGCGGGATCATATTCCGGCACCTACGACGGGGACGCTTCGGGAACCCTGTCGGCCGAGGTGTCAGCGGATGGCGCAGTGGACGCAGCCTTCTTTCCGAGCGGGGACAGTGACGGCGTGATGGGCAGCGGAGAGATCGAAAAGAACGGCGACATCGCTTTTGAGATCGAGGGAAACTCAGTCAAAGGGGAGATGGACTTTTCTTCCTGCTCCGCTGAGGGAACTTGGAGCTACGGGGTTTTTGCATCGGGCACCTGGGAGATGACCCGGGACTGAAGCATGCGGTTCAGTCGTCTTTCAGCACAGCGTCTTTCAGCATCGCGTCCGTCAGCACCGCGCCCTTGAGCACCGCGCCCTTGAGCACCGCGCCCTTGAGCACCGCGCGCATTTCTTTCGTTGCGTTCTGGGTGCGGCCAGAAATGATAAAAAGATCGCCCGCCTTCTGGCAGCTTTTGACCTTGAGTTGGAAAAGGGCGCTCACGCTTTCGAGGCTGCCCTGCACCGTGGAGCCCGGTGGGGAGGATTCTGGGCTGAGGATGATCGTCTTGTCGCCATCGCTTTCCCTGATCACTGCGCGCTTTCCGCTCAGAAGGATGATTTCGCGTGAGTTTTCCGGAGACAAAGAAGCAGGTTTTGAGGTCATGATTCAGTAGTTCTTGCGTCCGCGTGACATGGCCACCCTCGCTTCGCGCTCTTCGGTGCGCTCCTTGATCGCCTGGCGCTTGTCGTGCAGCTTTTTACCCTTGGCAAGAGCGAGTTCCAGCTTGGCGCGTCCGCTCTTGAAATAGACCTTGGTGGGAACTGCGGTCATGCCCTCTCTTTCGAGGGCCGCGCGGATCTGATCGAGTTCCTTTCTGTGCAAGAGTAACTTGCGCGCGCGAGTTTCCGCGTGTCCGAAGGCGGCGTGTTTCATCTGGGCGATGCGCATCTGCTTCACCCAGGCTTCTCCCTGTCGGTCGATGTCGATAAAGGCCTCGTTGATGCCGGGAGATGTTTCCCGCAAAGAACGCGCTTCGCTGCCGATCAAACAAAGGCCAGCCTCGTACCGATCGGTGAGCTCGTAGTCGAACTTGGCGCGGCGGTTGGTGGCGAGCAGTTTCTCGCCGGGGTTCTGCCCCTTTTTAGGGTCCTTGTTCTTCATGGAAAATGACCGAATGAGACGGCACGGGCGAGGTTGCCATTTGTAGAGGCTTTATCAATGCTTCCCGCCATGCTCCCCACCAAGCTTCGCGGCGCCCGCACCCACAACCTCCGCGGCGTCGACTTGGAGGTGCGGCCGGGAGAGGTCCTTCTGCTTGCGGGCGTCTCCGGCGCGGGCAAGAGTTCCTTGGCCCTCGATACCCTTTACGCCGAGGGGCAGCGACGTTTCGTGGAGAGCTTTTCGCCTTACGCGCGACAATTTCTTGAGCGACTCGCCCGCCCGCCCATGGATTCTCTGGCGCCCGTGGGCGCAGGTGTAGCGGTCGACCGGAGTGCTCCCATCAAGAGTTCGAGATCCACCGTGGCAACGATGGCGGATTTGGAACCTTATCTGGCGGGCCTCTTTGCCAAAGAATCCGTACCGTTTTGTCCTGAACATCACGTGCCGGCGGAACTCTTGGATCTGAAGGCAGGCGCCGAGCGCATCCTTCGGGAGTTCTCTTCTCGGCGCGTGCTGCTCACGAGAGCGGTCCTCGTCGGTGACAAGGAAGAGTACTTAAGAGAGCGGGAGACGCTGCTTTCGGAGGGGTATCGACGTGTCGTCTGCGCCGAGAAGATCTACGATCTCGACGAACTCAAGCCGTCCAGCGCGGAAAAGGCCGGACGGCTCTACGTCGTGCTCGACCGAGTGGAGGCGAACGAGGCTGCGCGGGATAGGATCCGAGAAGCTCTAGAAAAGGCCTTCGTGCGGAGCGCGGGGCTCCTGACTCCGGGCCAGTGTATCGTTTTTGCCGCAGAAGATCTCTCCTGCTCGCTGAGACTGAGGCATGGGCTCACGTGTCCCACGTGCGCGCGTGAGCTTCTCGCGCCTCGTCCAGGCTACTTTTCCTACGAATCACCTTTGGGCGCTTGCGAGAACTGTCGCGGATTTGGTTCCGTGATGGGCATCGATCTCGACAAGGTGATCCCCGATGAGAGCCTTTCTCTGAGCTCTGGGGCCATTCGGCCCTGGCGAGGACCGAAGAGCGCCTGGGAGAGAACTCAGCTCAAGAAGTTCTGTGGTGAAGAGGGCATCAGCATGACGACGCCCTTTCGGGATCTGTCCGCGCGGCAGAAAGAGCAGATCGTATCTGGAACCGGAAAGCGCGGCCGAAAGAACTACTGGGGAGTCAGCGAGTGGTTCTCTTGGCTCGAAACCAAAGCTTACAAGATGCACGTGAGGGTCTTGCTCGCCCGCTATCGTTCGTATGATCCGTGCCCTGTTTGCGAGGGGACGCGTTTGACCGAGATGTCTCGGTGGTACAAGCTGGGGGATCTCGATCTTGGACAATGGCATCAGCTGGAAATAGCGGAGGCTCTTGAGAAGCTGCGAAACCTCAAACTCACTACGCCTCACGGGGAACTCCTGCGGACGCAACTTTCCTCTCGCCTCAACTACCTCTGTCGTGTGGGGCTTGGGTATCTCACCCTGGACCGCCAGGCGCGCACCCTGTCCGGGGGAGAGTCACAGAGAGTCACCCTCACCGCTGCGCTCGGGACCTCGCTCCACAACGCACTTTTCGTCCTCGACGAACCGACCGTAGGCCTTCATCCGGCCGACGTTCAGCCCCTGTGTGAACTCATTTCGGAGCTTGCTGAGCGTGACAATGCGGTGATCGTCATCGAACACGATCCCCTCGTGATCAGTTCCGCAGATCGGATCGTGGAGCTTGGGCCCGGGGCTGGTCAGGAAGGGGGAAAGGTCGTGTTCGACGGTACGCTGGCTGAGGCCCGACGCGCGGGGGGAGCGACCGCTCGCGCGCTCGCTCGCCCACGCATCGTGCAGCAACAAAGTGGGACGGGAGGTGGCGTCATCGAGGTTCTCGGGGCGCGCGCCCACAATCTCTCCAGAGTGGATTGTAAGATCCCTCTCGGTCGAGTGGTGGCCGTCAGCGGGCCGAGCGGTTCCGGCAAGTCGTCGCTTTGTGTCGACGTCCTTTATAGGACCGTGGCGCGCCTGCTTGGCGTTTTTGACGTCGAGCGTCCGGGGGCTCATGACAGCTTGAATATCGAGGGGCAGGTCACGGCGATCGAGCTCGTGGATCAGTCGCCTCTCGGCCGCACTTCACGCGGGAATCCTGCCACTTACACGAAGGCCTGGGACGCGGTCCGCAAAGGCTTTGCCGCAGAGCCTGAAGCTGAGGCGCTGGGGTTTGGCCCTTCGCATTTTTCGTTCAATGTCGCAGGGGGCCGTTGTGATGCTTGTTCTGGCGAAGGCTATGAAACCGTAGAGATGCAGTTTCTGGCGGACGTTTCGCTCGAATGTCCGGTTTGCTTGGGGGGCCGTTTCAAGGAGGAGGTGCAGGCCGTTCGGCACCGCGGTTTGAGCATCACTCAGGTTCTCGAGTTGACCGTGGCGGAGGCTTTGAGGGTCTTTCAGGACTCGGCTCCTGTCCGGCGCGCCTTGGCTCCGCTTCTGGCTCTCGGTCTTGGCTATTTGCGTCTAGGGCAACCTCTCTCCACACTTTCGGGAGGCGAAGCCCAACGCCTCAAATTGGCGCGCGCTCTCGGATCTCCCAAAGCGGGCACTTTGTACGTCCTGGACGAACCGAGCGCATCCCTTCATGCGGACGAGGTGGAGCTGGTGATCGAGGCGTTTCGCATTTTGGTGCGGGCGGGCGGGAGCGTTGTCTATGTGGATCATGATCTTACGCTGATCGCAGCTTCAGACTGGGTTCTGGAGCTAGGTCCCGGGGGCGGGAAGCAGGGCGGGAACCTCGTCTTTTCTGGCACACCGAAGCAGCTCGCAGAAGTCGATACGGCGACGGGGCGCGCCCTGCGCGAGGGGGTCACTTCGCCCCGACCCCGGCGCAAACGGAAGCCAGAAACGGGGCCGAAAGGTCTCACGGTGACGGGCGCGCGCGAGCACACTCTGAAGAATGTGAACGTGGAAATTCCCCATGGCAAGCTCACCCTTCTGACCGGTCCGAGCGGCTCTGGGAAAAGTAGTCTCGCCTTCGATGTCGTGTTTGCGGAAGGTCAGCGCCGCTTCTTAGAAACACTGACTCCTTATGCCCGCCGCTTTCTCCCGACGATGCCCCGTCCTTTGGTCGACGCTGTGGACGGAGTCCCCCCGTCGATAGCTCTAGAGCAGCGCACCACTCGAGTCGGCGCGCGCTCGACGGTCGCCACGGTCACTGAGGTCGCTCACTATCTCAGGCTCGCTTTCGCGACCCTGGGTGTGCCTCATTGCCCCACCCACAATCTCCCGATAAGCAAGCGTTCCCCCGAAGAGCTTTGGAAAGTGATGGCTCGCAAGAAGGGTGTGGGAGAGCTTCGCGCTCAAGTCGTTCGGGCTCGCAAAGGAAGCTACGCGGACGTCTTCACTGCTGCGGCGCGTTCCGGCTGCGTGTGGGCGGTCGCTGACGGCAAGCGTGTCAGTACGGAAAATCCGCCGAAACTCGCGAAATCCAAAGAACACGACATCGACTTGATCCTGCAAGAGAACGTGAAATTCTCAGACATTTCTTGGGATGACTTTGGTCGCGCGCTCCGACTCGGTCGCGGCAACGTCAGCCTGTACCAGGCGGGGGAAGATCAAGTGTTGTCCCTCGGAGGCGTTTGTCCCGAGTGCGATTTTTCCATAGGAAAAGTGGACCCACGCTTTTTCTCCTTCAACACTTTGCAAGGAAGGTGTCCGCTTTGCGAGGGCACGGGCAAGAAGCCAGTAGAGAAGACGCGTGGTAAGAGTAAGGTGGAAGCCAAGGTCGTTCTGTGTAGAGCCTGCTTAGGACAGCGACTTTCTCCGTTTGCGCGCAAGGTTCAGCTCTCGGGCTCGACCTATCCGGAACTTTCTGCGCTCTCGGTGAAGGAGCTGAGAGAGCGGACGACGCTCTGGAAGTTTAGCCAGCGTCAAGAGCCGGTGGCGGAACCGATCCTGAAGGAACTCTTGCGCCGTCTTTCCTTTCTGGGTGAGGTGGGTCTGGATTACCTGAGCCTGGATCGCGACGCTCAGACCCTTTCAGGGGGCGAGCTTCAGCGTCTTCGCCTGGCCGCTCAGCTGGGGGCCGATCTTACGGGGGCGCTCTACGTCCTCGACGAACCGACCATCGGACTTCATCCTCAAGACACCGGGCGCCTGCTTTCCAATCTGCGCCGATTGGTCGACACGGGTAGCACCGTGCTGATGGTCGAACACGACCAAGAAGCCATTCTTTTCGCCGATCATCTCATCGACATGGGCCCGGGGGGCGGGAGGAGCGGCGGGCATGTGGTGGCAAGCGGCGTACCCGCCGATGTGCTCAAGGACCCGCGTTCTCCGACAGGTCAGGCGCTCCGGGCTCCCGGGATCGTCCGAGAGGTGCGCACACTTTCAAGTGAGCACCCTTACGTTTGTCTCAAGGGCGCCCGGGAGCACAACCTCAGGGGAGATGATCTCAGGATCCCTCTGGGCGCTCTGACGGTCGTTGCGGGGGTGAGCGGATCGGGCAAGAGCACGTTGGTTCGGAGTGTCTTGTTGCCGGCCCTTGCGCAAAAACTTTCGAGAAGCACGGCCGCGCCCGGAGCCTTCTCCTCGCTCGAAGGAACCGAGCCCATCAAGCGTGCGATTTCCGTGGATCAAACCCCCATCGGCCGCACGCCGCGCAGTGTTCCTGCCACTTTTCTCGGTATCTTCGATCTGATTCGCAAGCTCTTTGCCATGGCTCCGGAGGCTCAAGTGCGCGGGATGACGGCCGCCCGCTTCTCCTTCAACACGCCCTCGGGCGGCCGCTGCCCGACCTGCGAGGGTCAGGGGGTCATCTCTCATGAAATGAGCTTTCTGCCCGATGTCGTGACCACGTGTCCGACGTGTGATGGCTTTCGATTCGAAGAGAGCACCTTGGCCGTGAGGTATCTGGGCAGAAGCATCGGTGAGATGTTGCAGCTCTCGGCAGAAGAAGCCGTGGAGGTTTTCGCAGCTCACCCCAAGATCAATGCGCCTCTGCGGGTGCTCTGCGATTTGGGGGCAGGATACGTGACGCTGGGACAGGGTTCTCACACCCTTTCGGGAGGAGAAGCGCAACGCCTCAAGCTCGCTTCCGAGCTCAGCGCCGGGGCTCGCCATGAACCCACCCTCTATGTTCTGGATGAACCCACCACGGGTTTACATCTTTCAGACGTCAGTCGGCTGGTCTCCGTTTTGTCGCGCCTCGTCGAGCGAGGCGACACCCTTGTCGTCATCGAGCACCATCCAGACATGATTCGCAGCGCAGACTATGTGGTGGAGCTG
>CAYMQT010000032.1:0-29917 GCA_964392575.1 uncultured Polyangiaceae bacterium
GCACCTCAGAACGACTCCCTCCGCACCGGACAAGTCCTAGGAGGCAAGTACCGTCTTGAAAAGGAGATCGGTCGAGGCGCAATGGGGACTGTCTGGTCCGCGATCCATGAGAGTCTTCAACAAAGGGTTGCCATCAAGGTCATCTCTCAGGAGCACGCCGCCTCTGAAGAGTTGACCCGCCGCTTTGACACGGAAGCTCGGGCAGCCGCCAAGCTCCGTTCACGGTTCGTGGTAGGTGTGTCGGACAACGGCCTCACCGATGCGGGGCTTCCGTACATCGTGATGGAGTACCTGGAGGGCGAATGTCTGGAGGACCGCATCGCGCGTATGGGCTCGATTCGTGTGCCGGAAACTGCCCGCATCGCCCGACACGTTTCCAGGGCCCTGGGCAAAGCCCACGCCCGGGGGATTGTTCATCGAGATCTCAAACCGGCCAATATCTTCATTTCGCGCAGCGAAGACGAGGACGACGGGGATGACTGGACCGCCAAGGTCCTGGATTTCGGAATCGCCAAGATGGACGATTTTGGTGACCGCTCCACCACCAAAACGGGCACCGTTCTCGGGACACCGCTCTTCATGAGCCCAGAGCAGGTCCGCGGGGCCAGCAACGTCGACAGCCGCGCCGATCTCTACTCGTTCGGGATGGTGATCTACAACATGCTCACCGGAACCTATGCGTTTGAGGGTCAATCCTTCGGTGACCTGCTTGTCTCCATCTGTACCGATCCTCTGCCCGATCTGAGCCGCTCCGCGCCCCTCGCTCCCCCCGCCGTGAACACATGGTTTCAGAAAGCGTGCGCTCGCGATCCCGCGGATCGCTATCAGACCGCAGAAGAAATGATGGAGGCCCTCGCGGAAGCCATCGGCCCGGCCATGCCCTCACGGCAGTCGTACAGCGATACGTCGGGGGCGCAATCCCTCGCCACCTTGGCTGCCGCTTCCTCCTATCAATCGGATTCATTTCCAGCGTCAGCCTCCTATTCAGGCACACCAAGCTCTGGGGGACCCGGATCGAACGCAAGCTGGGCATCTTCGGTCCCCTCGGCTCCCTCCTCGGAAGTGAGTTCTTCAGGCATCGTGACCGCCGGTGGCACTCGCACCATGGGAGCCTCGGACACGGTGATCGCCGCCCCGCCGCTCATCAAGAAAAAGTCCATGCTTCCGCTCGCCCTGGGTGGCGGCGTCCTAGCACTCACCGCCGCTATCTTCATGATGGTCTCCTCCGGCAGGAGTGAGGCCGAAGGTGGTCATGAGGCGGTCGGCGCCGTGCAGGAAGTCAAAGACTTGGACGCGGGCTCGGTAGAAGTGCCCACGCCCATGCCCGAAATCGAACAAGCGACCGTGACACCAGAAAAGCCGGACACCGGTGCTCTCGGCACTGATACGACTGCTGAAGACCCACAAAAGCCGCAGAGCAAAAAGTCCAAGGCTGCCTGGCACCCACCACCCACAAAAGCACCAGACGCGGTCAGCCCGGAACCGGCTCCGGAGCCCGCTCCCAAACCCAAGGCCGGCGATCCTGATCTCGGATTTTAAGCAAGCTGAGCCTACGACCGAAAAGCTCCGATGACGATGAAGCACCTCTGCACCCTCCCCTTGGTTTCCTTTCTCCGCGCGCCCCTGATGGGCCTACTCATAGGCCTCGCCCTGACCAGCCTTCCAGCGACGTCCCTTGCCGAAGAAGTCTCCGCCGAGAATAAGGCCGCTGCACGAGATCTCGCCGTAGACGGGATCAAGTTAGCTCAAGAGGGGAAATGTGAGGAAGCCGTCGGACTCCTCAAACGAGCAGAAAATCTCTACCACGCACCCACGATTCTCACTTGGATCGGTCAGTGCCAGATCCAAATGGGAAAGTACGTCGAGGGGACAGAGTCTCTCAATCGTGTCGTTCGCGAACGACTTGAGCCGGGAGCACCTGAGGCCTACGCGGCTTCACAAAAGAAGGCTCAATCCCTCATCGAACAGGCAAAACCCAAGATCGGGAAGTTGACGATCAAAGTCACTCCGGAAGGCATCGAGGGACTGGAAGTGCGCGTGGATGATAGCCTCATCAGCTCTGCGCTCGTCGGTGCTGCGAAACCCACGGACCCGGGAAAGCACTCGATCATCGTGAGCGCGCCCGGATACAAGCCACAGACGGCGGAAGTGGAACTCTCCGAAGGGGGACGAGAGAGCGTGGAGCTGACGCTCGAAGCGGATCCCGATGCGCCGGCAGCAGTGACCCCTAACGGGCAGGAGCCCGCTGCTGCAGCGGGCAAACAGGGCCCTAACTGGGTCGGATGGGGGACGCTCGGTGCTGGCGCCGCGCTCATGGCCGGTGGTGGGGTGATGGGGATCTTGGCCCTCGGTAAGAAAAAGGACCTCAATTGCGCCGACGACGGTACGTGCGCGCCTTCTCAGGAAGACACGCTCAACTCCGCGCGGACCAACGCCATGATCTCCACCATCCTTTTCGGAGTAGGAGGGGCAGCCGCCGTCACCGGAATCGTGCTCCTGATCACCGACAAGCCGAGCCGTGGTGAGTCCGCCTCAAGGTCCCTTCAGCCCTTGGTTGGTTTCGGCTCTCTAGGTCTCTCGGGACAATTCTAAAAGCACCGGAAGTCAGCGCTTCTTGCCTGACTTCGGCTTGTCCTCGTCGTCCGGATCTTCTGCCAGATAGCTGAGGATCGCGTCATCGAGGGATTTTTCATCGAGCCCCCCCACGGCACCGAAAATATTCGGTGCTTGAGCCGGAGGAGGGACGGAGAAAATGGCCGCCGGCCGAGAAACGGCATACGCTTTCTCTTCGCCCGAGGACTTCGGTTCAGCCCCAATCACACCCGCCCTACGTGCTTGAAGGCGAGGCTCGGATTTTTCTTCGTCGGACTTTTTGCCCGCTGTCTCCATGAGCTTCGCAGCTCGTCCAAGCGCTTCGCTGTCATCAGCCACGCTGTTGGGCGGTGCATCCTCATCAAACCCGATCGTCTCATCGAGTTCCCCCGAGCGCAGGGCGACAAACATCGCCTTGTGTTGCTCCTTCATCATCTCCTTGACGACGAGCACCATGTCCGAACGCTCAAGATGCTCCGAATAGTCCGTGCGCGTCGATTTGACGATTCTCCCACCGTCAGCGAAGAGGTGCGTCATGATGCGCGGACTGTTCACCCCCGAATCCTCCGTCTGAATGTGAAAGATTCGGCCGCGGTGACGAACGTTGTTGTTGTATCCAAGTAGCGGCGGAGGAGCCATGAGGGAGCCTAGAGTCGTCTCAGAACGAAAGCGTATCACGCCCTCGCCCAGAACCTACCCCTACGGCTCACAGCAGCGCCCATATAAGCATCTCTTCTCACGAAGAACGCCGGCTGATCGGTCGGTGGGCCATTTTTCTGGCTAAACAGGCACCGCTGGCTCAACAGGCACCGCTGGCTCAACAGGCACCGCTGGCTCAACAGGCACGCCCACCCGGAGATCCGCCCTCAGCGCTCGTCCTCATCCAGACGCCGCATCCCTTCGAGCAGCAAGGCTTCGGGACTTCCCTGAATGACCTGCGACTCCGCCCGGAAATTGGGGTCCAGCGCAAAGGTTCCCTCCTTCAACTTGAGCATGATGTAAAATGCCTCCTCCCCGCGAGCGGTCATCCAAAGCGCGTTGAAGATCAAACCATCCACAAAATGAATCTCGCCGTGCTCTTGATCGGACCGGATCTTTAGAGATCCGGTCTTTCTGCCGTGCCACAACACCTGCACCATGTCAGGGAGTCCCATCTCCGTGAGCGAACCGGAAACACCACGCGCCGCGCCGCCTGTGTTCGCAGCTTCCCTCTCGATGATCTGCTTGAGCTTGGCCACGAGAAGATCAGCGGCGACGGGCTTGGTCACGAAATCCGCCGCCCCAAGTTCAAATGCCTTTCGGGCGTCCGCGCTAGCGCTGCGACTGGTAACGAAGATCCAAGGGATCTTCTTTCCCCATTCGTGCTTGCGCGCCTCGGTCAAAAGAGAAAAACCATCCGCTCCACCGGGAAAATCGATCTCCGAAACCACCATCTGGAAATCCCCGCTCTGGAGGAATTTCAGTGCCTGGTCGACGCCATGCGCCTGCTGCACCTCGAAGCCTTGCTCCACCATGCGCAGTTCAAGCACCGTCGTTTCCTCGGGATCCGGATCGAGAATCAAGGCCCGATGACGGTTGGCGAGCAGGCGGGCCTTCAGATCTTCACCCGTCACTGTTTGCTTGAAGAGATCCACCAGGTTGGGGTCGAAAATCGTGCCCCGGTAACGGGCCAGCACTTCACAAGCCTCGACCGGGCGTAAGCGCTTCCTGAAAGGATTGCGCGGATTTTGCGTCAAGTCTGCGTAGGTGTCAGCGATGGCGAGGATGCGCGCCCCGAGCGAGATGTCCTTGCCCTTCGTCCCAGAAGGAAACCCTTGTCCGTCGTAGCGCTCGTACATTTCTTCGACAGCGTGCTTGGTGTCCGCAGCTAGTCCGACCGCTTCCATCAACCTAGACGGTGAAGTCAGTGTCTTCTTCGCATGACTGGCGTGACCTTCGTACTCGGCCACATTCAGGCTCGTGAGGTGATAGGCGCCCGCCTTGCCGAGATCATGAAGAAAGGCCGCGATCTGAAGATGACTCAGTTGCGAACCAGACAGACCGATCCGTTCTGCAAGCTGCTTGATGAGGCGAGAGACCTGCGCCGAATGACCGCGCAAATCCGGACGAGAATTTTCGAGCAAACTCACCAATACGTTCAGCGTCTCGACGTAGGCCTGATCGTTGAGGCCTCGCGTCGTCTTGGAACCACCGGACTTGAGCTCATCCTCCCCGATGACGCGCTCTCTCGGCCGCTCTTCCCGAGCCAACGATTCCGTCATGCTTTCGTCGCTGACGAGATTGCGCTCGTAAACGTCCAGCATGCTAGTAAATTGCGCATGCGCCGCCTTATCGAGGTTGGCGAAGGCGTGAATGTCTCCGGAGTATGCCTTCGCGACGGCCGCCTTCACTGCGCGGGGCCTCGCCACAAAAGCACGCACCTCTCGCACCCCGCTGACGAGCCTGATCTCATCAATGGCCACTCCGTTCGTCGGATCTGCCGTGACAATGCTCAGCGCCTGCGTCTTTGAATCGAAAAGAACAGGGAACACGGCATGGGCGACCGCGAGCTTCTTGGGTATCTTCTGCAGCGTGACCTGATCGATGTCGGCCTTGGAGAGCTTTTCCGTGGAGACGAAGCGAGTCTTGTAGATCCCTGCCAGGTACTTCAAGAGCGCCGCTTCTCCGACGATCTCATTGTCGATGAGCGCTTCTTCGACACGGTCGCCAAACGCTTGAACGTGGTTGAGAGTCGCCTCTCGTTGCTCTCCGGTAATGAGACCGTCCACCACCATTTGGTCGAGGAGTCGCTGATTGACAGGTGCGTTCATGAAGTCGGTTGGTCCCGTCCAAATGCGTGCGGAAGTGGGTGCCCCCGGAGCACCCGCCGCTGGGGACCCGTCGAAATCACATGCTAGGCGCTTTTTTCTTGCGAGGCGAGGCGTCTCAACTCTCCGACAAGAGGAGGGTTTTTCGGCGCCCATCCTTGAGCACCTCCGGCGCAAAAGGCGCGCCGGAGCCCTCCTTGACGCTCCCCCAAGCAGGAGCTAGTTACCCGTCCCCCTTCGGGAAAGCTCCGGTCCTTGACCGGAACAGACCCGGGGGAGACCCACCGCGCGGGCAGGCCTTCAGGGCTCTGCTCCTCGGATCGGGGCCCAAGTCGGACTGCTCTCTCGGGGTTTCCTCGAAATCGGTTCGGGTGGGGACCCTTCTCATTTCCGACATAAAACAAGGATCCCAAACCATGCGTACCTACAACGCAAAACCCGCAGATGCTCTCGCTGCCCGCTCTTGGTGGGTCGTCGATGCTGAAGGCCAGCCCCTCGGGCGCGTCGCAAGCAAGGTGGCTACTGTCCTGCGAGGCAAGCACAAGACCACCTTCACTCCCCATGTCGACACGGGTGACTTCGTCGTCGTCATCAACGCTGCCAAGGTCAAAGCCACCGGCGCGAAAATGACAGACAAATTCTACCACACACACTCTGGTTATATCGGCAGCATCAAGAGCATCAGCCTCAAGGATGCTCTCGTTCGCAAACCGGAGATGCCCGTCAAGCTTGCCGTCAAAGGCATGCTTCCCAAGAACGTTCTCGGCCGTCAGCTCCTCAAGAAGCTCAAGGTCTACGCCGGCAGCGAGCACCCGCACGCTGCTCAGAACCCCCAGCCCCTTTCCCTCTGAGCAAGTGAACGTAGGAGTCATCGATGTCTGAAAACGCAACTTATGCCACTGGCAAGCGCAAGACCGCTGTCGCCCGTGTATGGATTTCACCCGGTTCTGGTCAGTTGACCGTCAACCGCAAGGCCATTTCTGATTACTTTGAACGGGAAACTTCCGTCATGATCGCCAAGCAGTCTCTGGAACTCTTGGAGCTCTTGGAAAAATACGACGTAAAGGCCTTCGTCGCAGGCGGAGGACACAGCGCTCAGGCAGAAGCCGTGCGTCATGGTGTCGCCCGCGCACTCGTTTTGGAAGACGCAGAGCGTCGTCGCGTCCTCAAGCGCGCCGGTCACCTCACCCGCGACAGCCGCAAGAAAGAACGCAAGAAGCCCGGCCAGCCCGGCGCTCGTAAGAAGTTCCAGTTCAGCAAGCGCTAAAAAAAGCTTACTTGGAACCAAGAGAGCACGCGGCTGGCCATCTGGGTCCGCCGCGTGTTTTCGTTTGCACGGTCGCGTGTTTCGTTTGCACGCATGAAAATTCCTTTTGAGCCCTCATCTGTTTTTCTGCTCGCCCACGCGAGACACTTCCCACTCCTACTTTCGGATTTCTCATGACCCTCTCCGTTGGAATTCTCGGTGTTGCTGGCTACACGGGCGCTGAGCTCGTGCGGCTGATTGACGCGCATCCACACCTCAGCTTGAGGTTCGTCGCCGCTCAGCAAAACGCAGGACAAAAGCTCGGCACTGTACTGCCTTCCCTTCAGGGAGTGCCCGGGCTCGGAGAGATGGATGTCGTCGCTTTTGAAGAGGGGGACGCGGAGCAGGTGGCCAAGAGCGTGGATGTGGTCTTTACCGCCCTTCCCCACGCAGCAAGCGCGCGACTCGGCGGCGCGCTACTCGACCAAGGCGTTCAGGTCATCGACCTTTCCGCCGACTTCAGACTCCGAGACCTTGCAACCTATGAAGCATGGTACGGGCCGCATCCGCGTCCTGAGCTGATGGAGCAGGCGGTTTACGGCCTGGTCGAGATTTACCGGGAGCCATTGAAAGGCGCGCGGCTCATCGCCGGACCCGGCTGCTTCCCCACGAGCGCTCTGTTGCCGCTCATTCCTCTGATCAAGGAGGGGTTGGTCGACGTGAGTGGACCGGTCATTGTCGACAGTAAGTCAGGCGCAAGCGGGGCGGGGAGAAAAGCGCTCCCAAGTACCAATTTTTCGGAATCGTCCGAAGGGATCCGCCCTTACAAAGTGGCAGGAACACACCGGCACACACCCGAAATGGAGCAGGAGCTGTCACTCGCGGCCGCCGCACCCGTCAAGGTCCTCTTCACTCCGCAGCTCGCCCCCATGATCCGCGGCATCCTCACCACGGCGTATCTGCCGCTGCTTCCGTCCGCCACCGAAGAAGACTGCCGAGAAGCGGCCAAGAAACATCTGGGAAGCGCGCTGGTTTCCGTCCTTCCGAAAGATCAGCTTCCAGACACTCTTCATGTGCGTGGGAGTGGGAGGGCGCAAATCGGGTACGCCCATGACGCACGCACGGGACTCTTGCTTTCCATGTGCTCCATCGACAACTTGGCGCGAGGAGCCTCCTCGCAGGCGATTCACGCCCTCAACGTCGCGCGCGGATTCGAGGAGACGGCCGGTATCCCGCGAGTCGCACAATTTCCGTAACTTGCTTGCAACCAGACCCCAACAGGCCACCGACAATGGGGCACCGACCCCACGAGATTCCGCGCGATAGTCGGCATCATAGCTCAGCGTGATAGTCGGCGGAATAGCTCAAGCACATAAGGGACGCAGGAATAGCTCGGCGTAATAAGCTCGGTAAGTTGCCGACCCGCCAATGTAGGTCTCATGACGTTTTTTGCGGACAAAGCGACCTTGCGCAAGGGGGGCCAGCATGCGAACAAGTAGGTTCGAAAATGTCATCCCCTTTCCAACTGAAGAGCCACTTCGAGCCAAAAGGAGATCAACCGCAAGCCATCAAGCAGCTGGTTGAAGGGCTCAAGTCTGGTCAAAGTCACCAGACCCTGCTCGGTATCACCGGGAGCGGTAAAACGTTCACCATCGCCAACGTCATCGAGCAGATCGGCAAGCCGACTCTGATCATGGCGCCGAACAAAACGCTCGCTGCGCAGCTCTACGGCGAGATGCGGGAACTTTTCCCCAAAAACGCCGTCGCCTATTTCGTCAGCTACTACGACTACTATCAGCCCGAAGCCTATTTGCCCACGAGTGATACGTTCATCGAGAAGGACGCCATCGTCAACGAGCAGATCGATCGCATGCGCCACGCGGCGACCCATGCCCTCCTTTCCCGCCCAGACGCGATCATCATCGCCAGCGTGAGCTGCATCTACGGGATCGGCTCCTCTGAATCCTATGAAGGGCTCTCCATCTTGCTCAAAAAGGGCGATGTGATGCCGCGGGATCAGCTTCTTTTACGCCTGGTGGACATTCAGTACGAAAGAAACGACATCGATTTTCACCGCGGAACCTTCCGGGTGCGCGGGGACGTCGTGGAAATCTTCCCGATGTACGAAGAGTCCACCGCCCTACGCGTGGAGTTTTTCGGGGAAGAAATCGATCAGATGAGTTTCGTCGATCCGGTGCGCGGCAAGGTGCTGCGACGTGTCGAAGACTATGCCATCTATCCCGGCTCACACTATGTCACGCCCAAGGATCACCTGGCTAAAGCCATCGACCGCATCCGTGAGGAGCTGCGCGAGCGCCTAGACTTCTACGACCGCGAGGGCCGCTTTCTTGAAAAGCAGCGTATCGCTCAGCGCACGCAGTACGACCTAGAGATGCTTGAGCAAATGGGGTTTGTGCAGGGTATCGAGAACTACTCGCGCCACCTTTCGGAGCGCAAGGCGGGTGAGCCGGCACCCACTTTGATTGACTATTTCCCTGACGACTTTCTTCTCATCATCGATGAGTCTCATCAGACGGTGCCTCAAGTAGGCGCGATGTATCGAGGGGACCGCGCCCGCAAAGAAAACTTGGTCGAGTACGGGTTTCGCCTCCCAAGCGCCCTCGACAACCGTCCGCTCCAGTTTCACGAGTTTGAAAAGTACATGCGGAACACGATCTATGTGTCCGCAACGCCGGGCGACTACGAGCTCAAGAGGAGTGGGCCACACCTTGCAGAGCAACTCATTCGCCCTACAGGTCTCCTCGATCCAGAGATCGAAGTCCGTCCTGTGGGCGGGCAAGTGGACGACCTTTTGGCCGAAATCCGTAAGCGAGTGGAGGTGGATGAGCGCGTCCTTGTCACCACTCTGACCAAGCGCATGGCGGAGGATCTCACCGAGTACTACGCGGAGTTGGGGGTCAGGGTCCGCTACCTCCACTCCGACATCGACACCATGGAGCGGGTGGAAATCTTGAAAGCTCTCCGCTCCGGGGAATTTGACGTCCTCGTCGGCATCAATCTGCTGCGGGAGGGTTTGGATCTACCAGAGGTGAGTCTGGTGGCCATTTTGGATGCCGACAAGGAAGGGTTTCTCAGAAGCCCCCGCTCCTTGATTCAGACCGTCGGTCGCGCAGCACGCAACGAAAACGGCCGGGTCTTCATGTACGGCGACCGGATCACCGCCGCAATGCAACAAGCCATCTCAGAGACGGAGAGGCGCCGAAAAATTCAGCGGGCTTACAACGAAGAGCATGGCATCACCCCCTCCACGGTCAAACGCGCCATCCGAGATTTCTCTCCAGCCAGCGGCGAATCAGACTACTACTCGATCCCGAAGGGCCCCGCGCCTCCCGGCAAAAAGTCGGCCGCTGGCGACAAGTCGAAGAAAGCCAAAGCTCAAAAGCAGATCGAGAGCACCGACAGCCGACCGCCGAGAAGAAGCTCTGCGCCTGTGTCACCGGAGCTCGCGGAGGAAATAGACCGCGTCCGCAACGAAATGTTTACGGCCGCCGAGAACTTGGAATTTGAAACCGCCGCCCGCCTTCGAGATCAACTCAATCGCCTTCAAGGTCAAGACGGCGAGAGTGAGGCGCCTCCTCCTCCGTCAACAAACAGCGAACCCAAGGATCGCCCGGGTAAGGGCAGCGGTGTGGCGCGCAAGCCCAGTGTCCACGCGGACTCGACAGACGCAAAACCACGCGCGCGAAGATCGTCAAAACCACGCGCCAAAGGCGCCTAACGATCACTGGAAGAGCCGACGCACGAAGCGCTCAGCGACGAAAATCCCAAGCACGACACAGAGCAACGCGACGACGGCCGCAATGAGCGCAGCCCACCGATTGTTGGCGAACACGGGCCCAAGGAGGGCCTTCGTCGGCACGATGACGAGGGTGCTCACGCCCGGACCTTCCCCACTGAAGGGCGCGCTCACCGCCAAAAAAGAGGCAGGCGGGGATAGACCGGGCAGGCCTAAACGGGGACCGAAGGAAAAGCGATGAGTCTCGCGCAATCCGCCCATGGAGAGCACGCGCGCAAATGCTTCGCGTAGCAGCGCGTCGGGATGCTCCGAAGCGGAAAGGAGCACCTGGTTTTCGCCTTCGGCCTTCACGTTCATTCCGCCAGAATACCCGAGCACCGTGCCATCTGCCGCAAGGATCGCTACATCTGCCGTAGAAAGCGCGCCTCCGCGCGGTGCGTTCTTCTTGTTCTCAAAAAGAAACCGGTCAAAGTGACTGAGTTCGTATTCGACAAGCCAAACTCCCAAAGTTTCCGTGGGCGCGGCCGGATTTTCCTGACGCAAGGTAAGTGCCACACCCGGCTGATTGCGGGAGGAAAACAGAAAGGGCGGAGACCAAGTGGGGTCCTTGGCGGACAAACCCACCTTCCACCAGGGGCGACGCCGAGGATCAAACTCTTTGACCACCGGGGGCAGCGCACGCCACTCATCACCGGAAAGTTCAAGATCCGAAACGAGGGCACCTCCGTCTACCTGACGGCGGTCGGTCAGACGAATCGATCCCGTCTCTGTACGATAGGCAGAGAGATACGAGCCGTCGACACCGCCAAAGGAGCACCAAGTCACCGCTTTCTGCGCCTTGATGCAGCGCAGGAGCACCGAAAGGAGCTCCTCCGTGTCGGAAACGTCCAGAGCACCATCCAGTACCATCTGTCGCTGAAAGCGCAGCTGAGGGGGACCCGGCTCAAAGTAGCGGAGCGTTTTTTCGCTCGCGTTCTCGACAAGTTCCCCCGCCAAGTCGCTCCACATCAGGCGGACCGTCTCTCGTGAGTTCAAGAACGCACTGACGCTCAGCCCCACGCCTGTCGGCACAATACAGGCGAGGAGAAGGCCGAGGAGAACAATCCGAAAGCTGATCCTGGGGCGAACCATAAAACGTGCCGAAGCGAGTCGAGAAAGCCTACCTCACGGTCAGACCAAGTGCTCGCGGCCCGTTTCCTTGAGCCGGGCCACGATTTCGCGCACGTCCTGGGCGCGATCTCTGGGCAGAACGAGGAGCGCGTCGTCTGTACGGACGACACACAGGCCCTCCACTCCCAAGAGCGCGACGACACCAGGATCCCCGCCTGCGGGGGTCCGAAGGTCCTCGATCAGGTTGTCTCTGGCGTCGATGAGGACTGCATGCTGGGGAGCGGCGTTGCCCTCCTCGTCCTTGGGCGTCAGTTCCCAAGAGCTCTCCCAACTCCCCAGATCACTCCAGCCGAAATCCCCCGAGACGACCAACAAATTGGTCTCGCGCTCCATGACGGCGTAGTCGATGCTGATCGATTCACACTCTTGAAAAAATGCGTCGACGGCTTCTGCCTCGGCTGAAGGTCCGCGCGCATGGGCGGCTTCGATTTTCATCAAGAGAGCGTAGAGCGTCGGGGCGTGCTGCTTGATCGCCCTCAGCATGTCGCTTGCCTTGTATACAAAAATACCCGCGTTCCAGAGGTAGCGTCCCGTACTGAGGTATTCTTTGGCGGTTTCAAGATCAGGCTTTTCTACAAACCGAATCACCCGAGCGGCCTCACCCGTCACCTTCTCTCCTCGCTCGATGTAGCCGTACCCGGTCTCGGCCCTTGTGGGCACGATCCCGATCGTCGTGATGGATCCAGAACGAGCCGCAGTGACAGCAGCTCCGAGAACACGGCGGAACTGAGCCGCGTCTTTTGCGTGTTGGTCGCTGGGGAGCACGCACAAAACTGCCTCAGGATCGGTACGAAAGACGCGAAGGGTCGCCCAGGCGATGGCGGGTGCTGTGTTCTTGGCCAGCGGCTCTGCCAAGAACGCAGAGGGTCCAAGCTGAGAAAGCGCCTGCCTCGTCGCTTCTACGAGATGCGCTCCTGTGGCGACAAGAACACGCTCCTCCCCTACCAGCGGCGCTAGGCGACGGAGCGTCGCAGAGATGAGGGAGTCGGGCGCGGACGGGCCGAGCGGGAGCAATTGTTTCGGTCGCAGGCGACGCGAAGCTGGCCAGAACCGGGTCCCACTGCCCCCGGCCAAGATGACGGAATAGAGATGAGGATCGGAAGCCATGGGGTCACCTTGGCGGGATTTGAGCGGCCGAGCAACGCTCCCTCAACCTTTGGGCCAGGAATTGGCCATGGCCAGGGTCGCAATGGCCAGCGGGAGCACCCACAGAGAAAACCAGGCGAAGTAGCCCGCCACGACCATGCGACGCAGAATCAACATGGCGAAAATCCCCGACACACAGGCAACCACCATCCCGAAGAGCGCAGGTCCAAGGTGGTGGAACGTCCCCATCGCCCCAGGCAGTTCTAAAAGGGCTGCGCCACACACCGCAGGGATACTCATCAACATGCTGAGTTCAAAGGCTCGACCGCGCTGAACACCCAAGAAGAGAGCAACAGCGATGGTCGAGCCGCTTCTTGAAATGCCTGGAAGAACCGCGATCCCTTGGACAAAACCGAGAAGGAGCGCTGCACGAATGCTGGGGTGTTCCACGGAGCCGGCCCGGACGAACAGGGTCGATGTCAAGCAAGCAAAGGTCACCAAGAATCCCAGACCGAGCACCAAGGGCGACAACGTCCAGTCGCTCACAGCATCGCGCAACAACAAACCTATGATGGCCGTCGGTACCGAAGCGACGACCACGAAAAGGGCATCCTGGCCCCCCTCGCTCGTCCGAAAACGCGCGGGTGAAGCAAGGGCGCGCAGCCCTTCTACGAGCGCACCCCACAGACGCTCACGGAGCACCACTCCGGTCGCCACCAACGTGCCCACATGGAGTAGAATGTTGAGCGCCAGCCCAGCGTCTTCAACGCCAAAGAGCATCCCTGCCAAAGCCAAATGGCCCGAGCTGGAGATGGGTAGAAATTCACTGACTCCCTGAAGGAGCCCCAAGAGAAAGGCTTCGAGCACGTTACGGAGCCCCTATACTTGAAAGCAGAGAAAAAAGCTCCTGCCGAGAAATGATCTGACTCTTGATCACTCGCACGACTCCCTCCTTGTCCACGATGACCATTGTGGGAAGCGAGGTCACGCCGAAGGCCGCCCCGACCGCGCCCCCTTCATCGAAGGCGCTGGGGTACACGGCTCCCGACGAAACCGCGTAGGATTCGGCGGCCTCACGCTGGTCGCTCGTAGCCACCCCGAGCAGGTACACGTCGGGGGGCAAATCCGTGGCTAGCTGCTTGAGAATCGCGGTCTGTTCGCGGCAGGGTTTGCACCAGCTGGCCCAAAAATCCATGACCACGATCTTGCCGCTGAGATCGGAAAGACGGATCCGACTGCCAGGATCCCCTCCCGCAATCAACTCCAGACTAAAATCGCGGGCCTTCTCACCAGAAAGACGCGCCGGCTTTGGATCGACATAGGGCAAGATCACGAAAGCAAACATGAAGATGACCGCAAGGGCCATCACTCCCAGAAACCAAGACTGTCGGAAGGTGAGCGACTTTTTCTCCGGCGGGTGAGTCATCGGGCGACAATCCACAACACCGCAGCCGAAAACGCAAAGAACAAGCAAAGAGACGCAATCAGAAGGGGTGCGGCACTCCGGTCGTAGGCGCCCTCCTCCGCGCCCACGCGATCCAGGTTCTGCGCAAGCTCTCGTTGCTTGCGGCGGACGTTCATCGCAAACAGAACCAGGGTCAAAAAGAAGCTTACGCCCGCATAGCCGGCGATCCAGTTTCTTGTTGCCCGAGCACGAGCGACGAAAGCCTGGCGCGCGCGCGGACCTCCATCCAAGAGAAAGCCATCGACGGCATCAAACGTCTGCCTTTGCCCGCGCAAAGGATAACCCACCACGCCCATCGTTCTTCCCTCCGGGGAGCTTGAGAGCACGAGATATTCAGCTTCCTTGGCCGCCGCAGGAACAGAAAATTCACCCACAGAAATCCCGTCTGGCCTTTGCTTGAGAGGCACCCAACCTCCCACGAGACGCTCTCTCTCGGTCACATAGGTAAACCATGCCTCCTGTCGCACAATGGGCGAGACGACAGTGACCCTGTCACCGTCGATCGTGAAATCGAGGGCACCCGGGATCACAGACAATGATTCCTCGAAGAGCAAACTCTCTCCGTTCCCTGACAAACTCACCCGCAGGGAGGCCGAATGGGCAAGCGGTCTCACCTCGAACGAGTAATGCTTCCCGACCTCGTCCCAGTGAGGCTTCCTGAGAATCTCTACGCCGTCACCTTCGAGAGAAAGGTCGAGAGAACGAAGATCCGCGTCACCGGAAAGCGAGACATCCAGGGTCATTTTTGCCGCGAACGGCACCGCTAAAACAGCGCGTTCGATGAAGAGTTGGGCAGCCAAAGCGCCACTTTGATGGCGCCGAAGTCCGCCTCCCCTCACAGAAGCCGCCCTGCTCCATCGAGACGAACTCATGTTTGGTTCCCCCGCGGCTAGCTCTCGCCCCAGAGAGTCCGTGAGCTTCAATCGACTCAACGCTTGACCCTGGCGCGGCAGGCTGAACTCCGCCCAACCACCAGGTCCCGTGGTCACGCTGCGAGATACGGTGCGGGTCCCGAAGGTACCCTCGATTCTAAAAGGGTAGGCCTCCTTGGCGATCTCGACGCCCCGACGAAGGCCAGTCACCTGCGCCCGGCCAGAAAATTCCGGACCCATGTCGGTGGGGCCGCCGAGAACCAGAGCGGAGACGACCGTTTCTTCCGGTGGGGAGAGGAAGAAGGAAAGGCCAATCACCGCAAGGGAAAGCAGCGGGAGGACGTACATCCAAGGAAATCCTCGCCTGTTGCTCATCATCTCCTTCTTAACAGACCGGGGAGCTTCCACTAGGGTTACAAGCCATGGCCAAGGCTTCGAAGAGCAAGAAAAAACCGACAAAGTCAGTCAACAAGCGGAGAGAGAGACGCTTTTCGACCAGTCCGACCTTCATGCCGCTCTGGGTGGCCGGGCTCGGTCTCATCGGTTCTCTTGTGCTCGGAAGCGGGGTCTTTGGATGGTGGATCGCCGATCCGGCGGTTCCTTATGCTTCCTACCTCGTCGCCGCGGGCGGATTTCTTTTGGGCGTAGCGCTCTGGTTTGGTCAGCCGCCCGAGTCGGCCGTTTTCGTAGGTGATTCGGGAATCGCTGTCGAAGACGGAAGGGAGATCACCCGCGTGCCTTGGTTCGACGTACGCTCGATTCAAGTCGTCGGCGGCAAAGTAGTCGTCGAGGGGCCTTCGACGACGGTGAAGTTCCTCCTCGGCGCCAACCGCAACGCAGCGGCCCTCGCGCTCAAAGAAGCGGCGGTCCGGATCCCAGACGTCGTGGATGTCGACAAGCAAGTCACGGAATCTCTCCCCAACCCGGATAAGGTCAAAGGCTTTCAGCAAGACATCGAGGATGATCAAGTGACCGGTGTGACGTGCGCACACAGCAAGAAGCTCATTACGCTTGAAGAAGACGCGCGCATCTGTCCCCGCTGCGGCCAGATCTTCCACAAGGACGGACTGCCAGAAGCCTGCACCAGCTGCGAGGCTACGCTAGGAACCCGAGCACTCTACGCTTAGAGCACGTCCGCAAACCTGCTGCGCGACCCGCTGCGTCGGTCGTCGTCCTCAAAATACCCTTGTATGTCTCGTCCTCCTTCCTAGCAGCTGGCCGCTCGCGACGGTTTGCGGACGTGCTCTGAACCACAGAAGCCTGCTCGGTCGGTCGTCCTCAAAATGCAATTTTATACTTTATAAGATCTGACGCGGCCCGCTCGGTAGCTCAGTTCTCCGTGAGGATCTTGGCCTCTTTGCCCCGGATCTCAAGAATCTGAACAGCTCGGTCCCCGTAGTACTTGCTGAGCCCCACATCGATGCGGACGACCTGCCCCTTGCAGCCAAACGAAATGCCACCTGCCTGAATGCTGTGTCCGACCACGAGACGACGAGCACCGAGAGCACTGAGGGCGGAAGCCAGAGCAGTGCACGCGGCGGGAGTGGGAACCTCTGGAGCGAACTGACGCGTCCACACTGGTCCCTCTTGATCGACGATGAGCTCCGGGGCTGCCTCCCTCTCTCCCCTCATCCAGGCCCCGGTTTCCTCGTTGATGCGTTCGATCCCATAGGCAACGTGCGCCGGAAGGACTCCACCGTGGGCAAACAAAGTCTCGCCGACCATGACGATGACGCGCCGCTCGGAGAGCAGCTTCGCCGCGCCCCCTCCCGGTAGAAATGCTTGCGCCCGTCCGCGGAACGCCGGGGGAAAGGCTGCGGCCGGGATCTTTCTGTTTCGGAGGTCATCGAAGGACTTTCGAGCGCCGTCCGTCACGTAGCGGAAATCCCCAGCCACGTTCATGGTCTCGTGATTTCCGTTCAAGACAAGAACGGCCCCGCCCGCCGCCTCGGCCTCCGAACCCAGACGCACAAGGAAATCGATGATTTTGCGCTCGTCGTCCCCCCGGTCCAGTTGATCACCGGTCTGCACCACCGTCATCGTCCCACCGCTCCAATGCCCCTTGTCATCGATGGCACCCGCTAAGCGAAAAGCCCGCTCAGTCGCAGAGAAATCACCGTGCAAATCGCCAATGGCCACCACTCGTTCCGATGCTGGGAAGCGAAACGAGGCGTCCGCTTCCGCTACTGGGCTCGGTTTCTCGGGGACGGAAGCGGGTGAAACTTTGGGAGAAGGCGCCGGCGATTCCAAAGGAGCGCGGACGACAGCTGACGCCACCGGAGCCGGTTCAGGTACGGATTTTTCGCATCCGGTACTGAGAAACAGAAGGGCACTGAGAAGCACAGCGACACTGAAACTCAACCAGGCACTGAGACTCAGCAGGGCATGCGGGCGAGGGGCTCTCATGCAGGGAACGCTAGGGTCGGTGGACATGCACCTCAACCTGCGGGCGAACACCACACATTTCCGCGGTTGCGCTCTTCACGGACCGGCGCACGCGCTCCTCCAGGTCCTCGGCGGAAAGACCCTGGGCGAGCGAACGCCTGACGGCATTTTGCAGCACAGAAAACGCCGCCGCATCCCCGTCCACCCCCGGAACCCCCCAAGAAGTGACGAGGGGTGGCGGCGCGTCCCCCTCTCCGTCCGGAAGCGTGAGCGAGACAAAGACCACCCCGGTACGTCCTAGCTCGCCGCGCCTTCTTCGATGGGTCGAGGTGAGCACCTCACCGCCGACGGCCACCCGCACCTTCCCGGCGGTGACGCGCGGCAAAAGCTGCAAAGTGCCGTCGGCATGAACGCGTACCGGCGACCCGTTCTCCACGACTGCCGTATGTTCCACCCCGAGCTGCGACGCCAGATGCCGATGCCGCGTCAGGTGATGCAGCGTCCCGTGAACAGGCACAAAAGCCCGAGGACGTACCAAGTGCAGCATCTCTTGCAGCTCGCTCCGACTGGCGTGACCGCTCACATGGATCTCTGGATGGGACTGTCGCGTGAGCACGACAACACCCATCCGCATGAGGTCATTTTGCATCTGAAAGACGGCGCGCTCGTTTCCAGGAATGATGCGACTGGAAAGGATGACAGTATCCCTGCTTTGTAGCTGAAGATCTGGATAAGCATTCTGTGAAAGGCGACGGAGGGCTGCGGCACTCTCTCCCTGACTTCCCGAAGCAACAATCAAGACCTCATCACGCGGTAGTTCACTGGCCCGCGCTGGCGACACCAACAAATCACTCGGCGGAGAAAGGCGCCCCAATCGAGTCGCTATGTCAAAGTGCCGGCGCAAACTCCGGCCCAGGAGGCACATTTTTCTCCCGCTGATTTTTGCCGCAGAGACGAGAGCTGAAAGCCTGTGAATATTGCTAGAAAAGAGCGAAACGACGGCTCGTTCTTCGACAGCCTGGATGGTTTCGATGAGCGCTCGATAGACACTTCCCTCGCTCCCTTCGCGCTGCTCAGTATCAATGTTCGTGCTGTCGCTCAAAAGCAAGAGCACACCTTCATCACCGAGTTCAGTCAGTCGATGAGTGTCTGTGAGGTGTCCGGCGGGCTGCTCCTGATCAAGGCTGAAGTCGGCCGTATGCACGACGAGACCCGCGGGCGTGGTGATGGCGAGCGCAAAACAATCGATGATCGAATGAGCCACAGCCACAGGCTGTACGCTGAAAGGTCCCACATGATAGGTATTTTCTGCTTCAATCGTGAAAAGATTCTCCGCTTTTTCTCCGCGCTCGGCCAAACGACTCGCGATCAACGCTGACGCATGGATCGGTGCAAAGACAGGCGGACGCGGCAAAAGCGCGGAAAGAAGTTGCGGAAGCGCGCCGATGTGATCCTCGTGACCGTGAGTGATGAAGATGGCCACAATCTGACTTGCATGCTCGCTCAGCCAGGAGAAATCGGGATGAATGACGTCAACCCCCAAGTCATCGTCGGGGAACGCCGCACCGGCATCGACCACGAGGACCTGTCCCCCCGAAACCAGGGCGAAGCAATTCATCCCAATTTCACCGAGCCCTCCGAGGGGTACGAAATCGACGGCTCTTTCCGGGGCCTCCCTATCAGCAACCATGCAAACTTCCCCGGAGACTACCCTATGAACGGCGGTGGGGCCTCGCCAAACGCTGAGATGCGTTCTATTTAACTTCCGTGGACACGATCAGCACCGACAAGGCAGAAGAACTGATGGACAAAGGGGCGCCCTTTGTGGACGTCAGAACCGAAGAGGAGTTCCGCGACGGACATGTCCCGGGTGCTCTGAACATCCCCGTTCATTTCTCCAGCCCGGGCGGCATGACGCCCAATCCGGACTTCGTGGCCGTAGTAGCCGCTCAGTTTGACAAAGAGCAGAGATTCATCGTCGCTTGCAAGGCCGGCGGTCGCTCCGCCCGCGCCGCCGCCCTTTTGAAGGCAGCAGGATTCACCAAGGTCCTCGACATGACCGCCGGCTTTTCCGGGACAAAGACTGCCTTTGGTGAAGTCATTCCTGGCTGGCAGGCCGAAGGGCGTGAGGTTGAGATTGAAGCCGCCGCAGAGCAAACCTACGCGGCCCTCAAGGCAGATCTTACTCCTTGAGGGAGTGGGCTTGAGTCGCAGCCGCCCGCGAAAAATCGCTCGCCGCTTTCTTGACGAACTGTAGGTCACGCGCTGCGCGCTCTGCCTCGGAGGTCAGGGCCGGGGTAAAAGCGGTCAGGGCCCAAATCCCACCCGGCCGCCGCCGGAAGGCATACCGGGTCCCTTGCAGGGTTTCGACGGTTGCCCGCGGTCCGTTTTCTTCGACAGATTTCAGCCCGGACATGTCTAGACGAAGCCTCTCTAACCAGCCTTCGCGCACGGCCAGAATCCCGAACACGATGCTGCCGTCCGCCGCCTCTGCATACGACCCATACTCAGATTCGTAGCGCTCCTTCTCTTCGGCAGGAAAATCCTTTCTGACGAGCGCGAGGGCTTCCCGACGATAGTCGCGAATCGTAAAGCAGGCGTGCTGGGCTGCTTCTTCCGTGTAAGCGAAGAAGGCCTCCGGCTTATTTTCGTTGACCGCTCGAACCACGCGCAGGTACGCGCCCTTCGGCGTCCTGTCACTGGGGTAGGAAAGCCAAAGAAATCCGTAGTATCCGAGGGGGGCGCCCAAGAGCAGTGCGAGGAGAGCACGTCGACCGACCACAAGAGCGCCTTACCTATTTGTTCCACGATTGTCGACGCCCTTGCTCCCGAGCGAGAGTGCGCGTTACCAAAGCCCCACTGGATGCCCGCCCCCCGAGTCGCCGCCATCGTGCCCGCGTATTGCGAGGGGCGCCTCATTGCAAAAACCATCTCAACCATCCCCTCTTGGGTGCGCGAAGTGATCGTCATAGACGACGGAAGCACGGACGATACCTCGGACCAGGTCTTGGCGCTCTCAGATCCTCGGCTCAAGCTCGTCAGCCACCCCAAGAACCGCGGGGTCGGAGCCGCGATCTACTCGGGGTACCAGATCGCCTTGAGGGGAGAGGCGGACGTCTTCGTCGTCCTGGCCGGTGACAACCAGATGGACCCGAGCGATCTTTCCTCGCTCATCGCCCCTCTGGTGGAAGGGCGTGCAGACTACGCCAAGGGCAACCGTCTCATTCATGAACGCGCTCGCGATATGCCCTGGTCGAGAAGGTGGGGCACGAGACTCCTCGCGCGCTTGACCTCGTGGGTAGCCGGTCATCCGATTTCTGATTCGCAGTGTGGCTACACGGCGATCTCTCGTGCGACCGTGCGAGAAACCTGCCTGGACGATCTCTGGAGCGGCTACGGCTATCCCAACGAACTTCTGATTCGCCTGATCGCTTCGGGTTTGCGCGTCGCTGAGGTGCCTGTTCGCCCGGTCTATCAAAGCGAAAAAAGCGGACTTCGGCCGTATCATCTGCTCTCGATCATCGCCCTGATCCTCAGACGTGGCTATCTGGAGAAGAGAAGCCAGAAACTCCGCCTACGCTCACCCCACCCCTTGCCAGTGAGTGCCGGTGGGTCTCATCAGTAGTGAGATGCGCCCTAGCGCGCTTTTGGCCCAAGAGCGTCACATTTGAGCGGACGTGCCGAAGCCTGGCGTGTGCCCGAAGCATCTGAGGACACCCGGAACAGCCAACTGGGCTGAGCCACGCCGGGGATCCAAAGCGCATGGTAGCGTGGCTCTGAACTGAGCGCCGGGCGTGGTGAATGCGCCTCAAAGGCTGAAGCGCAAGGTTTGTCCGGGGTTCCGTGAAGCACAGCGTCCTCGGTCGTAAGAACGAGGACCGACGTCCCGAGCCCCTCCACCAAAATCTGACGCGGGGCAGCCTGACGCGGCGCCACGACGCGCGGGGTGAGTAACCTTTCTTCTCGGGAACAGGCAGCGGGCTTGGGCGGGAGATCCGACTGAACAGGAACGGGAATGGGATCGAGAAAAGTCCCGAAAGGCCCCAGCTGAACGAACCGAGCCGTCGCACGATTCGAATCAGAATCTGCCAAGAAAGACACAAATCCCACGGCCTGCCCGGAATAGGACAGAGAAACCGAAGGACTCGGTCGAGCAGAATCATCCCACCAAAGGCCCATCAGATAGGGGGTGTACTCCGGCTCTGCTCCTGAAAACGTCGCTTGAATCACGATCCGTTCACCGGCAGTCAAGAGAAGTCCCGCGTGCTCTCCGTTCACTCTGACACGCTCTTGCCTTACGGCTTGTGCGATCTCTGACTGATACAGCCAGCCCTCCTTCGACAGCTGAAGTTTCAGCGGGGGCGCTTCTTCCGTCGAAGTAGAATTCCCTGTTCTCGAAAGGAAGTACGTGGGCGCATCTCCAGCAACTCGACTGAGCCTCAGGTAGAGTCCGTCTCCCGCGATGCTCACAAGGTCAGGACGGAATGCGCGTCCGCGCCCCAACGGAGACAACAGCTCGTTTCGTTCGGTAAGAAAGTCCATGGTCACCGCTGCGCCCGTGATGCGGTTGTCCCAGCCGATTTCAATTTTCTCTTGGCTGAGGGTCTGGGTTCCGCTGATGCGACTTGCCGAGGTCGGCGGCAACCGGAGCGCCACGTTCCCTTCCACCTGAGAAATGATTGAAAGCTGATATTCTGCGGGATTTTTGACCGGTGGTAGGAGTTCGTGGGTCCTCAGCTGACTTTCTCCCCACGCTGCCCTGACGGAAACCGCCTGCGCCCGCTCGGAAATTTCCTGCACCTGAACCCAGGCCGAGTCTCCGAGTGCCGCGTGGTGAGCCCCAGGGATTTCCGAGAGACCCGGGAGAGAACTCCAGTCTTCCGTCTCCACGCGACAAGTCAGCGGAGGAGGCACTTCACCCCCGTTTTTCCATGCAACGGCCGGCCCGACTTCTGCAGCCATCCGTGAGGACTCGGAACCCCAACCCACTCGGCTCAGTTCATCTCCAACAAGACAGCCCGCCTCCGAACAGACTAGTTCGAGATCGCAATCCCGGGATGCGGGCTCGCACAAGCGACGCGGCAGTGCCTGCCGCGTCCAGGAAAGGCCTCCATCAGACGACTCGAAATAATTGCCCGCGCGCGCCTCTAGCGCCAGGAGTTTCTGTCCGGATCCATGCACGAACTCTGACCCCGGGGGCGGCGTTCCTACCGCAAAAACGGTACCGTCTGCCTGAATGACCGCGACGCGAGCGCCCGTCTTGTCGACCCCGAGGGCGGTGACCAAACCGCTCTCAGCGCCCAAAAGCATAGACGGATTGAGTGATTCCCCCGGCCGGAGCGACTGACCGTGAAAGCCGGCTTCCCGGGTCAAGTCAACGAGACCCGGAGGAGAGCCGCCCGGACGCAGAGGACCAACGAGAACGAGATGTCCATCTTTGCCCCGGGCGCCGAGAAGCCAGAGACTGCTTCTCTCGTCGAACTTCATCGACACCCGCGGGAGCTCCGCCGGAGCCGTAAGGGTATGAGCCGAACCCTCACGAGAGATCCAAACCAGACCCTCGGGCTGACATCCCTGTTCAGCTGCGAACAAGGGGCATGCTCCCGAAATCGCAAGGCTCCCGTCCGGAGCACTTTCCATCTTCCATACGCGCGGATCGCCGCGCAACACCAATGGACTTTTCTTTAACTCTCGCCCCTTCCGAGAGCCTCGATAGAGCGAGAGCCGCGACGTAGAACCGGAAGACTTTTCTTGTTCGCACAAGAGCGCAAGTTCGTCGCCGTAGGCAGAAAACAGATACCTGCGACACTCACCGGGTCCACTCAACGGTACCTTTGCGAGCGACTGACCAAAAACCGCACTTTGAAGCTGAAAACGCTGCCCCTGAGGCGCCGGGGTGAGTTCAAGGTACTCCTTGTCGAGAAGGACCGCGTGCCCCGCGCGGACGGCGGACGCCCGGCCAAACGAAGGGATGTCATACTTGAGGAGCGGGGAGCGAGGAGCATTCTTCTCCTCTTCTTGCTGCACGAACTTCCCTCCGCTCCACCTAAAGGAAGCAAGAAGTCCGTCCACCTTGAGACCAAGCTCATCTCGAACCATCGCCCGAGGCGCCATCGGCCTGACGTCGAGGCGCGTCAGGTGTGTCCCCTTCTCGGGCATCCGATGCCAAGTCTCCGGAACTGAGAGTGCAATGACTTCTCCAGCCTCCCCTTCATCGACACCAATGAAGAACTCCGCGCTGGATACATGCTGCCAAGTTTCCCCAAAGTTCAGAGAGCGATGAAGAGAACCCGCTGAATCCACGGCGAAGAGAGAGTCGCCCACCCGACGGGTGGCTCGATAGGTCACAGGAGGCCTCTTGATACCCTCCCAGGGACCGAGCGGACTCGAAAATAGATAGACCGTGCCGCTTTCTCCCACGGCTGCAAACCCCCCGCTCTTTTGGAAAAGGGCCACCAAAGGCTCTGACGCCGAAAAGGGAGAGGGCTGCGGCGCACCGCTCACTGTGTGGAGCCACCGGCTCCCGGCCCGATCCACCTCGAGCTCACCCCCGTCCAAAGGCAAACGCGCCGTCGAAGCCGCCTTTTGCTTGGGGTGAAAGACCCAGATAGCGGACGCTTCTTTCGAGTGCACCGACGGCTTCGCTGTCGGCTCCTTGCCAGAGCGACCGGTACACGAAAAAACGAGGCCACAAATGAGAGCGACCGCAGCGGGAAACCTCGTCTCCCGTGCGGTCCTCTTCTGAGTGCTAAACATGCGGCGCACTGGTTTTCGCAGGAAAACCCGCGAGCGTATGGTTAGCCGCGCACCAGTGCCAGAAGCTTGGCTTTCGTAGTCAGGCCGACGTGCTGATTGACGCGCTCTCCGTTCTTGAAAACCATGACGGTGGGAACTCCGCGGACGCCAAACTTGCCGGCCGTGAGGGGCGCTTCGTCGATGTCGAGCTTGCCGACATAACCCTCGGCACCGAGCTCATCGGCAACCTGATCGATGATCGGAGCGAGCTGCTTACAAGGACCACACCAGGACGCAGTAAAATCCACGAGGACAGGCTTGTCGCTCTTGAGGACGGCTTCGTCAAAATTGAGATCATTGAAGACTTGGACGTTGGGAGATGCCATGATTCGTGCAACATAATGCGCTCCGTGTGCATCGCAAGGCACTCCGCTCCCCATTTTCAGATTCCCCTCAAGTTTCCGGACTTTATAGCCCATGCACCGAGACGACGACGACGTCTTTGTCCCCCCCTCCGCCGTCCTTTCCATCGACAGTAAAGACCAGACGCTCTGGCCGCCCCCCGGACCCAGCGCTGCGTGGACGGCAGAGGGTGTCATCTCTGCCCTCGAACCTCTGGTCCTCGAAGAGCGGCGGCGGAGGCTCATGGCGACCCTAGAGGGACGAACCAAGTCACTCACGGTAGTGCTCGATCATCCTCATGACCCCCACAACGGCTCGGCGGTGATGAGGTCTTGCGACGCATTTGGCGTACAGAGGATTCACGTCGTCACTTCCCACGAGGCTTTTGCGGCCTCGAAGATGGTCGCGAAGGGAAGTCAACGCTGGGTCGACATCATCGAGCACCAAAGCCCCCACACGGCCGTCTCTGCCCTGCGAGCAGAAGGCTTTCAAATCCTGGTGACACACCCGGAAGGCCGCCTTGTTCCGAGGGATCTGAAGAGCCTTCCGCGGGTCGCTCTCGTCTTGGGAAATGAGCGAGACGGAGTGGGCGCTGAGCTCACCGCCGCGGCCGACGACACGGTCCGGATCCCCATGCGCGGGTTTGTCGAAAGCCTCAACATGAGCGTCACCGCCGCCATCCTGATTCAGGGGGCCTCGGAAGGGAGAGACGGGGACCTGAGTGAGCACGAGCGTCTGAACGTCTACGCGCGATGGCTGAGAAACACCGTTCCGCGCTCTCTGGAGGTCCTCAGAGCCCTCGCTCCATGCTAACGTCGCCGGGCTTATTGAAAGGCAGATGGCATTGGCAGACACAATCATTGGTCCAGAGATCGCTATCGATGGCAACCTCGCGAGCAGCGGAAGCATCCGCATCGACGGCAGGGTCATCGGGCGGGTCGATTCTGACGGCACCGTGGAACTCGGACCCGGAAGCAGTGTGAGCTCCGACGTGCATGGTGGAAAGGTCTCCGTGGCCGGTTCCGTTGCAGGCAACGTGGACGCCAAAGAACGAGTCGACCTCTTGGCGGGTGCAAAGCTGACGGGAGATGTCCGCGCACCACGCCTCACGATTGCCGATGGGGCGACGTTCCGCGGCAAAGTAGACATGGAACAACGATGACAGAAAACCACTCTCCTCGAATGTCCTCGGTCATTGGCGAGTCGGCCGTCGTCATCGGCAACGTCACTGGGCGAGGCGATCTTGAAATCCGCGGCCGCGTGCAGGGGGGCGTGCACCTAGACGGTCGCCTGCTGATCGCTGAAAGCGGTGTTGTACTCGGACCCGTCGAAGCGGTGGAGGTCACGGTGCGGGGAGAAGTGCGCGGCGATCTGACCTCCAGCGAAGGCACGTTCATCGAGACTCCTGGAAGGGTGGAGGGGAACATTGATTCCCCGCGCGTGGGCATCGAGGCCGGCGCCCGTGTCCGAGGGATGCTGCGAACCGGCGGCGAGCTTCCCGTCCCCGAAACCACAAAGGCCAAGGCGCCCCCGCCGGACAAACCTTCGCCGCCAGGCGATAGGAGCTTGGAAGAGCCGACTCTAGCGCTGGACAAACCCGCGCTACCCGCATCTGTGCTGCCGGAACCCACTGTACCCGCATCTGCACTGCCTGAACCCGCGCTACCCGAACGACCCAAGAAGCGCAGGCGACTCAAAAAGGGCGGGAAAAAGAATCCCGAGGGCATGAACACCGAAAGGCGCCCGGAGCCCGGTTCGACCTCTCGACAATCCGAAACTCCGCGCTTGGCGAAAGAAACAGCGCGGTTGACGACAGAAGCAGCGCGGTTGACGACAGAAGCAGCGCGGTTGACGACAGAGACAGCGCGGACCGGCTCAGCCCCACGTCGGGGCCCTCCCCCCATGCCCACCTTCAAGAAGGGTTCCAAAGGGCTCAAGAGATCCTAGAACATCATGACGAACAAAAAGGCGCGCCTCATCGAGCTCTTGACGGAACGGAGTTTTGAAAAAAAATCGGTCACCCTGGCGTCGGGACGGAAAAGCAATTTCTTCGTGGATTGCAAACAGACCATCCTCACCGCAGAAGGCCACGCCCTGGTGGGAGAGCTCATGTTCGATGCCCTCTCCTCGCTGGGCACCGTCGATGCAGTGGGAGGGGTCGAGCTGGGCGGATGCCCCCTGGCTTCTTCCGTCTCGCTCATCAGTCATCAGAGGGGCAAGCCCCTTTCGGCTCTTTATGTGCGAAAGGAGCGCAAAGACCACGGCAGCGCCAAACGCATCGAAGGGGACAAGGCGCTTCGCCCGGGCTTGCGCGTCGCGCTCCTGGAGGATGTCGTCACGACGGGCGGTTCCAGCCTCAAGGCCCTCGATGTCTTGCGAGAGGCCGGCTGTGAAGTCGCGGGGATCGTGGCCATCGTGGACCGCCTCGAGGGCGGAGCTGAAAACATCGAGGCCGCGGGGATCCCGCTCGTCACGCTCACGACACGTCGTGACTTCCTCAGTGATGAAGAGGCCAGTGATGAAGAGGCCAGTGATGAAGAGGCCAGTGATGAAGAAGTCAAAAGCGACTGAGTACACGACCGGCGACAAACTTGAGGTAACGTCCTTCTTCGTGCCCACTGAGAACGGGATGATCGATCGGTTGCCCCGCCTCATGAATGACCTGAAAACGGACACGCTCCTTACGCGCAGAGTCATTGATGGCGTGACGAAACGCTTGCGGTCCCACCTGTGACGTGCAGCTCGCTGCGCAAAAAATTCCACCACGCGCTGTCACCCGCAGGGCCGCGGACATCACCTTCCGATAGGCTTTTTCCGCGGCTTTGAGCTGCGTCCGGTTGCGCGCAAAGCTGGGAGGATCGCACACGACAAGATCGAAGGTGTCCCCGCGGCGCGCGGCGCTTTCCAGGTACTGAAAGACGTCGGCGCAGATGGCATCATGGGGAAAGTCCTGAAGGCCGTTCTCCGCAAAATTCCGCACGCTATCTGCGACCGCAGGAGCCGCGATGTCGACACTCGTCACACGGACGGCGCCCCCCAAGGCCGCGGCGACGGAGAAGCCTCCGCTGTAGGAAAAGAGGTTCAGAACTCGAGCACCTTCGGCAGCTTTGCGAACGAACGCACGGTTTTCTCTGTGATCGAAGAAGAGCCCCGTCTTCTGCCCGGCGTTCAAACGAGCCAACAGGTGCATCCCGTGTTCCAGAACGATGATCTCATCCGGGGGCGCGCGCCCTTTGAGCAACTGTAACTTGACCTCCCCGTCCTGCTTGCTTCTGCGCACGACGCCTTCGAGTCTCCCTACGTCCATCGCGGCTTCGGCGATGGGATTCAAGAGTGCACCCAACGACTTGGAGTAGGACACCAAAACGCCAAAGGACCCATAAACGTCGAGCACGACTCCTGGGAGGCCGTCTGCCTCACCAAAGATCAACCGATAGCCGGTCACTCCGCTTTCCCGCAGGGAGCGTCTGAGATCCCAGGCTTCCGCCACCCTCTCGCGCACCCATTTCGCGTCGGGGATCTGGGTCGTGGAGAAAATGCGGATGGCTATCTGAGAATCAGCGTCCCACAGCCCCAAGGCCGAAAAGCTGCCCGCGATGACTTTCACCCAGCTACCGCTCGAAAGCGCGGCATCACCGACGTGATCCCGGTAAACCCAGGGATGACCAGAGGCGAGGCTCGTCGCTAAAGATGGATTGAGGCGAAGCTCTTTCATGGGGTGCTCCCCGATGTCACCCGAAACCCATGGAAAGGAAAGGGGCTTTCGACAACGCGCCGAAAGCCCCTCCGCCTGTCCTCTTTGTTTCCTACTCGTAGTAACGGAAGGTGACCTGTGACCCGCTTCCTTGCAGCTGAACAAAAATGTCGCAGACCGGATTCGTCGCCGCACCTGCGCCATCCACGAGGTGAACGCTGTTGTAGTCGCCAGTCAAAGCCCCTGGCGCGCTTCCCGCACAGGAAGTGGCGGTGAACGGAACCGGATACTGAGCCGTGCCAGGCAAGGGTTGAAGCTGCGGATCGATGGTCCCCCAGCTGTTCTCGTTTCGTAGACGCACACACGCATTGGACGCAATCGAGGTCTGTTGACCCGTGGAAAGTGTCGCCGCGGCCGTAGAGGCGTTGCACGTAGGCGTTCCACCGTCGCCGTCACCGTCTCCATCTCCGTCTCCACCACCAGAAGTGCGACACTTCGGATCCGCGGTCCCGAAGCGATTACCGGTGCCGATGACCACACTACAGAAGCCATCATGATTCACGTCGTTCAGATCGGCAAACGAGATATAGACGATGTCTCCGTCGCGAGGGATTTGATGCGGACCGCCGGTGTCTATGCAGGAGATGTACTCTCCACCGCCAACACCCGCGTTGCAGTCAATCTCGTTGAGATCCGCGATCAACTCGCACTTGATGTACGTCTCCGGATCCCCATCCGCCGCCAGGGCAGAAACGTCGAGGGTGTACTGACGCCCGCCCAGGTCATCGACCACAATCACCGGAGTATTCGGGTCGAGACAAGGTTCGTCCTCGAACCATGCAGGGATAAACGGACCAATATAGCCGAAGTGGAGATGACCGCCGCCAAAAAAGGCTGTGGCGGATACCCCCAGGGTGAGAGTCATGACCGTCAGCAAAAGGGTCTGGCGGATCCGGCGTTTCGTTCTTCTCGTCACTGGTAACTTCTTCACTGGTCTTTTCCTTCGTCTAGGGGCCCGTCTTCTCACCGCAACATGCGGATCGTTCATTTGATAGTGTCGGGGGTCCAAGCCCCCGGCTGCGCCTTCATGTCCCCTCGCTCGAGCGTGGTACGGAGAAGGTCCTCGAAGTCGGCGACGTCGCTCGCGGGCAAGCGCCGCAGGATCGATTGAGCACGAAATGCCGCCAGCTTGGACCAGACGCCGCGCTCTAAGCACTGAGACATCAGACTGTCCAAACTGTGCTTGAGCGCCTCGACTTCGGGGCTACCTGGATCTGCGAGTGGTGCACCCTTGGTGCGAGTCGGACGAGCGCGTTCGGCCGCGGTCAGACAAACGCGAGCGAGCTTTTCATAGTTGAGGTCATCCTCGTCGCTGGAGAGAAACATCGCACGCGGCGTCGCGGCCCGCGCTTCGGCGGACACGCCCCCAGAACCTCTGCCCCAGAGGTAGCCCCCCAAGAGACCGGCGAGGAGCGCGGGGAGTGCTATTTTCAGAACGGAACTCATACGAGGCGAGGGGGGTCACGAAAAGGTCGGCGCTAGTGCCATGGGCAACCCCGGGCCTCAAGAGTGAGTCGGGGAATTGACCCAAGACTCTCTAGGCTGCCCTGGGCCACCTCAAGCCAGCGCCGGAAGCGGGCTTTTTTGGCTCGTGGAAGTCTCCTCTCAGCGGCGGGACACCGGCCGGCCGCCCGCCGTACCCGCTA
>CAYMQT010000032.1:29927-35524 GCA_964392575.1 uncultured Polyangiaceae bacterium
TGCCGCTCTCGCCCTGCCCGGATCCACTCTTTCGCCCCCTACCGGCCGGCCGCCCGGTAGGGGGCGAAAGAGTGGATCCGGGCAGGGCGAGAGCGGCACAATTTTTCTGCATGGACGGAAATACCACCACATGCCATCCCCATGCGCGGCGCTCCTCCGCCCGTCCCTCTCAACGCTACGAAGCCGACCGCCATTTCCCCGATAGGGAGTTCCGTCGAAACGGAGGCCTCCAGATCAGGGCACGTTGAGCAAGCCTGCCGTCTGTACCGCGGACGAGAACGTATCGGAACCGTCCTCGACCGCCTGATAGGTACGCCCGGGGCTCGGAAGCATGGGGGAGGAAGGGAAGACCTGTGAATCAACGAGTTCCCACGGACCGCTCCCTCCTTCGCCGTAATAAACCGCGACGACCTCACCACCTCCGATGTTGAAGGAGCAGCCCTTGCGGCAGGTGCTGACACCATTGTGGCAGTCACCGCTCGAATCTTGCGCGAGAAAAACCTCACCGGGGGCCAGAGTTCCGGAAAGGAGGCACAGATTGACGTAGTCGCCGAGATCTCCAGTCACGGCAATCGACGACAGATCGATAGAGGAAGGTCCCGCGTTGTAGAGTTCAATCAAAGACAGACCCGCGTGACCGATTTCGTTGATCGTCAAATAGCGCTGCAGGTCGTCCAATACGGATCCCCCTCCGCCACTGCCATCTCCACCACTGCCTGCGTCCCCGCCACTGCCTACGCCCCCACCGCTGCCATCTCCACCGCTGCCATCTCCACCGGTGCCGAAGCCTCCACTCCCACCGCCAGAAGCTCCACCGGATCCGTCCCCTCCCGCTCCTGAACCGCCCCCTCCTGAACCGCCGTTCTTCCAAAGATCCCCATCGCCGTCGCCATCGCCCCAGCTTCCGCCGACCCCATCGTCGTCCGACTCATCGTCGTCAGGTTCGCTACATTCACCCGCGTCAAAACAGGGATCGTATTCGGCGCCGAAGAACGCGCATCCAGACACCACCGCCCCAGAGAGACCCAATAAGACGTGGCGGTGTAACCGGGCCCCCATCACCCGGCTGATCTGACGTACCCGCTTCACCGGCTTCACTACCACAAGACCTTCCCGGCGGAGATCATGGCACCATCAAACGATGGAGTAAAAGTCACCTCTATCCCTTTCGGGCCCTTGAGAAGAAGGTAGCTCCCGAAGCCGATGCCCACCGCTGCGGCGAAAGCTCCGGCCCCTGTCAGAATCACCGCCGTCCGTCCCCGGGCGCTCGCGTCTGTCCCTTCCTGGTTGCAGCGTTTGTCCACACAATTATATTTTATATGACTGAGCTCAACGAGGGCCCAGGTGGCCCCAGAGAGCGCAACGACGCCGCCGGCAATTCCAGCAGAAACGAGTCCCACTCCCCACCGCTTGCTTGTGGAACGAGGCTCCCCCTGGGCCTTGGGTGTCCCTCCTGCCTGGGCCACCGAAGCGTGCTCTTCGAGCGGGGGACCGAGAGTCAGTGAAATCTCCAGGCGCTCTGACTCAGCCAGATTCACTTCCTGCTCGATGTCGGCCCGACCTTTCCTGCGGACCACGATCACGTGCCTGCCGGGATTGAAAGGAAGAGGTACCCCAAATGTGGCGCTCCTGAGCGGATCCCCGTCTACGGTCACTTGTGCAGCCTCATCCCAAGACTCTGACTCTGGGGTGAGTACAATGTGAGGTACGCGAGGTTCGATCTCTCGTACCTTTTCTTCTGCGAACGCGACACGCTTGTCACCCTGGGGGAGCTTTTGTGCGGCCTCTTCATACCGTTTCCAGGCGCTCGCCCATTGCTCTAATTTCTCCCGGCAGCGAGCGATATTGAGGACGGTGCCGGGAGCGGGTTCGAGGCGATAACTCTCTTCGAATCGATCGCACGCGGTGACCCAATCGCCCTGATCGGCCGCCTCACGCGCAGAGCGAAAGAGGGCTTCGGCCGCTGCTTGATTTTGAGCAAACGCGGGCAGACTGAAGAGCAACGAAAAAAAGAGTGCCCAGAGGAAGAAGACTACGTGTCGTTTCATCAGTACCGTCGATCGAACATTGCCTCTTCCGCCGTAGAAGCTCCTGGTGTGGGGCTTTGTACCGAGGAGGGAGCGGGGGCAGGCTTTTCAGAAGTGCCGGAAACCGGCCCCTCATTCTTAGTCGAGAGCGCGGGTTTCCCGGACGCATTCGTCACAGGGTTGGCTTTAGAGCCAGGAGGCGACGTCTCTTTGTCGGGACCCGTGCTCGACTCTTTCTTAGGAACCGCGTTATTTGGAACCGCATCGTGTGGAGGCGCATCGCGCGAAGGTGCATCGCCTTCACCGGCATCGCCCGGAGGGCGTGCGTCCGAGCCTGCCTCCGACGCGCCCTTCGAAGGTTGCGCTCCGTTGTTCGGTACTTCTGGCGTCGCCTTTTCGGACTCCCCGTCTCTTAAGGAGGCTTCGGAAACGGCGAGAAGAATGAGTGAGAGGGCTCCTGCCGCAAGAACTCCCATCGCTATCCTGAGAGGCGGATAACGCTCCCAGGCGCTCTTCGGGAAAATGCTTTCCGGATCGAGTTCACCTGGACCGAGAGTCTCCCCTACCGGAATCGACAAACTCACTTTGTGACTGCTCGCGACGCCGGCCATGACATGCTTGACGGCGGCCTGCATCGCGCGCGCCGACTGAAAACGGTCTTCCTTGTCGTAAGCCAGGGACCTATCGACGATTTTCACGAGATCCGAAGGGGCATTCGGCATCACGTCGCGAAGCGAGCGCGCGCGCTTCCCTATCGCCAACGCCAACTGCTCGCTCGGAGTTTCCGCCTCATGAACGTGGAGTCCAGAAATGCAAGTGAAGAGCGTCGCGCCCACGGAGTACAGATCCGTCCGGTGGTCCACTTCGTCCCAACGCCCGCGCGCTTGCTCCTGAGCGCAAAAAGCCGGCGTGCCCATGAACGATCCGACCTTGGTGGCCCTGGTGTTGCCTTGATGAAGGCGCGCGATCCCGAAATCGAGGACTTTGAGCTTGCCCTCCTCGGTGAGAAAGAGATTGTCGGGCTTGATATCCCGGTGCACGACCTTCTGATCGTGAGCAACTTCCAAGACATCCAAAAGCTGATCTGTGATCGTCAGCGCTTCATGGATGTCGAGCGCCCCACCCTTTCGGTGCATGCGCTCCTCGACGCTTTCGCCTCTCAGAAGCTCCATCACCAGGAAGGCCGCCCCATCCTCGGTCGTGTCATCATCGAGCACTTGAACCGCCCCTGCATGTCGGATCGTGTTCGCCACATATCCTTCACGCAGGAATCGATGCCTAGTACCGTCATCGAGAGACAGGACAGGGTGCAAGAGCTTGATTGCGACTCGATTGCGATTTCTGTGGGTCGCCTCGTACACCGCGGCCATCCCCCCGACGCCGATGACCCGATCCAAATGCCACTTGCCGCAAACCGTCTGCCCCACGCGCCGCTCCGCGGCCGCTATCACATCAGCAGCTAACATCGCTGGGGTACTCCTGCAGGTTCATCGCTGCTCGCGAGCGTACCGCGCTCCCTTCCCGGAGAGAAGGGGGCGGCCCTACGCCTACCACGAACCTGGCGTCAGTCCCGTTTCAAGAGGAGGGCCGCAACCCGGCAAACGCTATCGTCCGTGGCAAGTCCGTCAGAGAGAGGTCGCCCGGCGCTTTTTACGACCGCCGACAGCTCGAACCATCGAGCGTCGAGAACGTCGTCCCCGCCCCAGACAGGAACTTCTGCGCTCTCGAACAAAACCCGGAGATCGAAGTGGAAGTGCGCGGGTGTCTCCGCGAACGCTGGAATCGTGTGGATGTCTACGTCAAAGAGCCGCTCTGCTAGCTCAAGTCCATCGAGACCCGTCTCTTCCCGGAGCTCGCGGCGGGCCGCCGCAACGAAATCCGTGTCGGTCGCTTCGATGTGACCGCCCGGTTGTAGCCAAAGCCCGAGCTTTTCGTGGCGAATCAACAAGAGCTTCTTGCTCCGCTTACAATAGACGAGGCCGCTAGCGGTGAAGTGACCCGGATCATAGAAACTCCGTTCGAGCGGAGCCCCCCCCGAGACTGCCAGCTGCCGCATGCGATCCAGGTCAGACGCTCGCCCTTCCAGCAAAGAAGCCTGAAGTTCCTGCGCCAAAACAGCAAGTCGAGAGTCGGTGGTCTCTATCATTTCAAGCAGGAGATCAGGGAAACACATCCACCCGCCCTCCGTCCAGCCGCGAGGATGGAGCTTCCTGGATTTGCGCTGACATTGACACGGGCAAGCCTGAGGACGATGACCCCAAGCGCGTGACGGATCTCAATGCTCTCGGATACGGCTCTTTTTTTGCCGAGCAGATGAGAAAATTTGATCCTTCCTTCACGCCCGCGCGGGTCGTGGGACAACACCGCCGCGAGTGGGATGTCCTCAGTCACAAGGGCACCGCCCGCGCAGTCCTCGCGGGAAAGCTTTGGGATCCAGAAAGGTCCGAGGACAGTTCGGACACACAACCCACGGTCGGTGACTGGGTCGTCCTTCAAGAATCTGCCGATTCAGCTCAGCCGGTGATCGTCCATTTGCTAGAGAGACGCACTTGGCTCTCACGCAACTCTGCCACGACACGCAACTCTGCAAAGAATGGACTCAAACGCCAAACCCTCGTGGCCAACATCGACTATGTGGCTGTGGTCGCCTCCTTGTGCCCGCCTGACAGCCAGGATGCGGTCGCTCGACGCAGCCTTTCTCCGCGTCGCATCGAACGCTACCTCACGGCCATCGAAAGCGGAGGCGCGAAACCCATCATCGTCATCAACAAAAGCGACCTTTCCCCCGATCCAGGCGCGGCCGCGGACAGCCTCAAAAAGCGCCTCTCAGGGTGTCCTGTTGTCCTGGTGAGCTGTAAGGCAGACGACGGCCTTTCGTCTTTAGGAAAAGAGATGCAGCCCGGACAAACTTGGGGATTCGTAGGTCTCTCCGGGGTCGGAAAATCCAGCATCGTCAACCGCATCATCGGTCGCGAGGCGCAAAAAGTGGGCGCTGCGCGCGGAAGCGATGCACGGGGGCGACACACGACGACGCACCGGGAATTGTTTCAAACTCCGGAAGGGATCCTCCTGATCGACACGCCCGGGATGCGCGAATTTGCGCTGGCCGGGAGCGGGGAGGCAGATCTGGATTCCTTCACTGACATCACTGAACTCGCCGAGCGCTGTCAGTTTGGAGACTGTAGACACCTGTCAGAACCAGGCTGCGCTGTACGAAAAGCAGTCGCCTCCGGCCTCGTACCCAAGGACCGCCTCTTGAGCTTTCAAACTCTCAGCCAGGAGCTAAGAACCCAAGAGAAGGTTCAGTCGGTGAAGAGAAACCCGAAAAAACGAGCCAAAAAACACAAGCGAACGCACCGAGGCTTCGACGACCCGGACCAAGGTTGATTTCCGACGACCCAAACCCGACGACCCAAACCAAGGTTGATTTCCAAAACAAGCAACCAGGTCCAAGCGTTTCGATGGCAAGACATCTCAAGTTGTGCCGTCCTAAATCGAAGAAACGCACATCCACCCCTGAGTGACACGTGTCAAACGCTCGTTCGCTCGTCCGTCACCGTTCGAGGAGCA
>CAYMQT010000033.1:0-9056 GCA_964392575.1 uncultured Polyangiaceae bacterium
GACGAGGCTGAGGCCGATGAAGCGGCCTACCGGGCGGCGGTGTGTTTGGTGGATTCGGGTGTTCCGCGTCGCGCGTCGGAAATTCTGCGGCAGCAAAAGCGTCCGAGCCTCGTGCACCGGCGTCTGGCTCTCGAACTCGCTCGAGAACTCGGGGACGCAGCGGAGATCAGACGGCAGCTCGTGGGTCTGGCCGAGGCCAGCGTGGGGGACGGAAAGGAAGTCGGTGAGCTGTACCTGGAAGCTGCCTTCCTCGCTCTTGAGGCGAAGGACGATGATCAGGCGGAGCAATGCGCGCTCCGGGCAAAGGGAGTTCTTCCCACGAGTCGCGAGGCACGCCTTCTGGCTGCGCGCCTCGGTCAAAAGCGGTCGCCTGTGCGTACGGCTGCTGAAGCGGAGACGCTTCTGGCCGATCTTTCAGAGCTCGATGACCTGAAGAGCCCGACCGATCGCGAAATCATTGTTTACTTGAAATCCCAGGCTTTGGTGGTGCGCGGTCCCAAGGATGACGCCCGCTTGCTCTTGGAAGAAGCTGTGGACGAGCAGGGTCAGCGCGGACTCTTGTGTGTCGCTCTTGCAGAGCTCATCGACGATGACCATGAACGCGCCATCTCGCTTCTTGAGTCGGCTGTGGGTTCGGAGCTGTTCGGCTTTCGTACACCGGGTGAGGTCCTCCTTCTCGCCGGAGCGGCGGCGCGGAAGCTCGGAGATTTGAATCGCGCGCGTGGATTCGTTTCGGCCGTGGCCGACGACGATCCGAGCAGAGCGCGGGCGGCTAGGGAGCTCGAGGAGATTTCTCTGGAACAGGTGCGCGCCCAGCGCGAAGTTCAGGAAGAGGAAGCTCGGGCAAGGAAAGAAGAAAAGAAGAGGGTGGAAGCGGAAGAGGCGCAGGTAAAGGAGGCGGCCGTGGCGAAGAAACGGGCGGAGGAAGAAACGGCGGAGAAGCGCGCTCAGGAAAAGGCCGCCGCCGCGCGAGCCGCGCAGATTGCCGAAATCCGGCGCCAAGAAAAAGAAGAGCGTGAGGCTCAGCAGCGTGAGGCAGTACGGCGAAATGCGGAAGAAGTTGCCGCTGCGGGCTCTCCTTCCCAGGCGCGAGAACATGGTGCGGCTTTGGTCGAGGAACGGATGAAAAACTCACGCGTGCGAGATCCGCGCCGCGACTCTACGGATCCACCTGCCGCTAGTGCTGTCGAGATGAATCCGCCTGCTGTACCTGTCTCGGTGAGAAACAAGTCTCACGCAGAGATCGAAAAAGAGCGAGCGGCCATTCGTCGAGCGGCACGTAGCGAACATGAAAAAGCCGCGCGGGCAGTTTCAGAACATGCGGAACTCGCTCCACCAGGCAAGCAACGTTCGGTCTCGCCAAGTCGCAAGGGTGCTCCCCAACCTTCCGAACCGCCCTTGCCCCTCAAGGGGGCCATGGTGATGGGCATCGGATCGCCCAAGGTCCCCGATCTCTCGGAAGAGCTCGAACTGGTTCCGTCCGTGCCTCCCCCACAACTCGACGACCCTGGAGATTTCGAGCTGGTTCCGTCCATTCCGCCTCCGGGCCCGACAGGTACTTCTCGTCTCTTGGCGAATCTCGACTCGCTTCCGGACGATCTGATGGTCCCGGCGCAGTCCTCACGTCGTCCTGCTTCTCGCCCCGCGCCCGCTGTGCGGCCTACACCTCAGCCGCGCAGCAGGAGTGTGAGTCGTCCGCCGCAAACTTCTCGTAGCGAAGATGTTCTCGTGGGCGCGCTTGAGCAAGGTGACATTCTGGCGGGTCGGGAATTGCTCGACCGTATGCTGGGCGCCCGCGCCCGCGCCAGGGATGCGGTGGTCGTGGCTCAGCACCTCACGGCCCTGGATCCTGGTGATGCAGGACTTCTAGGGCTTTTGGTGACCGCAGCCGCGCGGGACGGAAACGACGCGCTCGCTCTTTCGGTCCGCCATGTGCTCGGTGCCTACGGGAGAGGTGAACTCGTCCCCCCTCCGGATCCGGAAACCCTTGCGGAGCACGGGGACGCGGCACGTTCGCTCATGACTCAGGGTGGAAACGGGGCCTTACACGAAGCGCTCGCTTTGGTGTGGGATCATTCGCAGAAGCTCTACAAGAAGGACCTATCCGAGTATGGAGTTTCTGGTGTAGAGCGTGTTCCTTTGCACGCTCCGACGCCCCTCGGTCATCTCTACCGGAGTACGGCACGCCTTTTAGGAATGCAGAAGACCCCCGTCTTCCGCCTCCCGGGGCAAGAAGAGATCACCATGCAGGTGGCGCTCCTCGCTCCCCCTGCCACGGTCATCTCCGGGGACATCTTGCAAAGCTCGCCCGAGCTGGCCTTTCATTTTGGAGCCATGCTGGCCGCCGCCAGCCCTGAACACGCTCTTTTGTACGGTCTCCCGCCCGAAGAGGTGCAAAACATTCTCCAAGCTCTCGCCCTTTCCTTCGGCAGTGGCGGAGGAGAAGGTCGTCCGGATCCGGAAGTGACCCGCACGGCGTCATTTTTCTGGGAGGCATTTCCTGTGCGAGCGCAGCGACGCCTCAGTCAGATCTGCGCCGAGAACGATTTGTCCTACGTTGAGCTTGCCGACTCGTCGCGCCGGATTCTCAGGCGTGCGGGCCTGCTTGTGTGCGGGGATCTCCCCACGGCCGTGGGCATCGCTTGCGCCGAAGTTGGACGTACGCCGCCGGTCACCCTCGAGGAGCTTGCCGACGTCGCGCGAGATCTGGAATCGGTGGCGGATTTGGTCGGACTCGCCCTTTCCCCTGAATACGCGGAACTCCGCTACCGTACCGCGTAGGCTTTTCCCCCGCCCCCCGGGTGATGATAGAACCCTGACAAGAATGTCCGGGCGACCCCCGCCGTTTTGCGTTTCGGCGCCCAAAATCACTCAAATGCGCTCTGGCACGTGAATTGCTGTTTCTTTTGTGTCACCAGTCTCAGGTTATCGTCTGCCCGTTCCCCAGGCCCGTCTCTTCATGTCTTTCGCGCTTCGCTCTCTCATCCACAGCCCTTTCACCCGGTCTGTTCTCCGCTCCGTCTTGGTCGCAGGGGGCCTTCTCGGTACCTCGCTTGCGTGCAGCGTAGAATTTCTGCCGGAGGTCAATCGTTCGGCCACAGAAAACATTTGTGACGGTTCAAGCGATTGTTCGGGGGGCACGTGTCGCAGTGGCTTCTGTCAGACCAACTCGACAAAACTTCCGGTTGTTCTTTTGGAGGTGATTCCTCCGGGCGGAGCAGAAACGCAGGAGGGAGCCCCGTCCATCGCTGGCGTCCCCTTCCTTTCCGTGGAGGAAGAGTTTGCCCTCGGACCTTCTGGGTACGAACTCTTGCTCGGTCACGTGGGCGTGGTTCGTGGCACCGTTTCTGGAGAAGAGCTCTCGTCGGAAAGTTGCCTCACCGTTTCGGAAGGGCAGAGTGAACCGGCCGGTCTCGACGGGAGCTTTCCGGTTCGTCTGACCTTCACGCCGCGCGCAAGGCTGCTTGGTCTGCCCAATCCCTCTTACACTGTACAAGGGGAGTCGGCTCCCGGCGCTGTCCTACCCAAGGAAAAGCACTCCTTTGCCATCGCGATACCTCCGGGCAGCTACGATATTTATGGGGAGCCTTTGTCTGGGGTCGACGGCTGCGTGCGTCCCCCGTTTTTGGTTCTCAATCAGGAGATCGCGGCGGCGGACGTGAACCTTACTCTCAAGGTTCCTCCGCCCGAGCTGTTCACGATTACGGTGCGTTACCCTATAGGAGCGGGAGATCTTTCAGGCTTTAGCGTGGATCTCGTCGAGCGACACACGGGCCGCCTCTTGTCCAATAGCGCGGTTTTGGGGGAGGGGGTCACCCGCGGCGACAACCTCGAGTACACTGTGGATCTTGCTTTTTCGGCGGTGGTTGGGGACGCCGCGGCAGCTTCCGCGTCAGAGCTCGTTCGCTTGTCGCCCCCGTCCGACGTCGTCGCGGCCACCCTGTATGTGGAGCGCAGTGTCGTGGACCTGTTTCAGGACGGAGAAGGGCTGATCGATCAACTCAAGTCCCTGCCGACTCCGGTGAAATTCGGGGCGCCCGTGACTCGACTGGGCACAACAACCGGCGTGCAAGCCTCGGTCAGCCTTGTCGCGACGAAGCTCGATGGATCGAGTCCCGGTACAGTGGCGGCGTTTTCGCGGCGTGTAAACACGGATGAGAATGGCTTTTTCCATGTGGATCTTCTGCCGGGGACGTACCGTCTGGTGGCGGAGCCTCTTGATATGTCGCTCGCGCGCAAGGAAATCGAGTTTGCTGTCAGCGCTGGCGCGGAGTCTCAAGTCGGTCAGACCGTTGAGATCTTTCCGCGCCGGGTGATCTCTGGGACGGCGCAGAGTTTTGCCGGTAAAGCGGTGTACGGAGCACCGGTTTGGGTGAGCGCTGCACCGGAGAGTTTCAGGAACGTTCTTGAGATGGCGCAAGGCAAGGAGGCGGTTCAACCCGGAGCTGAAGGCAGTGCGACGGAACTCAATGGTCGGTTTCGGGCGTTGGTGGATGACGGGATCTTTCATCTCGCTGTGCGTCCAGAAACCAGTACAAACTTCCCATGGCGTGTGTTCTTGGGTGTTCAGGTGGACGGAGGAGACGTGAACCTCGGTCGCGTCGTCGTACCGTTGCCTGTCGTCGTTCGGGGTGAAGTGAAGTCTTCCGACACCGGGGACTTTGTTCGGGACGCGCTCATTCGCTCGTACGCATTTTTGAAAGGCGGGGCGCTAGCGCAAAACAAGGACGAAGCGGATGCGGTGATTCAGGTGGGTCAGGCGCGTTCTGATTCGGAAGGCCGTTTTGAATTGATCCTGCCCAGCTCTTTGTAGTGTGGTTGTAAGTGTGCGTCGGCCTTTGCAGAAGCGGGCAGGATTTCGGCAGAATTGTTCGGACTGTGACCTCGTGGTGGCAGTGCGAAGGCGGCTCTTTCGCGGTAGCCTCGACACAAGTGGGCACTGAAAAATGTCAACCAACGGATCCTCCGCCTTCTTCCCAGGGCGGCGTGAGCGAACAAGCAGGAGCATTGCATGAGGTCGGAAACGCCTTGACCGTCGTGCTCGGCTGGCTTGAGCGAGCATCGAGCACAGAATCTCTGGATGAGATCAAGGAGGCCGTGGCCATTGCTCGTGAACACGCGCGTCGCGGTAGGTGGATGGCCCGTGAAGCCATCGGTGCCGCGGTGGAGCATGAAGTCGCCACGCGCACGGCGGCCGAGCTCGTGCGCTTCGCGGCGACTTCCGTGACGCCTCACGCTGAGGAAAACGACGTAAAACTTCACGTCGAGATCGGGGGCGGCACCGACATCCGCGTCGCCGCCGATCCGGCTATTTTGCAAATCCTGACCAATCTCCTCCTCAACGCCATCGCGTTTACCCCTAAGAATTCGTGTGTCTCCCTTTCGGTCCGTCGGTCGGCCGAGGGGGTCGTGTTTCGCGTCGAGGATCAGGGCCCCGGTGTGCCGGCGGACGTTGCGGGCGAGCTATTTTTAGGTCCGGTGAGTCGCCGTCGGGGCGGAGCGGGCATCGGTCTTCCCTTTTCTCGCGCGCTGGCAGCAGAAAATGGCGGTCATTTGAGCTTGGTCGAGTCGCCACACGACGGGCGCGTCGGCGCTGTGTTTGAGCTCGCGTGGCCGTCCGCCCGCTCGGATGCCGTGGGAACGAGCAAGCCGCCGGTCGTGGGAGATCTACTCAAGCAGGCGCGGGTGCTCGTGATTGAGGACGACGCAAGTATCTTGAGCTTGATCGAACTCAGCCTCGAAGCGTACGGAGCACAAGTGACGAGCCTCAGCACCTTTGAGGAGGTGCAGACTCAGATCCAATCGGGTCTTACGTTCGACGCGGCTCTCGTCGATCTCTCCCCGCTCAAGGATGATTTACGAAGCGCTCTGGATGGTCTCCGTGCATGCTCTCCGGATGCGCCTGTGATCTTGATGAGCGGTGAACCGACGGGTGTGCCTGACGGCGCGGAAGGTCGCTTTTCGTCTTGGGTACGCAAGCCGTTTGACATGGATCAACTCTTCTTCACCCTCGCGCAGCTTCTGAGTGAACGCGCACCTGCGGACTCGAGCCGTGGCTCTGAGGGCTGAGGGGCGCTGGGGCCGACGGGCAGGCGGGGGTCTGGGGTCCAGGAAATGCCCCGTTTGCGCTTCAAATAGGCCCCCTCGGGGGTCAATGACCGGTCCCAGAGGGCTCCTTGACAATCGGGCGCTTGCGTCTAGTTTTCGGCTCCCTCGGAGGCAAGGCTCTGGCCCGCAATCGGGGGAAATCGTCGGTTGAGAACTATCGACCGTCGACACCACGCGAAGGTGGCGGAATGGCAGACGCGCTAGCTTGAGGTGCTAGTTGGGTAACTCCAGTGGAGGTTCGAGTCCTCTTCTTCGCACCAGATAACCTCAACCGCACAGAAAAAGGCCCCCACGCAAGGTGAGGGGCCTTTTTCTTTAGCGGTCTCGTCCAGTGTTTCTGAGTGCGAACGGACTCGGGGACTCGCTCTGCTCGGCCACGAGTCCTCTTCTTCGCACCAGATAACCTCAACCGCACAGAAAAAGGCCCCCACGCAAGGTGAGGGGCCTTTTTCTTTAGCGGTCTCGTCCAGTGTTTCTGAGTGCGAAAGGGCCTCGGGGGCTCGCTCTGCTGTTGAGCCCTCAAATGTGACCGCCTGGGCCGCCGGGTCAACTTGGACTATCTCAGTAGGTGTCGTGAGCCATTCGCTGGCAGGGAGAAAAAGAGCTGAGTTCCTCTCCAGAGGTGCAGCCTGCGTCCAGTGATCGTACACTGGGTTCATCATGCAGCGGGCCCGATTCATCGTGGATCGCGACGCCCCCCGGGCGCCGCAGCAGAGCCTCTGGGACGAGCTTTCCGTCGAGGAGCGAGCAGGCATCCTTTCAGCGTTGCCCTCCGAGCTTCCCCGCGCCACGCCGCCAGAAGGTGATCGACATCGCATCCCCAAGGAGCGCGCCTTCTCTGCGCTGGACGAATACTTCCGTCGCATCCGCCGCAGTGTGTACCTCGGCTCCGAACTTCCCATCTACTATCCCGATGAGCCCGTCTTCGCCCCTGACTTGATCGCGGTGCTCGACGTCGAGTCCCACGAGAGGCAGAGCTGGGTCGTCAGTCACGAGGGACGGGGCTTGGACTTCGTGCTCGAGATCCACGTTCACGGTAGCGCACAGAAGGACTTCGAAATGAACGTCGTCCGCTACGCGCGCTTGGGGATCCCCGAATACTTCGTCTTCGACGCGGGGCGTGGCAGACTCCTCGGCTGGCGTTTGCCAGAAGCCGGCGAGAAGTACGCGCCCATCCTGCCACAAGAAGGTCGCTGGACCTCGCGCGTGCTCGGACTAGACTTGGCGATCGAGGCCGATAACCTCCGCTTCTTTCACGGCTCGGCGCCGCTGCCCGACGCGCGCGAACTCATCGGGCGTCTCTCGAACATGGTGGACGATGCTCTGCGCCGCGCCGAAGAACAAGCGCGCCGCGCCGAAGAACAAGCGCGCCGCGCCGAAGAACAAGCGCGTCACGCCGAAGAACAGGCGCGCCGCGCCGAAGAACAGGCGCGCCGCGCCGAGCAGTTGGCGGCTCGCTTGCGCGAGCTGGGGCTCGATCCCGACGATTAGTCCCACTGCGACGACCGAAGCAGCGGGGCGCGCAGCAGGTTTTGGGAGTGCTCTTACTGCTTTGCGGGACTGAAGAGGTGACAGGAGGCGCAGTTCTCCGCCCCGGGCTGGTGCTCCTTCTGATCCTTGTGGCAGCTCGTGCAACTGGCTCTGTCTTTGCGCGCTCCCTTTTGATGCGGCTGATGACAGGTGCTGCATTGCTTGTGCCCGCTCTGGTCGTGGAGACTGGGTAACTTGGGGGCTTGATGGCAGCTCGTGCAGGCCGGGGGCTTACTTGGGCCGAGACTCGTGTGTCCTCTGCTTTCTGCATGGGGCCGGTGGCACGTCTGGCATTGTTGTGAAAGCGCGTTGTGCGGGTTGTTCTTTGCGTGTGCTTGGTGACAGCTGGCGCAGGTCGCGACGGGCGTTTGAGGGCTCTTGTTGTGCGGATTGTGGCAGTTCACACACGCCTGATGGCCAGAGGGAGCGCTCGTGTGTTGTCCCTTGTGGCAGCTCGCGCAATCTTTCTGAATTTTTCCGTCGTGAGGACGATGACAAGAAAGACAGGCCTCGTGCTTCACAAGGGCGGGCGCCTGCTCCTTGTGACAACTTTCACAGGCGACGCCGCCCGTCTGTGGGTGATGGGGCAGAGACTTGTGACAAGAGCCGCAATCCTGATGCCCTCCATGACTTTGAGTCTGGGCGACGTTGGCTCGATGGCAACTTGCGCAGAGTTGGTCACTCTTTACGCTCGCTGCAAATTGATGCGGCGTGTGGCACGAGGCGCAGCTCTGTCCGCCGTGTCCATGATCCTTGGCCGGCTCTTGGTGACAACTTTTGCAGTCCGCGATAGCCAGAGCCGCCCGCCCGCCCCCCTTCGGGTGTGGATCGTGACAGGTCGTACAAGCGCCGTGGGCTCCGTGGGTCGGGGGGTGGTCGTTCTTGAGAGCCTGATGACAGCTTGTGCAGGCGCTCTGCGCGGAGCGTTTCACATCATGAGGGGTGTGGCAGTTCGCGCAGGCCTGGTGCTCTTTGATGCGCGCGCTCGACAAAGCCTCGTGACCCTCATGACAGTCGATGCAGGCATTGGCGGCGGCGGCGCGCAGATCGTGTGATTTGTGGCAGCCATTGCAGGCTTCGTGGCCCCCTTTGAAGAGCGCATGTGCCGAGATCTGCGGGGCCCCCTCTCCGCTCATGGGATCTTGGTGACAGCGCACGCAGGCAGTGCCCGGCGGCACAGTTTTACTATGTGGCTGATGACAATCGAGGCACTGCTTGTGGACCGGACGATCAGAGGAAGAGCGGGCACCGTGATTGAGGTGCACCTCCTGGTGGCAGTCGGTGCAGACGCGCGGAGTGAGTCCTTCCTCGCCGTGGGGTTTGTGGCAATTCAGGCAAGGTTCATCCTTATGGATTTCGACCGCAGGATACTGATGCTGTGACTCCGCGTGGCAGTCGAGGCAGGCATGCGGCGCATG
>CAYMQT010000033.1:9066-22928 GCA_964392575.1 uncultured Polyangiaceae bacterium
ATGAAAATCCACCCCAGCGGAAGCGCCCGCCGCGCCCGGCACCTCGCTTGGATGCCCCCGCCCCGCCTTGAACTGATGGCAGCTGAGGCAATCTCCCGGCGGGTCAATCGCGCCATGATGGAGCTTCTGATCCTCGTGGCACTGAGCGCAAAGCTGAGCGGCCGGCGTTCCCAGCTGAGGCCCTTGTAGACTATGACACTGCGAGCACTCGATCCCGAGTTCCAGGTGCGCCTGATGTCCGGGAGAAAGACGCGCATTTTCCCACACATCCTGCACAAGAATCGGCGCGGGTCCCTCTTCTGACAAGCAAGAGATCAAGAAGGAGCACGCCATTGCGAGCAGGAGCGCGACAGTAAGGTACGGCGCGGTGCTGGTTCGAGTCGTCCCTTGGCTCATTTGCTTTCGCTCCGCGCTATCCTTGGCTCCAACAGCAACAGTCTGGAGTTCTTCTGTCAAACCGGTTATCTCTCGGGCCATGAAGATGGGGAGGACGCCCTCATGGCCGCGCTGAGTGGACTGACGATTGTCGCAGCGATTGGCGCAGCAGCGATCCTTGTCCTCTTCCTTTGGAAGAAACCTCTCCTCGACGTAAAATGGCGCATTTTGCTGTTTGTGGGAGTGGCACTATTGCCCTCCTTTGCGGCAGGAACATCAACCGTGGCCGGGATGGAAAAGACGACCAACCGCAAGTTTTGCGGCTCCTGTCACGTGATGGAGGCTCATTACTTTGACGCCATCGATGAGGAATCTTCCTCGCTCGCGGCTCGTCACACGCGCAATCACCTCTTCGGGGAGCAGAGTTGTTACAAATGCCACGCCACCTACGGCATGTATGGCTATCCGCTCACGAAATTGGGCGGGCTCGGGCACGTCTATTACTACTACCTCGGCGGCTACAACAAGCTGACTCTGGAAGAAGCCGTAGAGAAAATCCACATCAGCAAACCCTACCCCAACGAAAATTGCCTGCACTGTCATCAGGGGGAGGGTGAGGTGTGGCAGTCCGTCCCTGATCATATGGGCGTCGGGAAGGCGGCGAGGGAGGGGCTGGTCAGTTGCGCGAGCGCAGGTTGCCACGGCTCGGCTCATCCGTTTTCAAAAGAAGCAAAGCGGAAGGCCGCTGAACGAGAGGGCGCTTCTCTTTCCCACGCTGATGAAGCGGAGGCGCATCCGTGAAGAAGATCTTCGACCTTCTGATGGCGTTCACGCCAAGGCGTCTCACCGTCTCCGCCTGCTACAGTGCACTGATCGGTCTCCTGTTCATGGTCTTGATTGTGACGGTTCCGAGCCCTCTTGTACTCGTGGTTGGAATGGGGGTCGCTCATGCCTTTGGCCTGCTCGGAGTGATCCTGTTTGGCGCTGCGATCTTGAGAGAAGTGCTCACTTTAACGAGCAAAGCTGACAAGCAAGGAAACACCGCGCCTCCGCATGAGCCCCCGGTTTCAGAAGAGAGCTGATTTATAATTTATAAGAGCGCCCTTTGGTTCACGATCAGCGCTCTTTTTGGCTTTACGAAGAGCGCCTGCGGACGTGAGCGCCCTTTGGGCTTTGCGAAGAGCGTCCTTCAGGCGTGGCAACAGGTTGCGCAGCGCGGAGCCGCTGATGTCAGGGATCGACATGGGACGGCAGATTAAAATTCACGACCCCGTCTACGTGCAGATCCGGGTGAGAAAAAGTTCGATCTTCTCGGATGTTCTTGTGACAGTCACTGCACACTTCCTCCAGAGGGTGAGGGAGCGGCGGAGGCAAACCGTGACAAGCGCCGCAGGCCGCGGGCTCTTGTGAAACGTCCGTCCACCTTGGCTCCGTGAGCGTCCCTCCGGAATCGCGCCCCCCCACAAAGCTCCCGCCATGACAAAACGTGTTCTGACAACTTCCCTTGTCCGCATCGAACAGGGGCTCCGCTTCAAATGCCTTGGCCGGTCCCTGAAACAGAACCTCCACAGGGTAAGGATCATCCATGTGCCCGGGGGAATCCACGGACTCTGGGACAAGGTGACACTCCGAACAAGCAACCGCCCGCGCCCGATCCCTTCCCACGAGATGGGCTTCATGGGCGCCATTGCCGCGCGCACTTGGCTCCGTATCTCCAGAAAGGTTGTACGGAGGGGCGCCCACAAACGCCTGAGGGAGCATCCCCCCATGACAAGCCCCGCACTCAGCCTGCTCTTCCGGGGGCCCTTTCTGCCGCGGCTCCAAACAACCACTGACCGCCAGAGGAACCCCCAGGGCGAAGCCCAAAGGGATCCACATCGAGCCCGCTCTCACGAAACCACGGAAGCGATTCATGGTCCGGCCTCGTGGCAATAGGCGCACATCATGTCTGAAGGCGTCTGTTTACTCTTCCAACCGCTCGGATGGGGATTGCCACCCGGACCTCCCACCTTGTGGCAATCGATGCAGTTCGTATTGGGTCCTTGATCATGACAAGAGGCGCAGGCCAAAATATTCCGGCGTGCTTGACGTGCGTGATGGCGCGGATCGCTTCCGTCCGGCCCGGTAAATCCTGGAGGATGGGGGTTCTGCGAACCGATCCGGCCGGCGCTCACTCCTCGCTCGAGATGACAGGAATCGCACGTCTCCGTGCGGTGACAGCTGAGACAGCGTGCAGGCTCCGACGCCGCCTCCATGGCGTGACGAGTGAGAAAGTCCGCCGGGTGGGTGAAATCTCGCTCGATGTTGGCCGCTGTCCGCGTCTCCACACTCAATCCTTGTGTCACGTCGTGACAGTCATCGCAGCTCTCGGTCGTATGACATTGCGCGCACTGTTTCGTCGTGAGCGCCGCCGCCGCTCCATGCGCCTTGTCCCAGCCGGCTCCGTGCCGGAGATAGGTGCGCGGAAAGAGGGTCTTCAAATCCGCACTCTGATGGCACGGCGCGCATTCACCTTCGTCCCACTGCTGCTCATGCTCATGGCATTGAAAGCAGCGGCTCATGGGCGGAAACGAAGTGCCTCCCTTCTCGGAAACCAGACCCGAGTGACAGCTGATGCACTGTCCCCCGAGCTCACCCATGGCCAAGTGTCGTTCGTGATTGAAGGTGATCTGCTGAGCAGACTTTGATGCCATCGTCCTCGGGGCGCGCAGGGAGGCCATCGCCTTGTGCTCGTCCTTTTTGTGACAATCCTTGCAGTTTTCCCCTTTGGGATGCGTCGGTCCGGCTTCTTTCAAAACGTCGCTGTGGCACGAGACGCAGGTGAGGCAGGATTGCTGACCTGGCTGTCCGCAGGCAAGTCCGAGATGTTGACTGTGAGCGAAGCGAGCGGGCGTTCGCTGACAGGCAAGCACCACAGCCAGCGCCAGAAGGAAGAACAGGAGCGCGGACAGTGCGCCCCTTGCGGACGTTGCGTCCTTTGCAGATCTCGCCTGACCCCTCACTGGAACGTGGCTCCCATGAGGTTCTTCCCGGAGCGGTGACTTCCGCGATCCCATTCCACGGTGAGACGAGCCAACACTCGAGCGTCCACGGATGCGTAGGGAGTCCGTGCGACGGAGCCGCCCACTCTCGCACTCAAGCCACGCGCCGAAGCGTAGCCGAAATGGGCGGAATAGAAGCTCGAAGCGCGAAACGTTTCGCCCCCTTCAGGCGCAAATCGAGACACCACCGGCTGATCGTAACGATAGAAGTAGAGATCCGAGGACGCGAACAGGTCGTAGGGGAGTTTGACCGATCCCGCCAAGCGAGCGGATACATATCCATTTTCGTCCGTCGAGACCCGGCCCAGCACGGTTCGAATCACCACGGTCCCTTCCTCGTCGATCGCGTAGCGAGCACTCAGATCCGAGCGCAGCCCCGGCTTTCCCTCCACGTACATCTGGCCATAACCGGAAAGTCCCACGCGAAATCTTCTGGGCAGGGAAGCGGTCACTTCTCCCCCGACCTCCGTCACCTCGCTCTGCGTGAAGACGGAAAAAATAGAGCCCTGAGAAAGGAGCAACGCCGGGACCGTGTGGAAAAACTCTGCCCGGATCAAGATCGCCGTGTCCGCTTGCGCGTTCTGATAAGCGTCAAAATCTGCAAAAATCCTGGCTTCCGCCAAGCGCTCACCTTGAATGCTGTACAAGAGATCCGTTGCAACCTCTAACTGTTCGAGCGCGTAAACGGCCCCACTCAGACCGAGAGATTGCTGATAGATCGATGCGTTTTCGGACTGATGATGGAACGACACTCCGAGCGCGCCATACTCCGCGTTTGCCCAGTGTAGCCTGGCCCCGCCGGTCACGTTCTCCGAGCGCTCGGGGGAGTCTACGGGGTTGCGCGACCACTCGTCGTAAGCATCGCCAAGGGAATAGTATCCGTAGCGTCCGTCCCAGCGCGGCAAAGCGGTGAATCCTCCATACCCACTCAGATCCAGACCGAAGGGCAAGGTCCCGCCCACCTGCACGCCGTCCATCCGACTGTAGCGCGCCGCGCCCCCGGCGATCACCTGTCTCCCGAGGACAATCCGGGCTTGCTCAAAATCTTGCCGGATAAAGGCCGAGGAGACATCCCACGTCGCTCTGCTTTGATCTTCAAATCCTCCAGCCGTGAGAAGTCCGTAGGCAGCCACCTGCATCTGTAGGCTGTCTTCGCCCATCGGCGAGTCCACACGCGCTGCTTGGACAGAAATCGATTGCTGAAAGGGCGCCTCGACTCGGTATTCGAGAGGAGTGCCAGCCACGCCTGGCGCCCGGTCCGCTTCAAACACACGCAGGTTGGTCGATGCTCGCGCGGAAAGGTCAAAGTCGTCTGCCTTTGGCTCAGATTTCGTGGTGTGCCGGGCGTCCGTCTCGGCGGCCGATGCGTCGAGGGACCCGAGCATCGAGATGAGCATCGTCGACGAAGCAAACTTTGCCGCTGAAGCAAACTTTGCCGCCGAAGCAAACTTTGCCGCTGACGCAAACATCGTCGTGAGCGCAAACATTGCGCGTCGTCTTCCCGTCTCACCTTCCACGGCGACACTTTATGGCACGACTTCCGCCGCGGATACATCCAAAGGGCAAACGAATGCGCCGCTCTCGTTTCCCCGGCGGGTCGCTGCTGCAACGGGATGGCGACGAGTTGCGGGGCTTGACGCCATGTCTTTGGAAGCAGACAATCCGGGCCGCGATCCGCTCCTCGGCTGAACGCTCAACGCACGTCATGAACACCCAACGTATTTGGAACACTCTTCTGGCCAGCGGACTCGGAGCGGCCCTTCTCATGGGCGCCTGCACCAGTGATCGGAAAAAGGACGGCGACTACAAGCCGGACTCCGATGCCGATGAGGAGGACGACGATGACGGAATGGCTGGGGAAGGAAATACCCCGGACAAGCCGGTCCCCGGCCTCACCGGAGCCGGGCTCAAGCTCGATGTGACCGAGGTGAAGGTGTCTACGGACGGGGTGGCCGCGGTGGAGTTTACTTTGACCGACGATCAGGGAAATCCCCTCGATTTGGACGGTCGTCTCACTTTAGGGGCCGTCAGTCCAAGCTTTGTCCTGTCGTGGCTGGGGGAAAATGAGGCCGGTGAGTCCACGCAGTACACGGCGTATACCTTGCGAGACAAGGACGGCGAATCTCAGTCCACCACGGACGCGGGCGGTACTTACGAGACTGTGGAGTTTGGGCGCTACCGTTACACCCTGGGCACGAAGATAGACATCACAGACGCGCGCAAAGGCAAAACGCACACGGTGGGTGTCTACGCAACCCGCACGGTAGGGGACGTTCGTTATGTCTCTGTCGACGTGGAAAGCTGGGTTCCGGACGGTTCTGACGTCACGACCGTCCTCGATGTCGTAAATGACCAAGCGTGCAATACCTGCCACACGCGCCTGGAGTTCCATGGCGGTTCACGACGGGGCGTAGGGCTTTGCAATCTGTGTCACACCGAGGAAAACTCGCTCAATCCCGGCTCCGGAAATACCATCGATTTTCAGGTGATGATCCACAAGATCCACATGGGGAAGAATTTGCCCAGCGTGCTTGGAGGAGATCCCTACTTCTTCGTCGGCTACATGGATAGCAGGATTGACTACTCTGAGGTCAGCTATCCCTGGAACATGAAAGACTGCGCCAAGTGTCACCAAGGCACGCAAGGAGGACGCTTCATTACTCGGCCTGCGCAGAAGCCCTGCTCCTCTTGTCACGACCGGACATGGTTTGGTCCCAAGGGCGAGGCTCCCATGGGTTGGCATGAGCACAGCGGTGGACCGCGTGATGATTCCGAATGCATCGTGTGTCACGGCGAAGATTCTCTAGAGCCGATCAGCAAGAGTCACCTCACTTCACTTTCGGATCCAAACTATCCGCGCGTGACCGCAGAAATACTCAACGTCACGGAGACAGCTCCAGGCGCTACGCCCAATGTCGAGTTCAAGGTGGCCATCGATGGCACTCCTGTCGACCTTTTCACCGATCCCTTTGACCGCATTCGCATGAAGATCTGGGGCCCGAACGCGGACGCGAAGGGTGGTTGGGAAGAAACCATTCCTTTCACGCCATGCGCCACCGTTCCGGTACCTCCGTGTCTAGAGGCCAAGGGCGACGGATTCATCTATCACGCCGTGACTCCGATCCCTGTGGACGCCGTGGGGTCGTTCAATGTGGGGCTCGATGGTCGTTACAATTTTACGACTCGTGGCCCGATCGAAGGCGATCCGGCCGTTTACGGAAACGTACCTTTCGTCAATCCGGTCATGCCCGTCGCAGTGACGGACGCGGTCCCGATGGCGCGACGTGAAATCGTTAGCCGCGATACCTGCAACGGTTGTCACGGAGATCTGGGCTTCCACGGAGGGGGCTATAGAGATCCCGCCTACTGCATCAATTGTCACAACACTTCTGCGACGGAAGAGGGTGAGGGGGGGCTCACGCCCGGCTCCTCGCAGGTCCTTGCTGCGCTCAATTTCAAGGACTTCATTCACCGCAAGCACAAGGAGGCCGCTTATCCGGCGCCCCTCAACGACTGTGCTCAGTGCCACCTGGAGGGAACGTATTACCTCCCCCTCACGGGTGAGGACCTTCTGAGCAGTACCTACGTGGTCCAGACCTGTCCGGATGGAGGCGCCGCTTGCGATGGTATGGGTGGGGCTCCCGGGGTTTCGACGGACGTCGGCTACTCGGTTCCGCCGGAGAGTGCGGCTTGCACGAGCTGTCACAATGACCGGGCCACTCTCGCGCACGCGGAAACGAACTCCGGCATGGTGGGCGAAGCTTGCGGAACCTGCCACGGAGCAGGAAAGCAGCAGGATGTAGTCGTCGTTCACGCCCTAGCCCCCTAGAGCACGGCCGAAAACCTGCTGCGCGGCCTGCTGCGTCGGTCGTCGGTGCTCTGAAGCAAAGAAACCCTGCTGCGCGGCTTGCAGCAAGGTCGTCTTTATATTTTATAATGTCTGCGTCCGAGCACTCAACCTCCAGGGCGGTTCGCGCTCGTCACCAGGCCGAGCTTTTTCACCAGGGGACCAATGGTGAGCCCCTGCACGATGATCGAGAAGCACACCACCACGTAGGTCATCGTGACGAGCAGATCTCCCACGCCGCTGAGCTCAAGCGGTAGTTTGCCCTTCAAAGAAAGCGCCAACGCCACCGATACACCGCCACGCAAACCCGCCCAAGCGAGCAGGGGAGTGGTGCCTGGGGTGAATTCTTGTGAACGCTTGAGAAGCATCGTCATACCGACCACCGTGACGAAACGACCGAGGAGCGTCAGAGGAATGATGACGAGCCCCGCCACGAGGTAGCTCGGCTCTAGCACGATGATGAGCACTTCGAGTCCAATCAGCACGAACAACACTGCATTCATGATCTCGTCGACGAGTTCCCAGAAATCATCCAAGCGCCGTGTTGATTCTTCGCTCAGCGCTGACTTGCGACCGCGGCTGCCAATGAAGAGTCCCGCAATCACCATGGCCAGCGGCCCTGAAAAGTGCAGGTAGGAGCAGAGAACGTAGCCGCCCGTCACACCCGCCAGAGTGAGCAGCACCTCCGTCTTGTAATCGTCGATGCTACCCAGCAGGGCTACCAGCAAAAATCCCAGCAAAAGACCGAGTAGCACGCCCCCGCCCACCTCCACCAAGAACAACTCACCAACACTGCCGGCGTGTTGCATGATTTCCGTCGTGAGATCTTTCTCGCTGGAAGTGGCAGATGCGGCAGATGTGGTTGGTCCTCCATGCCCCGCGATGCGAAGCAGACCAACGAACACCACGACGGCCACGCCGTCATTGAACAAACTCTCGCCCGCGAGCTTGATCTCGATACTTTTGGGGGCACCGACCTGCTTGAGGATGGCCAGCACTGCGATGGGATCGGTGGGGGCGATCAGCGCGCCGAAGGTCAGACAGTAAATGAACGGTACGTACAGCTCGAAGAACTGAGTCACGAGCCAAGTGGCAGCGCCGACCAGCACCGCGGTGATCAAGACGCCCGCGGTCGCCAAGAGCAGAACGATGGCACGTTGGTTTTTCAGTTTGGCCAGATCGACGTGGAGTGCGCCTGCGAACAAAAGGTAGCCGAGCATGCCCTGCATCAAGGTCTTGTCGAAATCGATGGAGGTCATCATGCGCTCGGCGGGCATCACCCAATGGGGTGCGACCTGTTTGAGCAGGAGCAAGCCCAGTGCGTTGCAAAGCGCCAGGATCATGAGTCCGATGGTGACCGGCAATCGAAGGTAGCGTTGGTTGATCCAGGCGTAGAGACCCGCGAGGGAGAGCAGAATCGCTGCAATCGAGAGCAAGGACATAGCGAACTCGAACCTACTTGCTTTTTTAGCCGAACCAAAGAACCTCAAGTGCGCTCATGAAACACGCAGTTATTCTCAAACAGGCGGTTGTCCTCAAACATGTCGATTTTGAAGGCCCGGCGAGATTGGCTCCTCTGCTCGTCTCTCGTGGTTACACACTCGACTTGCGCGAGCTGCATCGCGGCGACGCCGTACCGGAGAGGCTTGCAGCAGACACGCTGCTCATCATCATGGGGGGACCTATGGGCGTCGGTGATCTGGAGCGGCCGGAATTTCCTTTTTTGCGTCAAGAGATTCAGCTTTTGAAAGGGTGCCTTACGACGGACGCGCCCCTGCTCGGGGTTTGCCTGGGGGCTCAACTTTTGGCGCATGCTGCGGGAGCAAAGGTCTATCCCATGAGCCAGGATGATGGTCAGAGACGCTATGAGGTCGGCTGGGGAGATTTGGATTTCGCGTCTCAAAACGATCCGGAGCATGTGCTTTTCGGTCTGCCGCAAACAGCCCCCGTGCTGCACTGGCATGGCGATACCTTCGATTTGCCGGCGGGAGCCCGGTTACTGGCCTCTTCGGAGCTTTGCCAGAATCAAGCGTTCCAGCTCGGGTCCCGACAGTTCGGTTTACAGTTTCACTGCGAGATGGATAGCGCCGGAGTGGAGGCCTTGCTCCAAGCGGATGGCGCCTTTGCACAAAAAGTTCACGGCCACGGAGCCGAACAGCAGATCCGTCAGGACACCGCGCGACACATCGCGTCTCTCGAAACAGTGGGCGATCACCTGCTGGGCAACATTCTGACTGCAATGACCCGGTAAGAGCTCCCGGGCCCTGTGCGACCGAGCGGAAACATTGATCGATCAACGATAGAATCGATCAGCGATATATTTACGCACAGCAGATGGTCCAGACATCCTTGTGAAACGTTGGCCGCGTAGCCTAGGGACAAGATGCTCCACGGTTTGGCCCCTGCCAGTGCCTCGGAAACAACGAAGACACATTGCCCCTACTGTGCCTTTCAATGCGGAATGACGGTCACCCGGCACCAGGCTGATAGGGACAGCGGATCAGCTTTGGCGATTCAGGCGGATCCGGAATTTCCGGTCAACCGCGGGCAGATGTGCATCAAGGGGTTTACGTCGACGGCGCTGATCGACCACCCAGCGCGAGTTCAGAACCCTCTGCTCCGCACCAAGGACGGAAAGCTCGCCCCCGTGAGCTGGGACGAAGCGCTCGGTTTCATCACCGACAAACTGCTGGCTCTTCGCCAATGTCATGGTCCAGCCGCCGTGGCCGCCTTTGGCAGCGGCGCGTTGACGAATGAGAAGGCATACCTCTTGGGTAAGTTCGTGCGGCTCGTCCTACGCTCGCCGAACATCGACTACAACGGCCGTTATTGCATGGCCTCGGCGGCGGCAGGGCAGAATCGCGCCTTCGGTGTCGATCGGGGCCTGCCGTTTCCGGTGAGCGACCTTGCCGAGACACGCGCCTTGATGCTGTGGGGGTCCAATTGCGCGGAGACAATGCCGCCCATCATGCAGTGGATCTTTGAGCAGAAAAACAAGGGAGGAAAGCTCATCGTCGTCGATCCGCGCCATACGGACACGGCGCGGGCCGCGACCCTTCATTTGCAGCTCACTCCGGGTAGCGATCTCGCACTCGCCAATGGTTTGCTTCATCTGGCCATCGAAGAGCGGCTGATCGATCTCGATTATGTGAGAGAAAGAACCGAAGGCTTCGACGAACTGCGTCGCAGCGTTTTGACCAGCCACCCCGCGCACGTTGAACGACTTACGGGCGTATCGATCGCAGATCAACTTCAGGCTGTGAGGATACTCGCCGAGGCAGAAAGCAGCATGTCGCTCTCGGGCCGCGGCTCCGAGCAGCAGTCCAAGGGCACGGACACCGTCCTTTCGCTCATCAACTTGATGCTTGCGCTCGGCAAAGTGGGCAAACCCGCGAGTGGCTACGGCTGCCTGACAGGTCAGGGCAACGGTCAGGGCGGACGAGAGCACGGACAGAAGGCGGATCAGCTGCCCGGCTACCGCTTGATCGAAAACCCGGAGCACCGCGCACAGATGGCTCGCTTTTGGGGGATCGAGCCCGACGAGCTGCCGAAAAAGGGCAAGAGCGCCTACGAACTGCTCGATTCGCTCGGACCAGAAGGCGGTATCCACGCACTTTTGGTGTTTGGTTCCAACGTCGCGGTGGCTTCTCCAAACTCCTCGAACATCGTGCGAAAACTCCGAGCGCTCGATCTGCTCGTCGTCTGTGATGCTTTCGAAAACGACACTTCGGAGGCAGCACACGTCATCCTGCCCACGGCGCAATGGGCGGAGGAAGAAGGCACCATGACGAACCTAGAGGGGCGCGTGATCCCGCGCCAGCGCGTCCAACTTCCCCCGCCTCACGTCAAAACCGACATCGAGGTACTTTGTGCCTTGGCGGCGCGTTTGGGGCATCCAGAAGGCTTTCAGTTCTCATCACCCCGGGAGGTGTTCGAGGAACTGCGGCGCGCTACAGCAGGAGGAACGGCCGACTACAGCGGCATGACCTATGAAAGACTGCGCGAGCATCAAGGGCTCTTTTGGCCTTGTCCCAGCGAAGATCACGCGGGCACTCCACGGCTTTTCGCTGAGCGGTTCGCGCATCCGTCCGGCCGCGCCCGCTTTCATCCGGTACCTTACCGCCCCGCCGCCGAGCTACCGGACGACGAATGCCCGCTCTACTTCACGACCGGCCGCTACAAGGAGCACTACAACTCGGGCGCTCAGACTCGCCGCGTGGCTCAGCTCAGCGACGCGAAACCCAAACCGAGGCTGCAAATTCACCCGCACCTTGCCTCGCGTCTCGGTGTCCTGGAAGGCGAGCGGATTTTGGTCACAAGCCGGCGTGGTGAGGTGTCCTTTGAGGTCATCCTTTCTCCAGACATTCGCGTGGACACGTTGTTTGCTCCTTTTCACTGGGGCGGAAAACAAGCCGCCAACATCCTGACCATTCCTGCCCTCGATCCGATCAGTCGCATGCCAGAGTTCAAGATCTGCGCTGTCAGAGCAACAGCAGAAAAAACTCCGGAAGATACACAGCTCAACGAGACGCAGCGCAACGAGACACGGTAACTAGAGCAGCCTCCCACGAAAAACTCCCACAAATGTCGAAAAAGAAGCTCTCCATCATTGGTAACGGAATGGGCACTTGCCGCCTGCTCGACGACCTCGTCACGCGCGGCGCCCACGAGCTGTACGAAATCACCGTCTTCGGAGACGAGCCAGGCGGTGCATACAACCGCATTCAACTCGGCAAGGTGCTCGGCGGAGATGCCCCGGACGTCATCGTGACCAAGCCACCGGAGTGGTATGATCGCCACGGCATGCGTTTGCTTTCGAGCACGCGCGTGAAAAAGCTCGACGTGCGAAGAAAGAACGTCGAGACCGAAGACGGTCAGTGTCGACGCTATGATCTGGCGGTGCTCGCCACAGGCAGCCAACCACTGGTGCCGCCACTCGAAGGCATGCTCGATGACAACGGCGAGCTGCGAGCGGGTGCGTTCGTGTATCGAACCATCGGGGATTGCCTGCGCATCCGTGAACATTGTCGCCCTGGTGACAGTGTGGTGGTCGTGGGTGGGGGACTTTTGGGCCTCGAAGCGGCCAAGGTGCTGTCCGATCGAGGACTACACGTCACGGTCATTCACGTCGGGCAAACGTTGATGAACGCGCAGCTCGACGGCATTGGCGGAGAAATGCTCTGCCGACAAATCGAACACGCAGGGATCTTTGTTCGCACGGAAAGAACCGTCGAAGCCGTGTACGGAGAAGAGCGCATCGAGGGCGTGATTCTGGACGATGGGACGACCTTGCCGGCAGACATGATCGTGTTGGCCTGTGCGCGTGGACGTGGCGCGTGCGTCGGGTCTACCGGTCAACAAAGGGATCGTCGTCAACGACACGCTGGCCACGCAGGTGCCCGGCATCTATGCGTTCGGGGAATGCGCGGAACACCACGGCAAGCTCTACGGTATCGTCGCGCCCGTGTGGGAGCAGGCGGCGGTTCTGGCGGACGTCTTGAGCGGCACGAGGACTCAGTCCCGCTACCGAGGATCGAAACTGTACACACGGCTCAAGGTGGCGGGCGTCGACGTGGCTTCGATGGGAACTCTTGAACCGGAGCTCGCCATCGATCAAGTCTTTCAGGTCATCGAAGAACGCCGTGATTCCTACCGCAAGCTGATCATTCGAGAGGGACATTTGGTGGGCGCGATGCTGGTGGGCAACACGATGGCAACGGCGCGGCTCGTGCAGATCTTCGACCGCGACGACCCCATTCCCGAAGATCCATTGGAAGTGCTGTGCCAGATGCGCGGCTCTACAGGTGCCGCTGATCGCGTCATCTGCAATTGTCACAAGGTCACGGAGAGCACTCTAAGCACGGCCATCGAGGCCGGTGCAGACTCGGTGGAGGCTCTGGGCGAAGTCACCAAGGCCGGCACGGGCTGCGGCTCTTGCAAAGCCGATCTCGGGCAGCTTATCTCGACGCTACAAAAACCTCTGCCCATCGAAGCAGCTAGTTGAAGTCACCGCGCTCTTTCCACGAGCGCGCGTAAAAAGGAACACCGCGTTTTGGCCAAGATCACCGTCTCGAACTACCGGCAGCTCGCCGCCTTCCGTTACGAAATTCGCAGGTTCTTAGCCTTCAGTGAGCAGGCTGCCCGCTCAGCTGGCATTGAACCTCAGCAGCATCAGATGCTTTTGGCCCTGCGCGGTCTGCCAGCAGGAGCTAGACCGACCATCGGCACGGTGGCGGAACGTCTCTGCGTTCAGCATCACACTGCCGTTGCCCTGGTCGACAAACTGGAACGGCGGGCCTTGCTTAGAAGAGATCGCAGCTCAGAGGACAAGCGTGAAGTTTTGCTTCGGGTCACCCCGGAGGGTGAGTCCCTGCTCCGTAAGCTCTCGGTTCTGCATAGAAAGCAACTCGGAACCGTGGGACCGGAGATGGTTTCCGCTTTGAAATCCATCCTCAGCGACTACACAAAAGATCCGTGAACCACTGCTCCGTCTGGGCTACCATGACCTAGGCATGATGCTGCGGGCCCTCCACCACCTCTCGCTTTTCGTATCGAGCGCGCTGCTGCTCGGTTTCGTATCGAGCGCGCTGCTGCTCGGT
>CAYMQT010000033.1:23028-35165 GCA_964392575.1 uncultured Polyangiaceae bacterium
TTTCGTATCGAGCGCGCTGCTGCTCGGTTTCGTATCGAGCGCGCTGCTGCTCGGTGGGTGCCAGCGCTCGCAAGGCGATCCTTCCGCCCCCTCGCAGCCCGATTCTGCGAGCCACGTCGATGGCGGTACCGCTCACAAGGCTGATGCAAAGTCCGACTCGAAAGGAGTCCCCCCCATGAATCGCGTTTATCCCAAACCGAGTGATCAAGAACTCTCGCAGCGGCTCACCCCGCTCCAGTATCAGGTGACCCGACGCGACGCCACGGAACCACCGTTCAATAACGCGTACTGGAACAACCATGAAGAAGGGCTGTACGTGGACGTCGTCAGCGGAGAGCCGCTGTTCAGCTCCCGTGACAAGTTCGATTCCGGCACCGGATGGCCGAGCTTTACGAAACCCATCCACGAGGAACGCATTGTCGAACACAAGGACAAGCAGTTCGGTATGGTGCGTGTCGAGGTCCGTTCGAAGGATGGAGACTCACACCTCGGGCACGTGTTCGACGACGGCCCCGCGCCCACGAAGCTGCGCTACTGCATCAACTCTGCCTCACTCCGCTTCATTGCTGTCGCAAATCTCGAAGAAGAAGGTTACGCCGAGTACCGAGCGCTCTTTACCGGTCAGGCCGGGCCTCCCCTGGTCGATACGGACAACTCCTGCGCGGTTCCTGAAAAGAACACCGTCCCGGCCGGTGAAGTGCCGGGTTGTGAGACCACCCTCGAAACCGCGATTTTAGCAGGCGGTTGCTTTTGGGGTATGGAGGAGCTGCTCCGAGAGATCCCGGGGGTGCTCGACACCGACGTGGGCTACGCGGGCGGAACGACACAGAAGCCCAACTACGAGCAGGTGAAGACCGGCCGCACCGGTCACGCCGAGTCGGTGCGTATCGTCTTCGACCCCAGCAAGATCAGCTACGAGGAACTGCTCGAAAAGTGGTTCTTCCGTATGCACGATCCCACGACCAAAAATCGCCAAGGCAATGACGTCGGCACTCAGTATCGCTCGGCGATCTTCTTCGCTTCACCGGAGCAAAAGCGTACGGCAGAAATCGTGATTGCCCGCGTCCAAGCCAGCGGCAAATGGTCCGGCCCCCTCGTGACGGAAGTCACCCCCGCCGGCCCCTTCACCCTGGCCGAGGACTATCATCAAGATTACCTCCAGGTTCATCCTGGCGGCTACACTTGCCATTTCATGCGGGATTAACGCGTCATGCGTAGTGCGACACATTGTCGCAGGGACACCGGCCGGCTCAGCTGCTAGCCGAACGCATGACTTCACGATTTCGTTCTCTCGTTGTCTTCGGTGCGCCGCTGTCTCTTTTGACCTTGATGATCCTGGTGCCTGGTTGCTCCGATTCTGATGATACGGACGGCACGCATCACGAAGAGATTGCTGATGAATGTCAGGCCATCTTAGACACTTGTACCCACGACGTACCCGGCGATCTTGCTGCTGAATGTCACGAGGTGGGTCATGAAAATGACGCCGAAGCCTGCGCCGCACGAAAGGACGAATGCGTCACGCACTGCGCTCTGGAAGGCCTAGGCGGGCACGGCGGCGGGCACGGCGGCGGGCACTGATCTCAAATCGGCGTGGCGTCCGTCACGCAAGAAATCGGTTGCGTGTGGAGTCGTTGTAGCGAGCCCAGTCGATGGAGAACGGAGTGATGGTGTTCACGCCGTCGCGCCACCGGATCGTGAGGGCGCGCGGCGTCACGTCGCGGTAATTGCTGGACTCGGGTAGATCGAGGCTGGTCTCACCGCCGGCGGAAAACAGCGTGTACAGGCTCGCATCGGGGAATTCGTAGGTGGCGCGGAAACCCTCGATGATGCGCTCGTGGCCGCGCACCATCGCGGTGCAGCCAATGCGGGCCATGAAGCGCCGAAACTGCGCTGTGCCGTAGCCAAAACGAGCGACCTTCTTTTGCAGTTCGTCAGGGACGACTTCTGTGTCGCTCGGATCGCTCCACATCATCTCAAAGCGTAGATCGGGGTCATTCAGAGACGATAAATCCTGCCACTTCTCGCGCAGCGACGCATCGCGCGGAATACCCGCATGGGCGAAGAAGATTTGGTCGAACGCGAGCGACGTGGGCAGCTCCTCGAACATCTGCATGAACTCTTTGAAGAAGCCGTCTCCGGCAATTCCTTCCAGATTCATCATGCCTTCAGCCGGACGCACCGGGGCCAGAATGCGACCCTGATGTTCGAGATAGTATTCGTGGTTGCCGCGCAGCATGTACACGGCATGCGGTACGGTGACGTACAGCTGCATCACAGCGCGCAGGATGCCGTCGTAGCTGAACCGACCGCGATCGATGTAGTCGCCGAGCAGGACCAGGCGCGTGTCTGGTGTCCCGGTGGGGTCGTTGGCATGTGCCTGCACCTTAGCAAGGAAGTCCGTCTGCATGAGTGCCGCCTTCAGGCACGAGTAGCATCCGTGCAAGTCACCAAGCACAATCAGCTCGTACTCAGTTTTCGGATCCGGCGGGAGCACGTACACGTGTCGGTCCAGGAACGGGGTCTGTCCGGCAAGATCGGCAAAGCTCTCGACGCCCGAAAGCCGATCTGCTCCGGCCGCGCGCTGCTCGTCCAGCGTGCTTCTGACTTTGCGGACGAGCTCCACGTCGTTCAGGGCTAGCTGCGCAAAACCCTGCTGATCGCGCGGATAAGCCCGCTCTAGGCGGGTGAAGAAAGGATGATCGTCAGCACGCGGGACGAGAGACTGTTCTTCTGCAAGCTCCACGCGCCGCGTCGACTCATCCTCAATCACCTCGAAGTCGGTGATCTCGACTGGTGCTGCCAGAAGTCGCTTGAGGTCATCCCTCAGCTTCTCTTCACTGGGATGGGCGACACCATCCGCCAAGATAAAATCGTCGACGATCTCGAACAGCACCTCTCGCGCGTCCTCGTCGAAAGCATGCAGGAGTTCGTAGCAACGCAGGGTGATCTTTGCGAGGATGAACTGCTCCTGACTCTCCCCTTCCGCCACCGATTCGCTGAACAGCGAGACGATCTCCCGATCGATGGTGGCCGCCACGCGCTGAAACTGCGCGGTCACTCGATCAGTCGTAGCGTGACGAGCCAGCGGGTTAGAAACGGCTGTCTGCACGTGCTTCTCGACCAGCGCCGCGATCTTCTCCTGAACGAAGCGCTTTTCTGCCATGCCGAACTTGCCATCGATGTGGCCAAACGCGGTGAGCAAGAAAGCGACCGCTAGCATTTGTCGCTTCGCGACTTCCGGATCAGAGCTGAACATATTGCTAGATTCCCAGGTCCCCAGGTCCCCAAAGGGCTCCTGGCATCATAGCCTATACATGATCGGGCTTCTGTCCGACTCTTAGCTTTTGTCCTTGTCTTTTGCCCTGCTGTTCGATTTCATTCGGGTCATCGAGCCACGCGCTTGAGTGCGAAAACGCCTGAGCGGTCCGAGCGCGGAGGGAAAGGTGAAGCGACACGAGGGTGCTTTGAATATCAAGCGCGAGATCAGCAGATCCAGCCCACTTGAAAGTCCAACACATCCAAGAGAAGCTAGCGCGCACTTTCCGCTCATCATTCTGTCAAACGCTCGATGTCCCATCCAGCAATTCGCGACACTCTGTCTGCTTTGGCGCCCAGTTTCGGGGCAAGTCTCGTTCAAAAAGGTTTCGAATACTTTCAAGAGCGGCGCTATCGCATCACAAATTGCGGTAGTCACGAGGCCACGATGGCGAAGTGCAAGCTCTTGAGCATCACTCAGCGGAGCATTTTCATTGGTTGTCGGGGAAGCTCGCGCTTCGCGTCGACGGTCACCACGCGCCCTCTTTGTTTCAATTCGAGTCTCGCCAAGCGGCTGAGTGGTTTCGTGTCTTTCTTGTTCACGAGCTCCTTCGCGTTCCTCCACCGGCGCGAAGAGAGTTCCTCACCGATCAATTTGAACGCGGCCTCCTTCAAGTGGAACTACCTGAAGGCCACGAAATCACCCGACATCGCCCCGATCTCGAACCCGTCGTGCGCCTCACGGAAGAACGCGCCATTCAGGCAGCGGTTTCTTTTCGCTATGAAAGCGAAGAAATCAGCTGGTCTGACGCGCGACATGGTATTCTTACTAGCTGTGGGCGACGCCTTCTCCACCGCGATGATGAAGCAGAAGAACGCGCAATCTCAGCGTTGGCTGCCGCGGGATTTTCAGGAAAAGGGTTGGCTCCTGGAGATGCGGCTGAAAGGCGAGGGAGCCTGAAACTCAAAAAGAACCTCTTCTCGTCCGCCATCACGACGCTGCTCGAACACGGTTTCCGCGTCTACGGCGAGAAGGGCCGCTATCGCAGATTGACGGCAGCTTCGACGAGAGTTTCCTCTGGGACAGATTGGTTTGACTTGCACGGGCGTCTCGAATTTGGCGATCAATCCCTCGACCTTCCTGAGATCTTGGCCGCCTTGAAGAAGCGTTTGGCTGATCAACGCTTCATCACGCTGAGCGACGGTACGGTGGGATTGCTCCCGGATGACTGGCTCGCTCGCCTGAGTCGGCTCAAATCCACTCCAGAAAAGGACGGCGCTCTCAGATTCTCTCTCGCGCAAGTGGGCGTCGTGCACGCTCTGGGGCAAGGGACAATCCAAGACTGCGACCGGCGCTTCGAACAGCTCTCCCGGCTCCTCTTCGGGGGCGACGCACCCTCGCCCTTGAAGCTTTCACGCGGCTTTCTTGCCACTCTGCGTCCCTACCAAGAAGAAGGTGTCGCATGGCTCGGGCAGCTCGGGCAGCTCGGGCTGGGTGCGTGCTTGGCAGATGACATGGGGCTCGGAAAGACCGTCCAAGTGCTCGCGTTGCTCCACCAGCGGGTGCGTGACGCCAAGAAACAACGTGTGCAGGCTCCGTCCTTGGTCATTGCGCCCCGCTCATTGGTCGAAAACTGGGCGAGTCGAGCCAGGTGATCAAGACTCTCCGGGGCAATTATCGCATTGCGCTCACGGGTACCCCCGTTGAAAACCACCTCGGAGACTTATGGCCGATCTTCGACTTCCTCAACCCCGGGATGCTCGCCTTTCTAGGCCGCGGCAGGGGTGCTCCCTCACGCCTCGACGAAGTGGCCGCCCAAATGCTCCGCGTCGGCGTGCGCCCCTTTCTGCTCCGTCGCACCAAAGATCAAGTAGCCCGTGACCTTCCCGAGCGCACGGAGCAAGCGTGGCGGCTCGAACTCCCCACCGATCATCGACGCATCTACGACGACCTCGCCGAGCACTACCGCGCTCGCATCGATGCAGCGAAGAAGGCCCAGGACGCCAAGAAACTCAATGCCTTGATCCTCGAAGCCCTGCTTCGCCTACGCCAAGCGGCGTGTGATCCTCGCCTCTTGGATGAAAAGCGACCAGGCATCGGCGTCAAGATCGAGCACGTGTGCGAGAGTCTCGCTACGCTGAAGGAAGAAGGGCGCAAGGCGCTCGTTTTTTCGCAGTTCACGAGCTTCTTGAGGCTCCTCTCAAAAGAACTCGACGAGCGCGACATCGGTTACGAGTACCTGGACGGCTCGACCAAGATGCGCCCGAAGGTGCTCGAGCGTTTCCGAAAGCGCGCCGACTGTCCCGCGTTCCTCATCAGTCTCAAGGCCGGGGGTGTAGGCCTCAACCTCATCGAAGCCGACACGGTGTTCCTCTTGGATCCGTGGTGGAACCCCGCGGCCGAAGCCCAGGCCATCGACCGCACCCACCGCATCGGCCAACAAAAGCCCGTCTTTGCTTGGCGTCTGATCGCGCAGGGCACCATTGAAGAGAAGGTTCTCGATCTTCAAGACGACAAACGCGCCCTCGCACAGGCCGTCTTCGACGGCGAACCCACCAAGCTCACTCAAAAGGATCTCCTCGCGCTCCTTTCGTAGCCGCCCGGCGCGCGAGAGCGGTCGCGATTTGACTGACGCTGGACTCTATACGCTCAAAGGTGCGCGACGGTTTGACCTCTGCTTTCCCATTTTGACGCTCATTAAGCGATCTGCGCCCCTCGCACGAATCCGAGAACACTGGGAAGGCGCTACCGCTTTGACATCATCGGGTTCGCCCTGCCGTAGGCACGGCGATCTTCTTGGCTATCGCGTCAGAAGTAGTAGGGCGGATTTCGACGGCTTTTTGAGTATCTTGTCGTCGGCCGGACGACGGAAAGCGAGCAGCTTCAGGCGGTCGCGGCGATTTTCTGCCTGGCATTTGACTCCAAGGCGGCCTCTCAATCTAAACATGCTTCCGATGGCAGGAGGCGCTCAGCTCCGTAAAGGATCGAGAGCTCGTCATCTCTGCGGCAAGGGTGAAAGCGGGCGACCAAGCCCTCCTCCATCGAGTGGGGTTGATACAGTTTCAATTCACGCCCGCGTGAAGCGGGCGACATGAGTTTGGTAGAGCGAGCTCGGGAGCGCTCCGTTTCAATTCACGCCCGCGTGAAGCGGGCGACCCGGAGGAGGACGAAGTGGCTGCGGAGGCGCTCGTTTCAATTCACGCCCGCGTGAAGCGGGCGACCGGGGTGGCCAAATGATTTCCTATACGATTTGTGGTTTCAATTCACGCCCGCGTGAAGCGGGCGACCGATCAGTGGCTCCAAAATCTTCAAATTGTCGGGTTTCAATTCACGCCCGCGTGAAGCGGGCGACGCTCTTTTGGGAGGCTATGGGGCGTCGTCGCCTAGTTTCAATTCACGCCCGCGTGAAGCGGGTGACATCAGTTTGGTGTCTTGGCTGTCGCCGAGATCCAGTTTCAATTCACGCCCGCGTGAAGCGGGCGACCGGCAGAGAGTCTACGTGGCATCTTGCGCGGAGGGTTTCAATTCACGCCCGCGTGAAGCGGGCGACCCCGGCAGAGAGTCTACGTGGCATCTTGCGCGGAGGGTTTCAATTCACGCCCGCGTGAAGCGGGCGACCTAAACATCCTGCGGAGTCTTTCCGCAGGATTTAGGTTTCAATTCACGCCCGCGTGAAGCGGGCGACAGCGGCGTATTCTCGGCGTCAGGGAGTCCGCATGTTTCAATTCACGCCCGCGTGAAGCGGGCGACAGGATCTTGAAGTCCTCCGGTTCGCCGAAGCGGTTTCAATTCACGCCCGCGTGAAGCGGGCGACATCCGGCGCACGCGGATAGCGTGCGCCGGGCCCTGTTTCAATTCACGCCCGCGTGAAGCGGGCGACTATGGCATGGGTTATGAGCCGTTGCATTGATTCGGGTTTCAATTCACGCCCGCGTGAAGCGGGCGACATCATCTCCACGGCCGCTCGGGCTACCAGTGCCGTTTCAATTCACGCCCGCGTGAAGCGGGCGACTGGAGCTTGGTAGCCGCTGGGACCATCGGATACCGTTTCAATTCACGCCCGCGTGAAGCGGGCGACCTCCGCGAGTGGCACGACTCACTGCCAGTCGGCGTTTCAATTCACGCCCGCGTGAAGCGGGCGACTGACGATGACTATAGTGAGTACGTCGGGGCGCGGTTTCAATTCACGCCCGCGTGAAGCGGGCGACCGACGGCGGCGGCTTGCGCGTTGTAGGCGTGAGCGTTTCAATTCACGCCCGCGTGAAGCGGGCGACTGACGATGACTATAGTGAGTACGTCGGGGCGCGGTTTCAATTCACGCCCGCGTGAAGCGGGCGACCGACGGCGGCGGCTTGCGCGTTGTAGGCGTGAGCGTTTCAATTCACGCCCGCGTGAAGCGGGCGACGCCATTCAGTGGGCGTGCGAAGGGGCAGATTGGGTTTTAATTCACGCCCGCGTGAAGCGGGCGACCGTAGTACATGCCGAAAAACAGCTCGTAACCGGGTTTCAATTCACGCCCGCGTGAAGCGGGCGACGCCGGCAACGCTGCTGACATCCGGCGGGATGCTGCGTTTCAATTCACGCCCGCGTGAAGCGGGCGACCCGCACGGAGAGAGAGATGCTCGTCAAGCTGATGTTTCAATTCACGCCCGCGTGAAGCGGGCGACGCAAGGGATACTCAATCGGCTCGCGGCCCCTGAGTTTCAATTCACGCCCGCGTGAAGCGGGCGACTATTTGCTTATTCAGAGGTGGCTGTCGATTTCGGGTTTCAATTCACGCCCGCGTGAAGCGGGCGACCGCCTTTCAGCGTGTTTCCGTACAGACCCTCGTTGTTTCAATTCACGCCCGCGTGAAGCGGGCGACTCGTCATGTCGGATAGATTCCAAAGTGCCGAGGTTTCAATTCACGCCCGCGTGAAGCGGGCGACTTTCGCTCATGCTGCCACCTGCGGATTTTCCGGTTTCAATTCACGCCCGCGTGAAGCGGGCGACCTCGCGTCAGTGGGATATTCCCTCATTGTCGTGTTTCAATTCACGCCCGCGTGAAGCGGGCGACCAGCGGCCGTCGGTGAATCCTGCCTCAACACTTGTGTTTCAATTCACGCCCGCGTGAAGCGGGCGACCAGCGCTTCAACCGTGAGCGTTTGCACGTCTGTGTTTCAATTCACGCCCGCGTGAAGCGGGCGACATCGCCGCTCCGGTTCCGGCGGATGGGGCACCATGTTTCAATTCACGCCCGCGTGAAGCGGGCGACATCGCGCACGGCGTCGAGATCGGCCCGAGCGGTGTTTCAATTCACGCCCGCGTGAAGCGGGCGACGACTTCACGTTCACGGTTATGAGCGGCGGGCTCGTGTTTCAATTCACGCCCGCGTGAAGCGGGCGACGGGGGCGAGCTGGGAAGACCGGCTAGAGGTCCTCGTTTCAATTCACGCCCGCGTGAAGCGGGCGACGTGGCGGCAGGGGCTGCTGCCGCGGCGAATTCTGTTTCAATTCACGCCCGCGTGAAGCGGGCGACCGCGCTTCGCGTTCAGCGAGTCCCAGAGCTGCATGTTTCAATTCACGCCCGCGTGAAGCGGGCGACAATGGCGCACTTGCCTCCAGAGCCGTAGGCTGAGTTTCAATTCACGCCCGCGTGAAGCGGGCGACGACCACCGAAGGCGGCCGTGGTCGGCGACAAGAGAGTTTCAATTCACGCCCGCGTGAAGCGGGCGACTTCGTAATCAGGCGGCTCGCATTTGTACTCAGAGTTTCAATTCACGCCCGCGTGAAGCGGGCGACTTGTGATCACCGATTGGAAGAACGGTGGACGCAAGTTTCAATTCACGCCCGCGTGAAGCGGGCGACTCGCGGCGCTTCTTCCGGCCGCGATGGCTTTGACGTTTCAATTCACGCCCGCGTGAAGCGGGCGACATGGCGCACTTGCCTCCAGAGCCGTAGGCTGAGTTTCAATTCACGCCCGCGTGAAGCGGGCGACGAGCTGGGTGTGTACGACAACCCGCAGTGATCTGTTTCAATTCACGCCCGCGTGAAGCGGGCGACAACAGCTAGATTCACTTCAACCGCCTCGCAGAGTTTCAATTCACGCCCGCGTGAAGCGGGCGACGCGCTGATTTGCGCACTGGCGCGTGTCATTGTTGTTTCAATTCACGCCCGCGTGAAGCGGGCGACACCGCCGCACCCTCCGCGCCACCTATCAAAGATCGTTTCAATTCACGCCCGCGTGAAGCGGGCGACCCTTGCGCAGCTCCGCCTCAACGCGGGTAGGAATGGTTTCAATTCACGCCCGCGTGAAGCGGGCGACTGGACACTTCCGACGCGGTGATCCTCGGCGTTGTTTCAATTCACGCCCGCGTGAAGCGGGCGACTTGCAAACAGGCGTTGTGCTTGACCTCGTGGCCGTTTCAATTCACGCCCGCGTGAAGCGGGCGACTCGCAGACACTCCGAACACGGCCGTGTGGGACGGTTTCAATTCACGCCCGCGTGAAGCGGGCGACAAGCTCGTCGCGTCCTATCATTCCTCTCCGCAGCGTTTCAATTCACGCCCGCGTGAAGCGGGCGACCGCCTGTTCCCATAGCGCGCCCGCCGCTTCCGAGGTTTCAATTCACGCCCGCGTGAAGCGGGCGACCGCAATGATGGCGCTGGCTTCACGTCGACCGGGTTTCAATTCACGCCCGCGTGAAGCGGGCGACCTTGCGTTGCTCGGCGGGCGGGCAGGTGTGCAAGTTTCAATTCACGCCCGCGTGAAGCGGGCGACTTCATACATTAGCCATAACTCCGGTGTCCTCGGGTTTCAATTCACGCCCGCGTGAAGCGGGCGACACAGAGTGCGTCGTGTCCTGAGTGCTCGACTGGTTTCAATTCACGCCCGCGTGAAGCGGGCGACCTTCAACAGACGCACCATTTGGCTTAACCCAGCAAGTTTCAATTCACGCCCGCGTGAAGCGGGCGACCCTACCGCTACGGGAATGCCCCCGCCGTCAGCGGTTTCAATTCACGCCCGCGTGAAGCGGGCGACCAATCCCGGCGCCGCTCGTGCTCAATTCTCCGACGTTTCAATTCACGCCCGCGTGAAGCGGGCGACGGTGATCGTCAGGATGGCCGCGTCCCCCCCTGTGTTTCAATTCACGCCCGCGTGAAGCGGGCGACCAGGTGCGATTTGGCGCGCCAGCATTCAGTTTCGCGTTTCAATTCACGCCCGCGTGAAGCGGGCGACATCGCTGTCGGGTCAGCGACGATCAATCCGCCTTGTTTCAATTCACGCCCGCGTGAAGCGGGCGACTAGCCCTAAACACACAGGCTTCCCGCGTGTCCCGGTTTCAATTCACGCCCGCGTGAAGCGGGCGACGTCCGAGGCCACGAGGCGAGAGGTCGCGGCGAGCGTTTCAATTCACGCCCGCGTGAAGCGGGCGACGCCCCGCGCGAAACTTGCCGCTCGCGATAGTTGCGTTTCAATTCACGCCCGCGTGAAGCGGGCGACCGCCGCAGTTAGTACCGTGGGCGCCACCTGTGGTTTCAATTCACGCCCGCGTGAAGCGGGCGACGCACCGTCCCATGGGTGCGGTGGTGCCAGCCGCAGTTTCAATTCACGCCCGCGTGAAGCGGGCGACGACGCGCAGGCTTGATCGCCTCTGCCATTTCGTGGTTTCAATTCACGCCCGCGTGAAGCGGGCGACATTTCGCTCATGCTGCCCCCTGCGGATTTTCTGGTTTCAATTCACGCCCGCGTGAAGCGGGCGACCCTGCAACGCTACTGACATCCGGCGGGATGCTGCGTTTCAATTCACGCCCGCGTGAAGCGGGCGACTCGGGATTGCGCGCGACATATTCGTAAATGTCCGTTTCAATTCACGCCCGCGTGAAGCGGGCGACCGAGCGCAGCCGCCGTGCGGTGTGGCAAATTCGGTTTCAATTCACGCCCGCGTGAAGCGGGCGACCACCTTGCGAAAGCACCCGCCCAAGTAGCCCGTCGTTTCAATTCACGCCCGCGTGAAGCGGGCGACCCCTGATTAGCGGGGCCCTGAGACACGAGGCGCGCGTTTCAATTCACGCCCGCGTGAAGCGGGCGACAATGATCCGCGGTTTAGGTGGGCGATATTCGATGTTTCAATTCACGCCCGCGTGAAGCGGGCGACGTCCCTACGCCGTACCGCGCTTCGCGAATGCGTAGTTTCAATTCACGCCCGCGTGAAGCGGGCGACACCGCAAACTCTACCGCGGAGTACCCGCGTGATTGGTTTCAATTCACGCCCGCGTGAAGCGGGCGACACGGCGGCCTGTGCTGAGGGCCATGGGCTGACCAGGTTTCAATTCACGCCCGCGTGAAGCGGGCGACCATGACGGGCTGGCAAACAGAACAAATATGGCCCGTTTCAATTCACGCCCGCGTGAAGCGGGCGACATGTCCACGATATATTGCGCGTCTGACATCGTGTTTCAATTCACGCCCGCGTGAAGCGGGCGACATAGCTAAGACCCCGGTCTAGTGAGACGTCGAGGTTTCAATTCACGCCCGCGTGAAGCGGGCGACCAGGTGCGATTTGGCGCGCCAGCGTTCAATTTCGCGTTTCAATTCACGCCCGCGTGAAGCGGGCGACCCGCCCAGCTGGGGGCGATACCGTCGAAAAATGGTTTCAATTCACGCCCGCGTGAAGCGGGCGACCGGCTAAGGCGGCGGCAGACGCGGGCGATTCGGTTTCAATTCACGCCCGCGTGAAGCGGGCGACGCGGTCAAGGTCGAGGCTAGGCACATCCCAACCAGGTTTCAATTCACGCCCGCGTGAAGCGGGCGACGTCGTCGGTGCGCATGCCCTTGGCGAGGGTAGCGGTTTCAATTCACGCCCGCGTGAAGCGGGCGACCCGCCGCTCGTGTGAATC
>CAYMQT010000034.1:0-5854 GCA_964392575.1 uncultured Polyangiaceae bacterium
CGCATCCCGCCAGGCGGCACGCGTGAGGAGCTCCGGCACGCGCTCGGGAAACTGCTCCTCGAAGATCCTCCCGGAGGCGTCAAGGTGACTCTCCGGGATCGGCCCGGAGGTGCGGAATCCTGGCTCTATGAGCCGACCGGTCCCGCCTTTGAAGCCGCTGATCGCGCTTATCAGAAGGCTTGGGGACACCCGCTCACGCAAATCGGAATCGGCGGCTCAATCCCTTTCGTCGCTCTCTTTGGACGCAGGTACGCGCACCTTCCCCTCATTTTGAACGGTGTCATGGACCCGCTGACGGGAGCCCACGGCCCCAATGAATCTCTGCACCTGGAAGTCTTCTTGAAGGCAATCGTCGCGAACGTGTATCTCTATGATGAACTTGCACGGGTGAAATGGAGCGAAGGCCCGGGCGCCTGAGCGGCTCCCTTGCCGAAGAAATTTGCGCCATGTCGAAATCGCCCTCTATGTCGACATCCCCTCCCGTCTCTGCCTTTCGTCGACACGTTTGGCCTCTCTTCTGGCGTCATCGGCGCCTGCTTTTTTTTGCCCTCGTGCTCAACGGTGTGCACGGCGTCGCCATTGCGATCCAGAATGTAACGCCCAAATGGCTTTTCTCCGAGGTGCTCGAACCGGCAGATCTCAGCCAAAAAGAGCGCTTGATTCGGCTGGGATGGCTGATTTTCGCCTATCTCGTCGTGTCCCTCATTTTCAGGATGGCTGCGTGGCACTCGGGCTTTCGCCTTTTTACGTGGGTGCGTGAGCGCGTCGTGTTCGCGCTCCGCGGTCAGTTCTTTCGGCATGTGAATCATCTGTGCCTGCGCTTTCATGGCGACCATCCGTCCGGGGAACTGTTCAGCTATCTCTTCGGAACCCCGCTTGCCAACGTGATGGCCTTCTTTCACCACACGTCGATGGCGGTGATGGGGGCTATCGTCACCGTGATCGCAACCCTGGCCATGTTTTTCAGCTGGGACTGGGCCGTGGCTCTGGTGCTCCTGCTCACCTCCTTGTCCAGTGTGTGGTTGATGGTGCGAGCGCGGGCACGGATCCAGAAGATCTCCCGCGATTTTCAATCGGCCGAGGGCGACGTGAGCGGGCGGGTGGCTGATCTTTTGCGCGGTAACAAGGCGGTGAAACTCTACGCGATGGAGAATCAAATCGCCGCCGACTTCGATCAGCAAGCCCTCGTGATCGCCAAGAAATCGTACGAGCGTGACGTGCTCAGTCACATCGAGTACATGAAGCAGGAGACGTTCGCGTACTTTTGCTATGGCGCCCTCCTTGCGACCTGCACTTGGCGCTATCTTTCGAGCGGGATCGATCTGGGTACCGTCGCAGCCTGTCTTGCCTCCTATGCCGGTCTCAATGCTCCCATTCAGACTATTTTTCAGGCCTTTGCTCTTTGGGGGAGCGCCGAAGCTTCCATCGACCGCATCGGTGCCGTGCTGGACACGCCGAGCACCACGCCGGATCCGCCGGATCCGCTCCCTTCCGTGCCGTCCGAAGCGACGATTGAGTTTGAGGCCGTGGAATTTGCGTACGTGCCGGGCCAGCCTGTTCTCTCGAACCTCAGTCTGACGATTCCGCGCGGTCAGCGTTTGGCTCTTGTCGGCCCTTCGGGAGCAGGCAAGAGCACCATCGCGCAGCTGCTGCTTCGCCTCTATGATCCCGAGATCGGTGCGATCCGGCTCGGAGGGCACGATCTCAGACGTTTCGAGGCGGGCGAGTTACGCAAGGCCTTCGGAGTGGTTCCTCAGGATCCCTTTCTCTTCCGTGCCACGGTCCGCGACAACGTTCGCGTGGCAAAATCCGACGCGACCGACGAGGCGATCCGTCGCGCGTGCGAACTGGCCAACGCTTGGGAATTCATTGAAAAACTTCCCGGAGGTCTCGATGCTCCTGTTGGTGAAGGCGGCTCCTCGCTTTCGGGTGGTCAGCGTCAACGTCTCGCCATCGCACGAGCGCTGCTGGCAGAACCCCAGATCTTTGTCTTCGACGAAGCGACGAGTGCGCTCGATACGCTCAGCGAAAAGCTCATTCAGGAGGCGCTCGAGAAAAATCTCGGTGAGCGTACGGTGATCTTCATCGCTCACCGACTTGCGACGGTGAAAAACTGTGACCGCCTGCTCGTGATCGCCGACGGTCGCGTCGTACAGGACGGCACCTACAGTTCTCTCAAAAGCCAACCAGGCCTCTTTCAGGAGCTCGTCGAGGGCCAGTCGCTGAGAGAGTGACAGCACGACCCGTCTGAGAAAAACTTGGCCCGGCTCTGCTCAGTCGTTCACCTTCGGGGCATGGAAGGTGATTGTGAAGTGTGTGCGTGTTTGCCTCGCGCGGTGAAACCGTCGCGGTCGCTTGTCGAGGTTCATTTCGACAAGCGAGTCGTGCTGCTTTGCCGGGGGCATGCGCGGATTGCAGAGAATTCGGGCGTTACGGACTTCGAAAGTCTACGCGCCCTCTACGGATCCGGTCGGCGGTCGCACGTCCCCCGACGCAATCCCCGGGGATTGTCGACGCCTACGGGTGACCTGCGCCAGCATGCAGAACGTCGGATTTCGTACGAAACCCGACGTTAACCCCCGGTCGTTCTGCAAACGAGCTGCACCAGGTCGACATAGTGGCCGGTGCGCAGTTCCAGGCCCACGGAGAGACTGCCTTCGGGACACCCAACGGGCGTAAAAGGCTCGCCTCCGTCGCCGCCGACGCGGGGTAATTCTACGGGCGTACCGAGGGAGAGTTCAGGCGCTTCGAAGGTCCCAGAAACGACGAGAGGTGCACAGGAGATCACGAGGGCATCCACGTAGGCACCGACGTTTCCCGAAAAGGAGACGATGACATGATGATCGGGGCACATGCTTTGCCAGGGTGAGTCCGGATCACCCATTTCGCCCCGAGGGGGAAGATCGGTGGTAGGGCCTTGCTCCCAGGTGACGGGATCGACGCCAGAAAAGGTGAGGGTTGCGCAGTGGCCGCGGATCTGTCCGAGCCAAGAACTCGAGGAGAGCAAACCCGAAAGGCCGATGAGCACTTCACCCGCGGGGCAGGGGTCGGAGTAGGGCTCGCCACCTGATTCGTTGCCGACTTGAGAGCTCGTCGAGGGCGTGCCGCTGAGCGCAACGGTGGTGGGAGGATATGCGCTGAGGGGTTCACCTCCGAAGCCCCCAGAAGCTCCCCCGAGATTGCTTCCGCCTACGCCGGGCGCGCTCCCTCCGACGGCTCCGATCGGATCGCTTTCACTTCCTCCCAGCTGAGCGCCGCCCGCAGCGAAGGGAACCGAATCAGACTCCATGGGCTCAAAACCGAAGCGACACGCCGAAAGCGTGGTCACCGCAAGTACCAGAGTACCCAGCCGAGTGGGAGTCATCCTTCACAGGATGGTCCCATTCGCGGAGTCATTCAACGTACATTCGCCTTCGCATCAGTGAGAGCGCTTTCGGCGTGCCCTTGCGAAAGCTGTCCGCCTGAGAAGCGCAAACCCGAGCGCCAAAAGCGCGGGAAGCCAAAGCGACCACCCTCCCGAGAGTGACCGAAGAGATCCGGACGAAGGGTTCAGGCTACAACCTCCAAAGTCCCTCAGGGGCTTTGTCGTCGATTGGAGCTTTCCGGGGCCGTCAGCGAAAAGCGGTACGACTTCGAATTCGGCCTTTGCACTGTAGGTGTCCACGGTGATGTCGCCGCATGCATGGGGCCAGATCCCGACGGGGTAGTCTTCTGTGCTCGTCTTTTCCACGATACCCCAGGCGATGGGCTTCTCGTTTGAAGAAGGTTTCAGGGTCACGGTCTCTGGCGCGCCCGTGTCGAAACAGCCCTGCCATTTTCGTATGTCCGCGCAGACCGCGCTCGACACGCTGGGGATCGGCACGATACCCGAAGCGGGAAGAGGGCCGTCCCCGGTGACGAAGGTGATTGTTACCGCCTTTGCCGAAGCGGCCACCGAGGGATCGAAATCGAGGGTGTATTCTACTCCGGAGTCGAGCTCTCCGAGCTTGTAGCTGAACCCGTTTTCGTCGGGGGTGAGCACGACGCCGTTCAGTCTGACTCCGGACGGTCTGCCTGCGAGGATCAATGTCGCGTCGGTGGGGACGTTCTCGGCACCGTCCCCTGGATACGACCAAATGTGTGGAGGTGGAGCGACACAATCGGCAAGGGCCGACGCAGCGGTGAGAAGGACGCCGGCGACGGTCGCGAAGGACAGGACGGCGCTCAAAAGACGCGCGCGCCTCCTTAGCGTGGGGGTCCGAAACGAAGTCATGTCCACTATTGTCGCATAGCTCGCGCCCGACTCACTAGGTGCCCCCCTGGTTGCCTCAAATTCACCCGGATAGCGAGGCTTTCAAAAATAGATAGTTTTAACTATCTATTTTTGAAAGGCCCCAAAGTGCGGGCGTTTTTGCCCGAGAGCGGGGCGAAGAGTGCTTCGGAGGTCCATGGGCGGGTGCCCCGGGGACTATTCGCCCTTGTCCTTGCCGTCGTCGTCTTCTTCGTCCGGAAGGGGCCATCCTCCGCCCAGGTTGCGGTAGAGACGGGAGACGGCTTGGAGTTCTTGGCCGGTCACTGCCGAGAGATCGAGTTGCGCGGCAAGCATTTGCTCCTGCACGGTGAGCACGTCGAGGTAGTTGGCGACCCCGCCGCGGTAGCGATCCACGGCGAGCCGCTCCGCCGCTTCAAGAGCCTCCACTTGCTGCCTGACCGCATCCCGTCGGGTGCGTAGGTTTTCGATCGCGGCCAGTGCATCAGCCACCTCGCGGAAGGCGTTGATGACGGTCCTTTCGTAGTCTGCGGTGGCGCCTCGCCAGGCGGCCTTGGCGGCTTCGTAGTCTGCGCGGATGCGCTCTCCGCCGAGGAAGGGAAGCGTCCATGAGAACAACCCCGCACCCCCTCGAATCATTTGAGCTTCCTGGAGATCGGGGCTCGACGCTCCTAGAAATCCCGTCAAGGTGAACTTGGGGAAGAAGTCTGCTTTCTCGACGCCGACGGTTGCGTTGGCAGCGAGCAGGCGTTTTTCCGCCGAGCGGATGTCGGGACGTCGCTTGAGTAGGGTGGAAGGCAGGCCTGCCGGCACTTCCGGAGGCTTCCGCAGAGAGGCAAGGGAGGTGCGCCCTGAAACGGGCCCGGGAGCGCGAGCGAGTAAGTAGGAGAGGGCGTTTTCTGCCCTAGCTGTGCTGAGCGCAATCTGCTTGATGGCGGCCTCGGCTTCCTTGAGGCTGGCGCGTGCGCGCGCGACTTCAAGATCGCTTCCGACTCCGCCGCTTGCCCGCTGAGAAAACAGCTCCAAAGTTTCGCCCCGAGTTTCGACGGCGCGCTGGGCATACTTCTGCTGCAAGTCGAGCGTGACCAGATCGAAGTAGAGTTCGGCCACGTCGCCTACGAGGGCGATGTAGACGCCGCGCCGGTCTTCGTCGGCGGCCTCCATATTGTAATGGGCCACTTCCGTGATGCGTCGGAGGCGCCCCCACACGTCCGGTTCCCAGGAAGCACCCGCGGCCACACCAAAGGTACCCGCGGCACTTTGAGGGGGATAAACCCCTGGAATCCCAGGATTGCCCAGACTGTCCCCCACGCCGCCGTTCACTCCCAAAGTAGGAGCGAGAGACCAGGCCGCTGCGCGGTGTGCTTGACGTGCGATTTCTACTCGCGCGAGCGCAATGCGGAGATCGAAGGAGCTTTCCGTTGCGGTCTTCAGCAGCTCAAACAGCGTGGGGTCCTGGTAGACTTCCCACCAGGGGAGATCGCCAAAGGAGGGATCCTTCTCGTTTTCCTTCTGCGGATGTTTGTCTCCGCGATGGGATTCGGGCGCGGCCATTTCGGGCGCTTTCTTATTGGGCCCGACGGCGCAGCCGAGAGCTAGGAGCAC
>CAYMQT010000034.1:5864-34900 GCA_964392575.1 uncultured Polyangiaceae bacterium
GATTTGCGTTCTCATACGGGCTCCTCCGAGAGGGAGCTGTCCGGTGGGGCATGTCCTGGTGGGGTGTGATCCGGTGGGGTGTGTGCTGACTCTTGAGACGTCGCGAGAGGCGCAGGAGGTCGTCCACCCGAGAGCTTTTCGACCAGGCTCTGCACGATGACAAAGAGAGCAGGGGTCAGGAAAATGCCAATGAACGTGGCGGCGATACTCCCGAAGACGACCACGGTGCCCATGCTGACGCGAGACGCTGCTCCGGCCCCAGAGGCTCGCAAGAGAGGGACGCAGCCGAAGATGAAGGCAAACGCAGTCATGAGGATGGGCCGTAGGCGCAGGCGCGCCGCGGTCAAAGCCGCGTCCCGAGCCGAGGCACCTTTTTCGTATTCCATCTTGGCAAACTCCACGATCAAGATCGCGTTCTTTGCGGACAGACCGACAAGCATGATCAGCCCCACCTGTCCGTACACATCGAAAGGCAGTTTAGCCAAAATCAGGGCCAAGAAGGCACCGGCGACGCCTGCCGGCACCACGAGCAGAACACTGAAAGGGAGGGACCAGCTTTCGTATTGTGCGGCCAGGATCAAGAACACGAACAAGACGGCCAGAGCAAACACCGGCCCGGCGGGGGGTGCCTGACGCTCCTGGTAGCTCATGTTGTTCCAGGCAATGCCCCAGCCTTCGGGCAGAGTCTTGTTGGCTACATCCTGCAGGGTTTCGAGCACGATTCCGGAAGCGACTCCTGGGGCCCCTTGACCGAGAATTTCAGCACTTCTCTTGAGATTGAAGCGGGTCACCATGTTGGGGCCGCTGACGGGAGAAGGCGAGGTGAGGGAAGAGAGCGGAACCATAGCGCCCTCCTTGTTTTTGACGAAGAAGGCGTCCACCTCTTCGACCCGGTTTCGGTACTCCGGCTCGGCGGAGACATAGACGCGCCACTGCCGTCCGAAGCGATTGAAGTCGTTGACGTAGGCGCCGCCCATGAATGCTTGCAAGGTGCCATAGACGCTGGCGGGGGCGACTCCCTGACGCATCATCTTCTCGCGATCCACATCGAGGAAAATCTGAGGCACCTCGGAATCAAAAAGCGTGACGGCGCCGCCGATCTCGGGACGTTCTTTAGCGGCTTGAATGAAGGCGCGGGTCTGCTTTCCAAGCTCTTCGATGCTGGCGGAGCCGGGGGCTTGCACCATGAGACTGAAGCCGCCGCCGTTTCCGATGCCGGGAATGGCCGGGGGAGGGGTGGCGAACACCTGTGCTGCGGCGATTTCGGAGAACTTCTTGTTCAAACGCGCGATGATTTCTGAAGCGTGGAGACCTTCTCCAGAACGTTCTTTCCAGGGCTTGAGCTGCACGAAGTAAGCGCCGTTGAAAGGCGCCACCGTGCTCGAAAGGAGGCTGTAGCCGACCATCGTGTTGAAGGATTCGATGCCCTCCGTCTCCGCCAGCATGGCGTCGATGTGCCGCGCGACTTGGTCCGTTCTCTGCAAGGAGGCCGGAGGAGGCAGGCGGACGTCCACGAAGAAGTAACCCTGATCTTCTTCTGGTACGAAGCCTGTCGGAACCTTGAGGCCTAGCCCTCCTGCTGCACTCGCGCACACGAGAAACAAGCCCAATCCCAGGATGGATTTGCGAATGAGGCCCCGAGTGACACTCGTGTACTTTGCGGTCGTTCGGTCAAACCCTCGGTTGAAGGCCCCGAAGAATCGGTTCAAGAGACCGCCGGACTCCGAGCGGGGCCTGAGCATTTTGGCGCACAGGGCCGGGCTCAGACTGAGGGCGTTGATGGCCGAAAATGTCATGGAAAGGGCGATGGTCAGGGCGAACTGCTGATACATGCTGCCCGTGATGCCCCCCAGGAACGCAACGGGAATGAACACACCCGAGAGAACGAGGGCGATGGCGATGACCGGTCCGGACACTTCCTTCATGGCCTGAACGGTGGCGTCTCGGGGCGACAGTCCGTGTTCGATGTGATGCTCCACCGCCTCCACGACGACGATGGCGTCGTCCACCACCAATCCGATGGCGAGCACGAGGCCAAAGAGCGAGAGGGTGTTGATGGAGAACCCGAGCGCCGGGAAGAGGATGAAGGCACCGATCAGAGACACCGGCACCGTCAACAGCGGAATCAAGGTTGCACGCCAGCTCTGCAAGAAGACAAAGACCACGAGCAAAACCAAGAGGACCGCTTCGATGAGGGTATGCTTGATCTCCTCGATGCTGGCCGTGATGGGGAGGGTCGTATCGAGACTGACCTCGTACGTCATGTCCTCAGGAAAATCCTTGGACAGGCGATCCATCGTGTTTTTTACGCTCTCCGCCAGCTCCAGGGAGTTGGACCCGGGCGCCTGAAACAGCGTAAGAACGGCCGCAGGCTTGCCGTTGAGGCGCCCGAGCTGCGTGTACGCTTCGACGCCCAGCTCGACCCGAGCGATGTCCCGTAAGCGGATGATGGCGCCGTCGCTCGTCTCTCGAACAACGATGTCTCCAAACTCCTCGGGCGTGGTGAGGCGACCCTTGGCCCGCACGGAGTAGGTCAGCTCTTGACCTGCGGGAGCCGGTTCACCGCCGATGAGTCCGGCAGGATTGACTGTGCTTTGTGCGCGCACCGCGTCGTTGATGTCACCGATGGTGAGACCGAGCCTGGCCAGATGATCGGGCTTGAGCCAGATGCGTAGAGCGTAGTCGGACGAACCCATTTTCTTCGCGTCCCCGATACCGGGAATACGAGCCAGTTCATCGAGAACGCTGATGGTGGCGTAGTTGCCCAAGAAGTCTGCGTCCAAGCTGCCGCCGGGAGAAGCCAAGGAAATCACCATGAAAGGCATGCCCATGGCTTTCTTGACGGTGACGCCCATCTTCTGGACTTCATCCGGCAACCCCGGCGTCGCTTCAGACACTCGGTTTTGCAAGAGAACGTTGTTCATGTCGGAGCTCGTGCCCGTCTGGAACGTGACGCGCAGTTCGAGCTGGCCGTCGTTGGCGCTGGTCGAACGCATGTAGATCATGTTGTCCACACCGTTCGCCTTCTGCTCGATGGGCGTGGCGACCGCGCCTTCCAGAGTCAGTGCATCTGCCCCCGTGTACATCGTCGTCACCCGCACTTCTGGTGGAACGATGTTGGGGAACTGAGCCACGGGCAGATCCAACATCGCGACCAAGCCCGCGATGACCGTCACGATGGAGATCACCATCGCGACGATGGGGCGACGTACGAAGAAGCTACCCATGGCTTACTTGGATCCGTTCTCGGGAGCAGGGGGGGCGGGGGGCTCAGCAGCCTTCGGCGGTGCTGCCTGTGGTGGTGCTGCTGGTGCAGCCTGCGGGGGCGGCGCAGTCGTTGGTTGCTCTGTCTGCGCTGGCGGTACCTGTGGCGGCGCTGGCGGTACCTGTGGCGGCGCTTCTGGCTCTGGCGAGATGGCTTCCTGTTCCAAGAACCTGGGTTTCACGACCGCGCCAGGCTTGAGCTTGAGAATCCCTTCGGTCAAGACTTTGTCGCCGGGCTTGAGGCCCTTGGTGATGAGCCAATACGAACCTACGCGCTCACCCACGGTGACCGGGCGCCTCGCCACTTTGTTCCCCGCGTCGAGCACCAACAGTTCGTGCATACTCTGGCGCTCGATCACGGCGCGCTGGGGCACGCCTAAAGCGCCCTTCACTCGCTCGGTTGCTGAACGTACCCGCGCGAACTGCCCGGGGCGGAGGAGTCCTTTTGCGTTGGGGAAGCGGGCTTCAAGCATGATGCTTCCGGTGCCGATGTTCACCGCGCGGTCGATGAGCGCGAGCCAACCGCTTTCTGCATAGGTGCTTCCGTCAGCCAAGATGAGCGAGAGCCGGAGTTGCTTGTCTGTCCCGTCCACCAGTCGGTTCAGAGCAGCGGCATGTTTGAGGTAGAGTTGCTCGCTGATGGGAAAACGGACGCGCACCACGTCCAGCTGCGAAACGGTGGTGAGCAGAGTTGGTTCCGCCTGTCCCACGAGGGTGCCGATGCTCACTTGGCGGACGCCGACGATTCCGTCGATGGGCGACTGTACCTTGGTGTAGCTCAGACTGGCCTGAGCTGTGGCAAGAGCGCCTTGAGACGCGAGAATTTGAGCGTCGGCAGACTGTTTGGCCGCCGTGGCATGGTCCAGTTCTTGGCGACTTACGGCGTTGGTAGCGACCAAGGGGGTCAGGCGATCGACGTCCGCCTGTGCTTTGCTGGCGGCAGCTTTGGCCATGGCCGTGTCGCCTTGCGCTTTTCGCACCTCGGCCTCGGAAAGGACCGGGTCAATCGTGAAGAGCAGATCTCCCTTTTTGACACGAGATCCTTCCTTGAAGTGAACTTGCTCCAGGTAGCCAGCGGCACGGGCGCGGATGTCGGCGTTCTCGATCCCGTCGATCGTTCCGACGAAGTCGGCGAAGATCACCACGTCTTGTGGCTGTACTTCGAGCACAGGAACTTCGAGGACGGGGCCTTCAGGCTTTTTCCCTTCTCCTCCACAGGCAGAAACGAAGGTCAACATGCCCCACAGCAGGACGAAGAGAGAGCACTTGGATGAAACGGTGTGTGTCATGGATTCTTCTCAGCGGACGAGTCGAGGTGTGGTGCGGAGGCGAAGGCAAGGGCGGTCACGGGACGGTCGCCGAGAGGTTGAACCGGGCGCTGGGACGGGCCGGGCAACACTCCTTTCAGGGTCGAGAGCTGCGCCTCAGAAATTTCTCCCATGTACGCGAGAACCAGACGTGTCACTCCTGTCTGGCAAGGCGGTGTCGAGGCCGAACCCGGGTAGCTGAGCAGAGTCGCCTCCGGCGCCAGCAACGGGGGTAAGGAAAGGCGCTTGCCAAGGATTTTGCGCTCATAGACCCTCTCTTCCGGGAGCGCTGCAACGAGGTCCTGCAAGTGCGGATTTTCGGCGCCCTTGCGGAACAGGAGGCTGAGGGCGACGTCTCCGAGCGTCGCGTCTTTGAGCCAAAGAACGAGTTCGAGATCGGCACTGATCCCCCCGAGTTTGTGTTCTGCCGGAGAGTGGATCTCGAGGCTTTTGAGAGGAGCTAGACGTCCGTCGATGGACAGCCCCTGCGCTCCGGCTCCCAGAAGAGTGACGAGGCGCCCGTCGCTCGACGCTTCCAAGGGAAGGTCAGCAAATTGTGGGACGAGGGGACCGGTCAGGGGCGAGGCGGTAGCGCCTGAGGTAGCTTTGGGCCCTTCCTTCAAGGCGTCCAAGGGCAGATCGACCGGGGACTGACCTTCGCCCTGACAAGGGGTCCATTCACTCTTCAGCGCAGCCCAGTGATCGGGACCGGCTTCCCCTTCGTAGCTCCAGTCAAGCGAGAGGGAAGGATGTCCCTCCTTCGTGTCCGCCCTTTGCGCTTGGTCCGGGACCACGGGTAAGGGTCGAGGGTCCTTGGTGCAGGACGACAATGACGACAACAGGAGCAAGGGGAGGGCACAGAACACCAAGGTACTGCGATGTACTTGTACTAAAGCACTGCGATGTGCTTTCGCCTGAAGCCTTTGGGGCTCAGTTCCGAGACGGGACGAGTGGTGCGCCATGTGAGTATCCCCGCAACTATTGCTTTCCGCGTGTGGGCGAAAGGCGCCGCCGTCTTCGCGTAGGTCTGACCTTCCGTCAAGGGAGGAAGTCTTTCCGCAGTCCTGCCCTTTACCTCCGGAAATCCGTGGCTTAGCCTGGAAGGCAGGAGGATGGTGTTTCACTCGTGCGCCCTTTGGTTCTCTTCTTGTGCCTTTCCTGCTCGAGTCTGAGCGGTTGTGGCAAGGACCTCCCTCCGCAGCACCCCGTAGGTGAACTCTCGGCCCGTGCCGCTGCGCGGCTGCCTTTGATCACCATGATCGTGAAGGACGAGGGGCGCGCCCGACAGGTCGTCGTGATTCATGAGGAGCTGATCGAGCTCGCTCCGCGCTTCAATCGAGTACGGGGGGAAAAGATAGCGAACTTGTCGGAGATTTTGGCGGACGGTCCTTCCAGCATCGAGTCGTCGTTGAGTGAAGTGCGGGCGGCGGAGGTGCAAACCTATGCCCGTTATCGACAGCTGATGCTGAACCTTCGCGCTCTCGTGAGCGAGAAGGAATACCTCAAGCTGATGGCTTTGCGCTGATGTTCTGGGTTGCCCTAGCCACGGCCATCATGCTCGCCAGCGGTGATGGCGATGACACGCGAGCGATCCGCGACTTTCTCAAGGCGCTGCGCGAGCAGATCCCCCTCGAGGTCAAGGATGAGGCGCGTGCAAAGGAGGCACTTCGGGGCGTGGACGTCCTTCAGGAGGCTTTTGAGTCTCATCGGAATCGTCTCGATAAGTACTCCGAGTGCATCGAAAAGGTCGACCACAATTATGGCGCCAAGGAAGCAGATTACCGACGCTGTGAAGAAGGACTAGAAGTTGAGAGCGCCCGCTTGATCAAGCAGATGGAGGAAGTATCTTCTCTCTTCAAGCAGAACATCACCGCCAAAGAGGACGACCGGATCGAGAAGAATCTGATGGCGTCAGAGAGCGGAACAAAATTGAAAAAATCGGCGGAAAGTTCTAAAAATCGCCTCAAAAATCCGCCTCCGCCTCCGCGCTCGAGGGCGCTCGAAGGGGCAGAAATGCAGCGGCACATCACGGCGCCTCGCAATGTCGTTTCTCTTCTCTTTGGCCCCCTGCATCCTCAAACCTTCGGTCAACGCTTCAGTGGTCACACGGTGGAGGCGGGCCTTTCTTACCAGCGCCGAGAATGGACCGGAGGCGACGGGGAAAATGATCTGAGTCAGTACTATGCTCGCTTTGGAGTCGCCTTCGGTTTGTTCGACGATTTCGAGGCGGGAGCGCTCTTTGTTCCGGTCGAAATTTCTCCAGATCTGCACTTTGACCGGGTGCTCGTCTACCTGACGCAGCAGTTTCGCCTGAAGAAGGTGGATGTCGCTCTGCGTTTCTCGTTTCAGACCCCTGGCGATGTCGGATGGTCCGTGAATCCGGGGGTACTGCTTCGTTTTCCCTCGGGGGTCACGCGCCTCGACGCCGGTATCCAGATCCCCATGGACCTGGGGACGTTCAGGGATCCTTTACCCTTCACCGTGGGGCTCAACGTTCCGATTCGGGAAACGGTTCAGTTCAGTCCTCATTGGTTCATGACCGTCGAGAGCGGTTTCGTCCGCACGTCCTTTGCTGCTGGTCAGAACTCTTCCATTCCGCTCGGTCTTGGGCTTGGCTACACGGCTTTATTCGGAAAGCGTCTCTTTGACTTCACGGGTCTTTTTCAGTGGGACGACTTTCTTCTGCCTGCGGCGCGCGGAGGGGTCGATCCCTTTCAGCTCGGCAGCTACCGAGCGGTGCTTGGGGTAAGTACACAGATGCAGGTCATGTGAGGGGATGCTGCTCGAACCTGATGGAAAAATCCTGGATCTGCTTTCGCGTCAAGGCTGAGAGAGAGGCGCTCCCCGAAATGCAGGAGTCGTACCAGGTTCCGGTCCAAGCGACCGCCTCTTCGAAACGGAGGGTAGGGCGAAAGTCGAGGACATCAGCCGCTTTGTCGACGCAAAGCTTGAGGACCTTTGCCTCGTGTGGTTCTGCGGCGCTTTCGGACGGGGTCATCATCTCTACTTCGGGGTTTTGGAAATGTGTCTTTAACTTCGCCACGACTTCAGAGACCGGCTGGAAGGCTTCCGGTCCGGGTCCGAAATTGAACGCCTCGCCATTGACGGGAGAGCGACTTGTCCCTTCGGCGAGCGCAGCGCCCAACCTGAGATAACCGCCCAGCGGCTCAAGCACATGCTGCCAAGGACGGATCGAGCCCGGACTACGCAAGACGACCTTTTTTCCCGAAGACCAAGCGCGAATGCAATCTGGGACCAAGCGGTCCTCGGCGAAATCCCCGCCTCCGATCACGTTGCCGGCCCGGGCAGAGGCTGCTCGCACGGGTGAGGCAACGAGGAAACTGCGAAAGTAGGAAGAGAACACGATTTCAGCAGCACCCTTGGATGCGCTGTAGGGATCGCTTCCGCCCAGCGCGTCGGTCTCGCGATAGCTGAAGACCCAGTTTCGATTCTCATAACACTTGTCCGAGGTGACATTGACGAGGGAAAGCGGGCGGTCCGCGTTTTTCAGGGCGTCGAGGAGGTGCACCGTACCTAAGACATTGGTCGCGAAGGTTCGCACAGGTTCGCGGTAGGAAGCGCGTACGAGCGGCTGAGCCGCCAGATGAAATACAAAATCAGGTCGCACCTCTTCGACCGTCTGAGTCAGGGCCGAAAGATCGGTCACATCACCCAGCCTATGGCGGACGTGAGTCTCCAGTTTGAGCAGCTCGAAGACGGACGGTACGGTGGGAATGTCTTTGGAGTACCCATGGACCTCGGCGCCGAGTTCGAGCAGCCAGGCGGAGAGCCAGGCACCTTTGAAGCCCGTGTGGCCGGTGATGAGGACCTTCTTTCCGCGGTAGGAAGCGGCCAACGTGCTTCGGTCAGTCATCCTTCCAGACTTTCCACGGCGCGCGCCCCTCTTCCCACATCCGATCCAAAAGCTCCTTCTCTCGTCGCGTGTCCATACACTGCCAGAAGCCCGAATGTTTGTAGCTCATCAACTGCCCATCGCGCACCAGTGCCTCCATCGGACCACGCTCAAGAATGGTGTCGTCACCTTCGATGTAGTCAAAGACCTTGCGGCTCAGGACAAAGAAGCCGCCGTTGATCCAGCCTTCACCGATCTGAGGCTTTTCGTCGAAGGAAGTGACGCGGTCGTCATCCATATGCACTCCACCGAAGCGAGCGCTGGGTCGAACGGCCGTGACCGTGGCGAGCTTTCCGTGTTTTCGATGAAAAGCCACAAGCGCAGTGAGATCCACGTCGGCGACGCCATCGCCGTAAGTGAGTAGAAATGTATCTTCTCCTTCGAGAAAGGATTTGAGGCGCCTGAGACGCCCTCCAGTCTGGGTTCGTTCACCTGTGTCGATGAGATCGACCTGCCAGTCGGGTAACGAAGGTGAATGAATGCGAGGTTCTCCGCCGCTCAACTTGACGGAGATGTTGCTGTTCAGGAGGTGGTAGTTGAGAAAGTATTGCTTAATGAACTCCGACTTGTACCCGAGCGCTAGAACGAAGTCCTTGAACCCATGGTGCCCGTACAACTTCATGATATGCCAAAGAATCGGCCGTGGGCCGACTTCCACCATGGGTTTGGGTCGGACTAAGGTCTCCTCGGCCAGCCTCGTTCCCAGGCCTCCGCACAAAACGACGGTCTTCATCAGGGCTTCGTTATCACGCTTTTCCCCGGGACGAGCAAGCGATTCGTTGCTCACTGAAACACCAGATTTCCAGGTAGTCTATGAAGAAAGTTGAATCAGGATTGTGCCTTGAAGGAGTCGTCATCACGCCCAAGAGGAAGATCTTTGACGACCGCGGGGGCATCTTTCATATGCTTCGGTCGGACGAACCCGCCTTCGAGAAGTTTGGCGAGATCTACTTCAGCCAAATCTACGCCGGGGTGGTCAAGGCCTGGCACCTGCATGAGGAGATGACCCTCAACTACTACCTGGTGACGGGGGCTGTACGTCTGGTGCTCTTCGACGATCGAGCCGACTCAGCGACGATGGGCCTCTACCAAGAGATCTATCTTCACCCTGCGGATCCGAAGCTAGTGACGGTTCCGCCGCGCGTTTACAACGGCTTCAAGGGGCTTGGTCATGAGCCTTCACTGATTGCCAACTGCGCGACCCATCCCCACCGTGCGGACGAGATTTCGTATTTGCCCCATGACGAGCCGCGTCTCGGCTATGACTGGAGTCAGAGGAATGGATAACAGGACTTCCATTCTTCGACGTAGGCTTGAGCGACTTGCTTCCAAGGAACCTCTACGCGCTCGTCCGGTGGATTTCGGAAAGCAGTCGGCTTCGTCTGGGGTTCGGCAAGTTCGAACTTGAGTTCGAGTCCCAGCGGACGGGCCAGGTATCGCTCGACCCACGCTCCCCATTCGCCGGCGGTCGTGATCCAGCCCGACGGTCGATGCACCCTCCACGTCGGGGAAGGGTCTCGGAGCGCCTCATTTGCGGCTGACACGTAGGCTTTGGCAAGGATCTCTCCGGGCAGGACGTCGAAGATCGAAGCGCTGGATCGGAGCAGAAAAGCTCGGCTCTCCGTGGCGGCGATCAGCATTTGTGGGGTGAGGCGGTCTTCGTTTTCGAGGGCGCCGATGGGAGTGGTGATGAGCACCTTGTGGGCAGGGAGTCCTCGCTCTCGGCACAGGCGAAACACTTCGGTTCCGACTTCGGCCTTGAGATGTGCGTAGGGTGTGACGGTCTCGTCGTGAGTCTGGCCGCCTTCCCCAGGCTCGAAGTAGGTTCCTGAAAGAAGGACGGCGCGTACCCCTTGGTGCTGCCAAGCGTCGGCAAGAGCCCGCAGGGGCCAGAGGGACACCTCTCGTGCGCGCGAGACATCGTAGGCGGGCGAGCGAAAAGCCTCCATGGGATGGTGATGATGGACCCACACGTCTGCTTTTTGACGCGCGGCGAATGCCGAAAGTTCACCACCCTCTGCGGAGAGATGAGGCACCAGCACGACCCCGGCTCGCGTCGCGCGCTCCAGTCTCTTTCGCTTCCGTCCCTGATAGTCATCGGGAGCCTGGGTCAGGGTTCCGGTCACGCTCGCGCCCTCGCGAGCGAAAGTCTCGGCGATGCACATTCCAGTGTAGGAACTGACTCCTGTGACCAACACCTTCATCGGAAATCGAGGTTACTGAGAGATCAAACCTACAACAATTGAGTCAGGCTGAGAATTGTCAGCCTGACAAGAAAACGCCGCCCGACCGCATCGTCACCATGTGCTGGGACGTCAGTCGGAGGCTGTCTTGTTGAGGTTGGCGCTGCATGCTAGCTGACTTAGCAATGACGGAAGATGCGCTGCGCGCCGATATTCTGCAGCGCTGTAAGGAGTATTTCGAAAAAGCGCACCAGCCGAAGGCGTTTGAACCAGGGAAGACGTACATTCCCGTGTCCGTCAAATCGATGGCTGCCTCGGATCTGGAGGCGCTGGTCGACGCCTCCCTGGATATGTGGCTGACGGCGGGACGCTACGCGGATGAGCTTGAAAAAGAACTCTCTGCTCATTTTGGTCGCACCACACGCTCACTCCTCGTAAACAGCGGGTCTAGTGCCAATCTCGTGGCATTGACTTCGCTCTGTACTCCGATGATGGAGGAACTTTGTGGACGCGCTCTTCGGCCTGGAGATGAAGTGATCACCGCCGCAGCGGGTTTTCCGACCACGGTCAATCCCATCGTGCAGAACGGTCTTTGCCCCGTATTCGTCGACGTGGAGCTTGAAACGCTCAACGCCTCTCTTGAAAAAATCAAGGCGGCGCAGACGGAGAAAACCCGCGCGGTCATGCTCGCTCACACCCTAGGCAATCCGTTTCGCGCCGATCTCGTCGAGGCCTGGTGCAAAGAACAGGGCCTGTTTTTGATTGAGGATTGCTGTGACGCCCTCGGATCGGAGATCGGGGAGCGCCGGGTAGGTTCGTTCGGTGATTTCTCTACGGCCAGCTTCTACCCGGCCCACCACATCACCATGGGGGAAGGAGGCGCAGTGATGCCGCGGAGCGGACGCTTGAAGCGCATCGCCGCTTCCGTGCGCGACTGGGGGCGAGATTGCTGGTGCGATCCCGGCAAGGACAACACTTGCAACAAGCGCTTTGATTGGGAACTCGGATCTCTTCCCGCCGGCTATGACCACAAGTACATCTACGCGAATGTCGGCTACAATTTGAAGCTGACCGATATGCAGGCGGCGCTCGGCGTCTCGCAGCTCAAGCGCGTTTCCGCCTTCATCGCCAGTCGTCGCAGCAACTGGGAAAAGCTGTTTCGCGGAATCTCGAGTTCACCTTTACTGGCTCGCACTCTCAGGCCCGTCATTGCGACGGAGGGCACGCGGCCGAGTTGGTTCGGATTTCCCATCAACTGCGATCCTTCGGTGAGTCGGGATGTGCTCGTCCGTTACCTGGAGGAGCATCGGGTGGGCACGCGGCTCCTCTTTGCCGGGAACTTGACCCGACAGCCTGCGTATCGAAATGTGAGCTACCGCGTTTCCGGGTCGCTGACGCACACGGACCGCATCGCCGAAGGCGCTTTTTGGATCGGCGCACATCCCCTCCTGGATGACCAGCGCATCGCCTACATGCTTGAGCAGCTCGAGGCCGCCGTCCGCGTCGCTGAGAAGCATCGGCCTCTGAACGTCGTTTCCTGACTGCGCGCCGGCGCTTCGATAGAAAGTGAACCACAAATCAAGATGAACAGCTCTGTCCCTCCGGAAGTGCAGGAAGACCTCGGAAAAGTGGTCATCTATGTGCCTGCCTACAACGCTGCGGCAACCTTGCCTCGTGTTCTCGACCGGATCCCTGAAGGCGTGCGGAGCCGCGTGCACGAAATCCTTGTGGTCGACAACAATAGTGAAGACAACACTTATCTCGTCGCCGCGGGGTATCGAGAAATGAACGGGGTGTACAATCTTCAGGTACTCCGCAATGAATCGAACCTAGGCTACGGCGGGAGTCAGAAGCTCGCCTACCGACGAGCGATGGATCAGTCGCTCCGCGGAGTCGCGATGCTTCATGGGGACGCGCAGTACGCTCCGGAGATCATCGGTGACCTGCTCACTCCCATCCTGAACGGAGAGGCGGACATGGTGTTCGGATCGAGGATGAGTGGAGATCCGCGCCAGGGGGGAATGCCTCTGATCCGCTATTTGGGGAACCGCTTTTTGACCGCTGTGCAGAACCGATTCTTGGGTACACACATCAGCGAATTTCACTCCGGGTACCGGGTGTATTCGGTGGAGGCGCTTCGCAAAGTGCCCTTTGAACGCTTGTCCTCGGATTATCACTTTGACACAGAAATCCTCATCTTGTTTGTGGATCAGAAGCTGCGCATCGCGGAAATGCCGATCCCGACGCACTACGGGGAGGAGAAAAACTACGTCAATATTTGGAAGTACGGGATTGAGGTGCTCGTCACCACGATGACTTATGCTCTCCATCGCCGAGGCACGCGGCGTTCCAGGAACTGGTCGCGCATTCTCGGTGAGTAGCACACGTGACCTTGCTGAGTCCTCGGCAATAATAGTAGAAGCGGTTCATCGTGATTATGAGGATGCATCGCTGGTTGTTTCTTGCGACGAGATGCGCCTGGCTCAGGCAGCCCGATGATGTGCGTGTGCGCTTCGCGCCCGAGCGACGGATCCCTGTTCGGACAGAGCTCGAACGAATCGCGGACGATTTCAAACGTGCCGTCATCGAGACGGAGCCCAAACGGCGTTCAGCGCTCGCGAACCGCGCCATGATTGAGCTGTTGGAAGTCATCGGACAGGGTGATCGAGAAGGGCCCGTTTCGGATGCGTTTTCGGAGGGCATCGAGCGAGTCGAAAGCACATTATCCCCCGGCCCGCTCCGGTCAGCGCTCGACGCGCTACGGCAGGGTCCTTCTTCGTCCGCGCTCTCTCCTGTCGACTTTCGAGCCCTCTCGGAACTTTTTCTTTGGACCTTCGAGCTGATCGACACCCGTACGCCGCGAGAGCGACAGCTTGAGCCCTGGATGGGACGCGGCGCGCTTGTCCTGGCCCTTCTGGCTGTGGCCTGGATTTTCTTCGGCTCTCACAACATCTCACATGGTCGCGACGTCAGCGCGAGTTCGATCTGCCCTCTTTCGCCTCAGGCGCCCTACGCTCGCCCTCGCCTGTATCGGGTCGTGGACGGGGTCAGGAGCGAGGACAAGTTTGCCGTGTGCACGAAGAAGGAAGTAAACCCGTGGATCCAGGTAGACCTCGAAGAAACGCGGACTGTGACGAGCGTCGTCGTGCATACCCGCTCCGATTGCTGTTGGGGACAAGAGGACACACCGCTCAGCGTTCAGCTTTCCGTAGACGGGAAGGACTTCAAGACAGTGGCAGTCCAGAGCGGATTCATCCTGCCTGAGTTCCCCTTTACTGCCTCGTTTTCCAGTAGACAGGCCCGCTACGTGCGCCTCATGAACGAATCGAGCGAGAGCAAGAACATCGTCATCAGTGAGATCGAGGTCCATGGCCGCTGAAGATAGCTCCTCAAGCTGGCTCAGCTGGCGCCTTCGCCCGGATCTCTTACAGCGAGTGGCCTACTTGGCGTTCTTCACGATCGTAGCGTGGTTCAGCGTGGAATGGCTTCAGCAGGCGCTGCCCCTCTACCTGCCCAGAGATTGGTCGAAGAGCCACGAGTTCGATGCCCTGATTGACTGGAAAGCGGCGCGCTTCTATCTGCGGGGCGAGAGCCCATTTAGCCCGAAAGGATTGAAAGAATTGGGGGTCGTTGGCTTCGGTCATCCCCCCACGAACGCATTCTGGTTTCTCCCCCTGGCCCGCTTCGACAAGGCGCTCGCCGCCGAGCTTGTGAACCTCTCAGGTTGTTTGTTCCTCGGGCTTCATCTTTATATTTGTGGCCGTGAGCTCAAGGTGAAGGCACCCGTCCTGTGGATGGTTTTGCTCTTCTCCTTCATCATGACGACGCCAGGCATGCTCTTACACTGGGATGCGATCCAGCTTTCCACCCACATCGCGTTTCTGCTCACCCTTTCTTGGATGTATCTGCGGCGAGGGCGTGACGTTCCCGCCGGGATCATGCTCGGGATGGCCCTGTCTTTGAAGCTCTTCCCTGGCGTGCTCGTGCTCCTTCTTCTTTTTGCAGGACGTTTGCGGGCTGTCGTTGTCTGCGCAGTTGTTTTCTCGACCACAAGCCTTGTGATGACGGCCGTCTTCGGTCTGGAGGCATGGCCCTTGTTTTTCGCGCAACAGCCCGCGATTGCGGAGCCTTGGATCGGAAGCGTCCGTAACGCGAGTCTCCAAGGGATCGTGCTGCGCGCTTTCACGCCGGTTTGCGAGATGCCAGCCCCGCCGTCGAGTCTCGGGAGTCTCATCGCAGCGGGCATTTCCCTCATCCTGTTGGGTGCGTGCTGGTTCGCCTCTCGGCGCGCTCTCGCTGTGTCACGCAAGGTCGATCCGCGCGCCATTGATCTGCCCTTCGCGCTGTTTTCTGTGCTCGGCGTTTTCATCAACGCCTGGACGTGGGAGCACTACGGCTTGCTGATCATCACGTCCTGCTACATTGTAGCGGTGAACAGCTGGCGGGCGCTCGCTTCAACCTTTCGTGCTTGGCTCGACGAAGTCGTGCCGCACAAGAAACTCGTCGGAGAGGTCGTCGCTTACGCCATCACTCTTTTATCGGTTCTTTCGGTGATGAAGATGTTCGCGATGAGCATCAGTCTCAAAGTCTCCCTCCCCGGTCACTATCGACACACAAGGTGGCCCGAGCTTCACACCTACGTTCACTTTTTCGAAGTCATCAACTGGCTGCCTTGGGTGTTGATGTTACTGCTCTGCCTGGGTTTGGTCTGGTACCGGGGACGCGCTCAAGGCTCGTGAGGGTAGGCGCTTATCACCCGCACTTTCTCCTCGCTTCCATGACTTCAAACGTACGCTGTCCGTGGGCGAGGCGCCGGAGAGTAAAGGATCAAGGGAATGAAGCTGGTGGGGCGATCCTCCTTCTGCTTTTGGGGCGAAAAAAGTCACATGGCTTTCGCGTCTTGGACGACCAACACCCAAGACGCGGGATATTCCTGCCTAGCCCGTGCCCCGAGAGCCTTATGAAGAAATCGAAGTTCCACCTTCCAGCCAATTTTTCACTTTCTCTGCTTCTTCTGGGCGCGGTCGGTTTGGCCTGCTCCACGACGAACGGTGATTCCAACGACGAGGACGGTTCAGACGGACCCTGTGCCGTGGGTCAAAGGGAGTGTTCGTCCGGATGTGTGGAGCTTGCGAGCGATCCCGCGCATTGTGGGAGCTGTGGAAACGCCTGCTCTGGCGGACAGTTTTGTTCGCAAGGGGCCTGTGGAGCGTCGTGCGGCGCTGGAGAGACGCCCTGTGGGGGGGCGTGTGTCAATCTTCAGACCAGTTCAAGTCATTGCGGACAGTGCAATACGGCCTGCGGTGCGTCGGAGACGTGTGACGATGGGTTGTGCGGGGCCGGTTCGAGCAGCGGAGGAGCTAGCGGAAGTGGTGGCAATTCGAGCAGTGGGGGGAACATGCCGGTCATGGTGGGTCCGTGCAACAACACCGTGGGTGCTTGCTCCGCGCCAGAGGTCCGCATCACGGAGATCGACTTTGGAGTGACGCTGACCTCTTATGGCTCAGAGTGGGACACGCTGCCGCTGCCTGCGGCGCTGGCTGCGATCCCCGGGGGCGGTACGCGCGTGGCGGCTCGGGGGACCGACGGGCAGATCCACGTGGCTACCCTCGACTGCGAGGACAACTTGATCGGCACTCCCTTCGTCATTCCTGCGGTCGATCTTCAGGACATTCATTCCGATGACGACGGCGGCGTGCTCCTGCTCACGCGCGACGCGAGCGGAAGTGGCGAGCATCACTGCGGCCCGAATAACCTATGCGGCGGGGATTCGGCGCCCTGCTTCAACAGCCTTTTGGTTCGCTTTGACAATTCCGGCAACGAGCTTTGGGCCACCCCAGTGACCAACCTGGATGGAGATCTGGACGGCTATGAGAACGGAGCGCGCTTCATCTGGAATCACTACCAGCATCACGGCCGGATCGCCTTCGATGGAGAAAATTACGCGACGTACTTTTGTATCGGGATCACCGTGAACAATAATCAATGCGTCGACATCCACGAAGGGGATCGCTTTCAGGTTGTCAACAAAGACGGCACGGACGTCTCCCATCCCCAAGAAATGGCAGTGGGCTGTAGCCACAGCTGGACCACGCGCACCGTGTGGGATCCTCGCACCGAGAAGTTCATGATGACCTGCGCGACGGACAACGCGGATCCGGCCACGGGCTCTCAATGTAGGGTGCGCTACGCGCCCACGAACAGGACCATTGCGCCTGTGGACTGTGCGGGAGAGTTTTGGCAAGGGGACCTGGTGTTGGCCGAGGGCTCCGGGTACTGGAGCGCGTATTCTCAGGCAGGAGAGGTCAATCTGGTTCACTTCACGGAGAGCGGCCCCACGAACGAAATTTCCGCCGTTGCCGAGTCCGACCACGCCAAACTCGTGCGCTTCGCGACGGGGAAAATGCTCTTGGCCTGGGAAGACGGCTCCGGGATGGCGGCCCAGATCCTCGACGCTGAGAACGGAAGCGCCATCGGGACGGAGTTTTCCATCGCGGTCCCCGACCACAACTATCACGCTTTCAAGGAGTTTCCTGACGGCAGTGTGGCCTACCCGGCCTCGGGAACCAGCAATACCAAGGTGCGGGTCGCGCGCGTGATGCCTTGCGACTAATTTTTTGAGGGAGCAGCGCTCCCTCCGTCGCGGGAAGTAATTCCCGCTCCTCCTCCCTACGGTCCGCGTGCGCTCCCGCGCCTCCCACATGGTCGGCGGGGGTGCTGAGCGCGCCGCGTCACTCCTCGGGCTTCGCCCTCGCGTGCCTTGGGCTGTTCTAACTGCGAGGGGATTGCGGGTGGATTGTGAGGTGACTGCTGCACACCTCGCCCTTTGGGCTGGTGTGCGTTTGCGCCTACATAGTCGGCGGCGGTTTTCCGCGCCGCGTCACACCTCGCCCTTTGGGCTGGTGTGCGTTTGCGCCTACATGGTCGGCGGGGGTGCTGAGCGCGCCCTCCATCGACCTCACGACATCAATTGGGCCCCTGTTTTTCCTTCGCCCGTCGGCGGGCACGTGAACCTTGAACCCGAGCAAATCCGCGCGCTGGCTCCGGGAGCCTACGGAAACGTGTCGATCAAGTCGCGCGCAGTACTGACTTTGGTGGCAGGAACCTACACGATGAATTCTTTCGCGGTCGAACCCCAGGCAAGAATCGTCTTCGACGATTCTGAAGGTCCTATCTATATCCACGTCCGAGACATGCTCACGTATCGAGGTGACAGCATTGTCTCTACCTCACACATCACCAGATGTTCTCCTGGGCTACTTCGGTACAGCAACGGCGTATTTCGATGCGCCCTTCCATGGGGATATCCTGGCGCCCCGGGCAGAAATCGTCTTGGGTAGCCAGGATGCTCACGAAGGGCGGTTCTTTGCGCGCAAGGTGGAAGTCAGAAGCGGGAGCGATATCCTGTATCGTAAGCCCGATGCGCCGTTGTTCTGATCTTCTGGTCCCGTTTTTGTTTGTCGATTGCCGGGGAGCGCTCACGTTGTTGGCGCTCATTGTCGGTGCTTGCAGCAGTCGGCAAATGGGAGCCCAAAGTCCGGATGTCGAGGCCTCGTCCCGTGAGGCGGGGGCCGATGGACCGACTGAAGGCGATGCGAGATTTGACGAGGTCAAACCAGACAAGAGCGACGCACCTCTATCAGAGAAAGAGGTGCGTCGACTTGACGAAATCGCCGCAGCGGTCTCTGGCGAGAGTGTCCCCTTTTCAGAATGCCAGCGGCGCATCTCCTTGGGACTGTGGAGCGACCGCCTAAAGCGACATCAAGATCATCCCTCGGAAGAAGCCCTGGACAAGCTTGAGCAAAGGCAAGGTTCAGAGCCCGAAGTGGTTGAGGTTTTGGCGCGCGAGAACTTCCGCCTCTCGCAAGCGGCACTGCGTGATCTGCTCACCGACGCGCTCAAGCCCGACCAGCGAAAGCCTGCGCGCACTCGCGCTTTGCTTGCCAATTGGGAACGCTTGAACAACCGAGCAGGAACGTTTCTCGCCCGCGCCGCCGGCCTCAAACTCCGCAAATCACCGGAATACGCCTACCAACTAGCGCTCTTGAAGACTCAAGATGCCCAGTGGGAAGACGCGGCTGAGCAGCTCCGTGCCCTGATCACTCAAAAGGACGTAGCGCCGTCGCTCGCTTCTCGGGCGCACCTGCTGCTCGGCATTGTGCAGCTCACCCTTACACCGAAAGAGCCAGAGCGCGTCCTTCCTCATTTCGTCTCAGTAGAGACTTCCGGCGCAGCTCCGAGCGATCCTATCGTCTTGTCTAGCTATTGTTACCGCGCTGAAATCGCGGCGACGGAGGGCAATAGTGCTGAAGCCATTTTGTTGTTCCAAAAGATTCAAGACGCTCGGGACAGTTCTGGTTTGAGCCAGTGGGCGGAACAAAGACTGGAGTCTTTGGGGCACGTTGAGAGGAAATGAGAGTTCCGGGCGCGTTGGGCAAGCCTCGGGATCTCGGACCACCTGCCGCTCTGGATGCAGATCCGCACGGACATTGACGGGTTCAAGTTGGAGCAGATCGTTCAGGGGTAGCTTGTCGCTCAAGTCTGCAGTCCAGTGAAGCCGCCCTTGGCCTAGCAGCTTCATCCAGCCTGCCACACCCTGAGCCCCTGTTAGGCTGCTAGTATTGAATGTCAGCCTGATGAGATCCGGAAAACGCAGCGGACAAGGTGTAGAACGCGCCTGGAAAGCGGCTTGTTCGCGATGTGCCCATGGATGCTCGCGCCATGCTGGTCGATGAGGAGAACATCTACGTTTGGGGCCAATACGGTCTCGTGGTCCAAGTAGTTCCCAAAACCGGAGGGGAGGCGTGGATTCTCACATCCGAGGCCTACTTTGGTTCAAAGATGCTCGACATGGGGGCAGCAATCTGGATCGTTTCCGAGATCCACGAAGACGTTGTTGGGATCCAGTCCATCGATAAGGTGTCCGGAGAGACTCGCTTTTTGCGTCCCGACTCACTCCGAGGCACGCACTTTACGAGAATGGTTCTTGGGCCGAACAGAGAACCGTTTGCCCACCTGGTCATTGACGGAGCGAACGAGGGGATTCAGCAGCTGGTTGCCCTCAATAACTCAACGGAGGTCACTGAAGTACTAGCGGAGGGTAACCCGCTTCCGTTGCGGGCACAGGCAGGATCGGGGGAGGCCCTTCTCCTGATTGATGAATCCGATACAGACGGTCGGCGGTTGCACTATCGCAATAGCGAAGGGGAGGTTGTCCTCACTTCTTCCGCTTTCGGAGATCTAGATTTGAATTTCTCGATGCTTTGGAAGCATGGGGTGTACATTGGAAAAGCTGGAAAGCTCTCGATATGGAAATATGGGGATGACGCCTTTGTGCAGGCACCGGAGCTGCCCGAGGAGTTTCTCGCGGAGAGACTCCATCCTGCCGGGGACGGCTGGTTCGCCTATGACGGGCGAACCAATGAACTTTATGTGTTCGATGATCGGGGTTTCGCGATTCAGATCTACGATGTTCCCGTACGAGTTCAGGCTGCTCGCGGCGATGATCAATCTATCTACCTGGCTGGAGCACAAGACTTTCTCCGCTACGAGGCCTTCGTGCATTGAAGAACATGATTCAACTCACTTTGTCCAAAGCCCGTCAGACGCGAGTGCTCTTTCTTGCGATTCATCTTGCTGGTTGCCACTCGGGGACCGCTTCCTCGGAGCCGAGCGGCGCGATGCACTGGGAGGGCGAAGCAGTTCTCTATCACGCCAATGAGGACGATGGCCTGGCGTGTAGCGAAGTATTGCCCCTCTTTCCCCGGCACCGCGAGGCGATGGCGGAATTTTTAGAACTTGAGACAGCGCGCTTGAACTCTTCAGTCGACTACTACAAGTTTCGAGACTTCGAGGAGCTCAAGCTATGACGATTTGCTGCGGTTGCATCAGCGCTATTGGTCAGGGACGAAGGATGATGCCGCCGTGGAAGAAGGGCTCATTGACATCTACGGAACGTCGATCGACGAGGTTTGGGCCGAGGCCAAGGATCCCGCCGCGCCCAAGGATCCCGGTGGACAACAACCGATCCGAAGGAGCCACTCAGAGTGGTCGCACTCGGCAGAAAGAACTTCCTCTTCGCCGGTAACGAAATCGCAGGAAAAAACCTCGCGGGTATCTATTCACTGATCTCGACATGTGAGGCATGCGGGGTCAATCCGATGGAGTACCTGCCGGACGTACTGCGTAGAATCTCAAGCCATCCGGCTGTCGACATCGACGCTCTACTGCCAGATCAGTGGCAGCCGCTTGAGTGATCGCAGCTACGCTAGCCATCCGATTTTAGCTGCGGGCGGAAGTGCGTCCTCGGTCCGCCGGAAAATCCGGCGCCTCACACATGTTCGGCGGCGGTTTTCCGCGCCGCGTCACTCCTCGGGCTTCGCCCTCGCGTGCCTTGGGCTGTTCTTGCTTCGGGGTGACCGCTGTGGATTGTGAGGTGACTGCTGCACACTTCGCCCTTTGGGCTGGTGTGCTTTTCTTGGGCCTGGGGGCAGATCTTTTGTGCTTTTGGGGCGTAGAGGGGGGGGTGACGGTACGAAGTCTGCAAATCGGTCCTTGTTCTCAGCGGGAATCGGGGGAAGATCTCGAAACGATGCAAAGGCGAGGGAAGTGGCCGTTCGATGCCGCTCTGGGGGTTGTTTGTCTTTTTCTTTTCAGCTGCGTCCTTTTCGGCTGCGACAAAGCTGAGTCTGAAGCCGGACCGCCGGCAGGGGCGGAAGTGACCGTCTTGCGTGCAGAGTCTTCTTCCCCAGAAGAGCCGGCCGGGGAGTACTGCGCTCCGGGAGGCAAGGACTGCGTTCCGCTCGCGCCGCGTCAGAAACTCAAGCCCGAAGGAATCGTTCGGACCTTTGTGGGGGGGCGGGTGAGCTTGGATTTTGGAGCCGGGAGGCGGGTCGATCTCGATGCGCAAAGCGAGACCGTGCTTCAAAAAGAGTGGGTTCAGCTCGCGCGGGGTCAGTTTTCTCTCGAATCGGCGCCCTGGAACCAGGACGAGAAATTCAAACCTCTCCACTTTCAGGCGGGGGGTAAGAAAGTGAGCTCCCTGTCCGATCTTGCGACCAGTACCTCGGTGTCCGTGGACGCGAAGGATACGATCATCACGGTGCAAAGGGGCGCGCTTTCGGGCCTCGATGTGCCTGGATGGGAAGGGCCCGCAGCCCAAGCGGGACAGTCCGTCCGCATCTCAGATGCTCAAATCCATCGCACGGGGGAGGGCGGGCAGGAGCTCCCGCTCCTTTTGGAGGTTGCGCCCCGGACCAGTGAATTTGGCGGACTTTTGGCTCGTGAAGAGCGAGGCCCCTTGCGAGGGCTCGGTACCATGAGCGCTCGCCTCCCCAACACCGATCAGGTGCGCGATGGCGTGCATCTGCGCAAGCATCACGTCAACGTCTTCATCCGTGACGGCTTTGCGCGCACTGAAATTGAGGAGGAGTTTGAAAATACGACTCCGCATGTGCTCGAGGGACGCTACCGCTTCGCCGTTCCCGGGGACGCCAGCTTGTCGCGCTTGGCGCTCTGGGTCGGAGACAAACTGATCGAAGGTGAGGTGCTTGAGAGGGAGCGAGCAGCGACCATCTATTCGAGCATCGTGGATCGCCCGGTGCCGCGGGATCCGGCCTTGCTTGAATGGGTCAGTGGTGGGGAAATGTCGCTCAAAGTTTTCCCCATTTTACCCAAGAAAACGCGCCGTCTCGTCCTCGCCTACAATCAAGCCCTTTCCACGGAGCAAGGCCTTTTGCGCTACGTGTATCCGCTGTCCCTCGGCGGCGGGAGGGAGACTGTGATCTCAGATCTCTCGATTTCAGTTTCCCTCTCCGACTCGCACGCTCAGCTGACCAACCTCCGCTCTCCCAACTACGACGCCGCCATCGGTGAGAAGAACGGATACCAAACTGTTTCCTTTCAAAAGAAGGAGGCCGCGCCCAGCCAGGACTTCATTCTCTTGGCGGATCGCAAGACCGACGCGAAAGCTCAAATAGCGGCTTATGTACCCGAATGGGGTGAAGCGAAGGCGGCCCCTTCTGGAATGATTCCTGCGAGCGCGTTGAGTGAGCACTCTGGTGCTCTCGGTACCTTCGCCTTGCGTTTCAGCGCTGATCTACCTTCCGAAGGAGCGCGCCCGGCAGGCCTCCCTCAGCAGAGAGCCATCGTTCTCGACGTCAGTCAGAGTCAATCCGAGGAGACGATTCGCGCGCAAGGCGCGCTCGCGTACGGGATCCTTCGCTCCATGAATCCCGAGGAGCAGTACGTTCTTCTGGCTTGCGACAGCGCTTGCCGGCGATTCCCTTCGGGTGGCGCTGCGGTGGTGCGGGAAGGCGGTCTGCTCAAGGCTCGTGATTTTCTCCTTTCTTTGCGTCCTTCCGGTTCTTCGGATCTGTCGGGCGCGCTGGCCATGGCGACAAGGGAGCTTCGGCCCTTCGTCGGTCATCAGGGGGTCGAGAGGCAAGTGATTCTGCTCAGTGACGGGCAGGCGAGCTCCGGAGAAATCTCGGCGGAGGGCATCGCCCGGCGGACCGGACCGCTGCTTGCAGCGGTGGATGCGGATCTCAGCATCATCGGCGCGGGGCGGGTGGTCGATGAAGACACCTTGTCCGGGCTTGCGCGCAGCCTCGGCGCCACGTTTGACCTACTCCACAGCGGAAAATCCCTGGAAGAGCGCATTTTTGAGCTTTCCTATGCTCTGCGCCTGCCGGTCATCAAAAATCCGGTCCTCTCGCTTCCGGATTCTCTGCGCTCAGAGGAAGCTTTGAAGCTGCCCGCGCTGCGCCTCGGTCAGGAATTGATCGTCACGGGGGAGATCCTTCGCTTGGGCGAGGGAGAGGTCACCCTCAGCGGACAGATGAAAGGGGCGCCGTACCGTCTCGTGCGCTCGCTTGCGTGGCAGAAAGGTGCCGAAGGTCAGAATCCACTAGTGCCGCGGCTTTGGGCTCGAAACAAGATCAGCCGGCTCCTCGCCAGTGAGCAGACGCCTTCCATCAAAGACGAAATCGTCAAGCTTTCTCGCGAACACAGGACCATGAGTCCGTACACTTCGTTTCTCGTGCTCGAAAGCGAAGAGATGTATCGCGACTTTGCCGTCACGCGCACCTCGCAATCAGAGAAGGATCAGCCGGACGCGCTGTTCAAAGAGTTGGGCGACACTCGCGCCCGCGCGCAGCCGTCCGACGACGGAGAACTCAGCCGGATGACGTCTCTCGAAGAACTCGCGGACCGACCCGGGGCCGGAAGGAGCGCTCCTGCCGCAGAGGCGCGACCCGAGGCTGCGCCCGCCCCACGCCCGGCGAAAAAATCCGCGTCTTCCGGCGCCAAGAAAGCTGAGAGCGGACCCCTCGACTTTGAGCTTGGCGCGAGCGCGAGTACTGGATCTGCTCAGGTTTCCGGAGCAGAGGCAGAAGAGTCCAAGGGCCGCGGCTGGAGTGAACCCGTCCAGGGGCAGAGCAAGATCATCACCTTCAGTCCTCCTGTCGCGCCGCGCGCACGACTCACCTTTTCAAGCGTCAACGATGAGTGGCGCAAGTGGGGCGAGAAGAACATCGAAGCCCTCAAGGCCAAGCTCAAAGAAGATCCGCAAAGTCGCGCCCGCCATGAAGCGTACATTCGCGGTCACTTGCAGCACGGACGGTTTGAAGAAGCGCGCAGGGATGCTCAGTAGTTTGTGAGCATGGATCCCGACTACGACAAAGCCCGGGAGCTGCTTGCCTTCTCTGCCGTCGTCAGTGGCGATCATGAACTTTCGAGGAAAATGCTCGACGCGGCGGTCGAGGCCGCACCCCGGGACCCGAGCGCCCACGCACAAAGCGCCCGTGCGTTTGAAGTGGCCGGCGATCTGATCCGGGCGTGCGCGCACTACCGCTCCCTCGCTGAGCTTGCGCCGGGTCTTTCTTTGGAGGTCGCGCGGGCGGAGTCGTGCTGGGCGGAGCTGATCGAGAAGGGCGCTCCTCGGACCGTCACGGCGGATGAGGGCAAGCCCGGGCAATTGCAAGTGGATGTTGAATGTGACGCGGGCACGGCGAAGCATGATTGTCCTGCCCCCGTCGTCATTGCTCCGGACGGTCAGGTGCTGTCTCCGTTTACGCCGGGCGTGGGACGGTCGAGCCCGACCAGAGTCACCTTCGTCAAACTGCGCACGGGCGACTACTACGTGATGCTTCTGGGCGGCGCGCCCGGGGCCAAGGGCAAAGTCGTGCTCACCGGGCGCTCGGAGAATCAGGCTTTCCGCTTCGAGCGCGGCGGCATGCACACCGTGGCGCGGGTGCAGGTTCAATTCTGGTAGGGGTCGCCGCTCTCAGATTTTCACCGTTCTCGTGAAGGTCGCCCACAGCGCTTGGCGATTTTCACGAAACCGGCGACGTGCGCGCGGAGGGAGCTGTTCAGAGGCTTCCGTTCATCGGGTCGTTGGGGTTACCTGAGGACGGGAGCGCGCCGCTCGAGCGCGCTTTGCGTATGGGCGCGCTGGCCGCTTTTTTGGGAAGAGGTTCGTTGTTCAGCTTGGCGCTGAAGGCGCCGAGATTCGGGTTCTTGGCGTTGCTTTCCGAGGCTTTTGTCTCGGGGGCGGCCTTTTCTTCAGCAGTGCTGTCCTTCTTTGCGCTTTTCAGATCTGCGTCCGATCCGCTCGTCTCTTTTCCTTGCTCGGATTTTTCTTGCTCGGCGTTTGCGTCCGAGGCTTCATCTTTGGTCGCCTTCACCGGCTCTGTCTCCGAGAGGTCAGCCAAGTGATAGGTTTCTTCCACCTGAGCGAGCCAGGCGTCGAGCCCGTGCGGGGTCTCGGGTCCGGGCGCGCGGGAGCCCGACTCCAGCTGAGCGAGTCGCGCGGTTTGGCCCAGACTTTCGGCGACGGCGAGCCCGGCGCCGTTCCGGTACGCGACGAGAGCGAAGGTCACCCCAGCGGCAGCATACAGGGCGCGCTGAAACCAAGGGGAGGCCTTGGGGGCATCCATAGGAATGCTGAAGGTGAAGGGCGGAGCTGACGGCGCAAAGCTTGGGGCGACGCTGACGTGCTGAGCCGGCTCGTCCCCGATCAAGAGCTTGAGCGGGATCCATTCGGTGTAACCCGGCTGCCAGACCAGGGTTTCGTCATCGATGACGTCGAGTCGGAAGGAGTCTGCCATGAGATCGAGAGACATTTGCTTCACTTCCCCCTCGGCGACGAGGACGAAGTAGATGTCGTCGGAAAGGGGGGGAGCAGGTGCGATCTCCGGGACCCCCTGTTCGAGCTGCGCGAGCACCAGGTCGAGCCGCATCCACTCCCCCAGGCCCTGCTGCCAAATCAGGGTCTCATCACTGATGATGTCGGACTGATACCAGTCATCCAGGCGGTCGAGCGGTAACGCCATCACGTTGCCGTTCAGCACCACATGAAAATCTTCCTCGGGATTGACGTTGATGGCCATGACTCATCCATGGTTACGCTGAGCGTCGGTCCGAGCAAGCCATTTGGGGTCAGAAGGCCTGAAGATCTCGTCCACTTGTAGCTTGCTCTTGTGAGCGGAATACTGATCCAATCCGAACCAGGGACCAACACTCCCCTGTTGAATCAGTACGCGAATTGAACGTTACTATCGCGAAAGAAAGGGGCGAGCAGTTTGAATCAGCTTGAAAATTTCGGGGGCCAGCCTTCATCCGGTGGGGGACTTCTGGAAGAAGATTTGGCCGCGCTACGCCCCAAACCTCGCCCCGTCGGATGGTTCGTGGCCGGTCTTGTCGCCCTGCTCGGGCTTGGATTTGCCTTTGGATACTACACACCGCTTTCGAGGGCTCATGAGACGCTCCTCGATCAACATGAGAAGTTGGCCAAGAAGGCGAATGAACTGGATCACACCCTCAAGGCCAAAACGAGTGCCCTTCAAGGCACAGAAGCGCGGCGCGACGAGTTAGAACGCTTTCTTTCTCAGGGCGCTGAACGCGAACAAGGCATGAGGTCTCAGCTTGAGATCGCCGAGGCAACAGCCAAAAATCAGCTCAAAGCTTTCGTAAAAGCGAAACTCCTCGGCATGGAGGTGACCGACGAAGGCCTCTTGGCCAGCCTGCCTGAAAAGTCCATGTTTCGCCCACGCTCAGACGTCGTTCAACCCGGCGGTCAGACGGTCCTTTGCGGCCTTTCAGCGCTCCTTTCCCGAGACGAGTCGTGGCGTGTGAGGGTGGAGACCGTTGGTGATCTCAAAGACGAGAAGAAGTATTGGGAGTCCGCGTCGGGGCGCGCAGGCGCTGTCGCAACGACCTTAGGTTCCAAATGCAAAATCGAAGGACACAAGATCGAGGTGGTGAGTACGCGCCCGGCGGAGGAAACCGAGGAGCCGTCGGTGAAGATCCTCGTCGGGCCCGCGAGCCCTCCTCGCCTCAAGGCCAGCGAGGCGCCCAAAGGCAGCGCTCTTCCCGAGTGATTCCGCAGGTTATTTTTTCCCTTTGGACTTGGGAGCCTCGCTCATGACCGGCTCTGGGTTTCGGACCCAGCGGCAACCTAGCTCGCCTTCGCAAGTGCTGTGATACGTCGCATCCGCGCCGTAGCAGCTCGCGTAGTACGTGTTCTTTCCCTTCGCCGTTCCGATCTCGATGGAGGAGACGGGACAATCCAAATCCTTTGCAGCGGTGGCTCTCAGTTGCGGCATGGTGGGGCCGCACCCGGAAAGGAGCGCGAGGAAGGCAAGGAGGAAGGATCTGGGCTTGAGGTTGAGCATGGGCTTTTCTAGGAGGCCGGGCGGGGACCAGTCTACCTGAGCATTCATCACATCTACAAAAAGACGTCTGGATGGCCGATTTTATTGATCGCAGGGGGCGTCTTGCGCATTGAGCAGCATGCAGTTGTCGTCTTGTCGGTTTTTCCTCGCCTTTCCCTTGATTCTCAGCGCCTGTGCCGGGTTGCCGGGAGCTGCCGACACGGATGAGGATTCTGGGGAAGATCCGGAGGAAGAAGGTGAAGAAGACCCTTTGATGCCAGGAGCCGGAGGCTGGCTTTCCTTGGGAAGCGGGGGAGCATCTTCTTTTCCAAGTTCGAGCGGTGGCCAAAGTACCGGGGGAAGCGACGGTGCCGGGGGAAGCGACGGTGCCGGGGGAAGTGACGGTGGCGTAAATACCGGCGGAGGCAGCAGTACTGGGGGAAGCGATGGCTCAGGGGGGCAAAGCACCGCTTGCATCGACACTCCGCCTTCCTCTAGTCCTGTGGGTTACGGGAAGGCGACGACCGGAGGAGGAAATGCGGTGCCTGTCGTCGTGAGTACTTTTGCGCAAGCGGCGGCCGCGGTCGAGGCTTATCGGCTGGCCTTCAAGGCCGGAACGCAAAACGCCCTCGTCTTGCATTACAGCGGCACGTTTAATTTCAACAGCATCACGGACGTGTGCGCTCAACACACGCTCGATCCGCAGATCCTCTTGATCAAAGAGATGCAGAACGTCACCGTCTTGGGACTTGCCGGATCCAGCGCGAACTTCGGCATTCGAGTGAACCGTGCGAAGAACGTCATCATCAGAAACATGACCATGGGACTCCTGCCTGGAGGCGGAGACTCTGACGCCATCACCCTCGAAGGCAACGATACCAACGGAGACGTGGAACATGTCTGGGTCGACCACAACGAACTCTTCAGCTCGACCAAGGATGACTGTCCCGGGGCTGGGGATACAGAGTTCGACGGTCTGATCGACATCAAGAAGGGAGCTCGTTACATCACCATCTCCTACAACCATCTCCATGACCATCAAAAGACGGGGCTCATCGGACACAGCGACAGCGATGACAAGGAGCGCTACGTGACTTTCCATCACAACTGGTATCAGAACGTGATTTCGCGCACCCCCTTGCATCGCTTCGGTTACGTGCATCTGTTCAACAACTACTACAGTCAGATCTCGGGCAGCGGCATCAACGTGCGCATGGGTGGGGTTGCACTGATCGAGAAGAACTACTTCGAAGACGTCCATAACCCGGTGACTTCGCGCTATAGTAATCAAGTAGGGTACTGGGATTTGCGGGACAACTTTGTCGGACCTAACGTAACGTGGAGCACTGAGTCCGACACTTTAGCGAACGCGGATACGTGGCAGAGCACGGTACAATTCCCTGCGGGCGAGTTGTCGTACTCGTACGATCCTGAGCCCGCTGCTTGTGTGAAACAAGCGGTGATGAAATACGCTGGCGCGCTGCTTTAACGAAGATCTGACTCGACTTTACCCCGTGCTCGCCCCAGTCGCGCGGTGCGCCGGAAGTCTGTGGGGATCTGGGAGCCTCAGGTGTCTGGCTGCGAGATTCGGCTCGATTCCCTTGTGGTTGACCTCATCCTACCCGGCGACGTATGAGCCCTTCGTCTCAAAGACTGCATCCCTAGCTCAGCTGGATAGAGCAACGGACTTCTAATCCGTAGGTCGCAGGTTCGAATC
>CAYMQT010000035.1:0-7075 GCA_964392575.1 uncultured Polyangiaceae bacterium
TTCGGTAGCGCGACGCTCATGCGCCGACGGATCGTGCTCGAGCACTTCGCCCTTGAAGATCCAGACCTTGATTCCGATGATGCCGAGGCCAAGACGACCTACGGCATCATCGGCGTGAAGGTGTGGATCTTCAAGGGTGAAGTTCTTCAGCGCCGCGCGCGTCGCTTCGCTCAGACCCAGGAGGCATGAGTCATGCTGCAACCTAAGCGTACGAAGTTTCGTAAAGTTCAGACGGGCAAGAACCGCGGCATGGCGTGGCGCGGGAGTGACGTGTCCTTCGGAGATTTTGCTCTCCAGGCGACGGATCGTCATCACCTGACGGCCCGCCAGATTGAAGCGTGCCGTATGGCGATTCAGCGCCACGTGAAGCGCCAGGGGAAGCTCTGGATCCGCATTTTCCCCGACAAGCCCATCACCAAGAAGCCCCTCGAAGTTCGTATGGGTAAGGGTAAGGGTGGCGTCGAAGGATGGGTCGCTGTCGTCAAGCCCGGCCGCGTGCTGTTTGAGATTGCCGGTGTTTCAGAGGAGATGGCGCGTTCAGCTTTCAAGGTAGCTGCGGCCAAGCTCCCCGTTCCCACCCGTTTCCTCGCCCGAGGTGCACTCTAATGAACTACGTCGACCTCACGGAGAAGTCTTCGGACGATCTCGCGGAACTCAAGGCATCGCTGACCAAGGATCTCTTCGGCTTCAAGATGAAGAACTCCCTCGGGCAGCTTGAAGACACGAGCCTTCTCGGCAAAACCAAGAAGGATCTCGCTCGCATCGAACAGATTCTTACCGAGCGCGCTCGCGCTCTCAAAAGCACTAGTTCTCAAGGCACTAGTCCTCAAGGAAGTCAGGCATGAGCGCTGAATCACATCTGGGTCACAAGACCCGTATCCGCCGTCTCATCGGTCGCGTTCGTAGCGACAAGATGCAGAAGACCGTCGTGGTCGAAGTCCAGCGCTACAAGATGGACCCGATGTACAAGAAGTACGTCAAGGTTCGTAAGCGCTACAAGGCGCACGATGAAACCAATGAATATCGCGTGGGCGATCGCGTAGAAATCTCAGAATTCCGGCCTCTCTCCAAAGAGAAGCGCTGGAAGGTGAGCAAGCTCATCGACCGTCCGGCCATCGCCGGCTGAACCTGAAGGAATGGTAAAGCAATGATTCAGACAGAATCCGTCCTGAAGGTCGCGGACAACTCGGGCGCTAAGCTCGTCAAGTGCATCAAAGTTCTTGGCGGATCTCGCCGTCGTTACGCGGGTATCGGCGATGTCATCGTCGTCACCGTCAGCGAGGCCATGCCCAACAGCAAGGTCAAGAAGGGATCCATCATGAAAGCTGTGGTGGTGCGCACCAAGCGTGAAAATCGTCGCGCTGATGGCAGCTACATCCGCTTCGACGACAACAGCGCGGTCATGTTGAACGCCAACAAGGAGCCCGTTGGGACTCGTATTTTTGGGCCGGTTGCTCGTGAGCTTCGTCTGAAGAAGTTCATGAAGATCGTGTCTCTTGCACCGGAGGTTTTGTAAATCATGAACCGTTTGCGCGTAGGTGACGAAGTCATTGTGATTGCTGGCAACCACAAGGGAGAGAAGGGCAAAGTTGCTCGTCTCGACCTCGAAGGAGGCCGGGTCATCATCGAGGGCGTCAATCTCAAGAAGCGCCATATGAAGCCCACACCCCAGACGGCAGGCGGCATCCTTCAGATCCCCGCGCCCGTGGCTATCAGCAATGTCATGCTGTTGGATCCGAAGACCGGCAAGGCCACTCGGGTTCACTTCGAAGAACGAGACGGCAAGAAGGTCCGCGTCGCCAAGAGTGGCGAAATCATCCCTGCTCCCGCGCAGGCTGCGGCGGAGGCATAAACCATGGCTAAAACGACTCAGACTCCTCGCATGCAGGAGAAGTACACGAAGACCGTTCATCCGCAGATGATGGAGCGCTTCGGCTACAAGAACACGATGCAGGTTCCCAAGATCACGAAGATCGTGGTGAACATGGGTCTCGGCGAGGCAGTTTCTAATCCGAAGATCCTCGACTCAGCCGTGCTCGAGCTGGCAGCGATCACCGGTCAAAAGCCGGTCGTCACCCGAGCCAAGAAGTCGATCGCCGGCTTCAAGCTGCGTGAGGGCATGCCCATCGGTTGTCGTGTCACTCTGCGACGGGACATCATGTGGGAGTTCCTCGACCGCCTCATTACCTTGAGCTTGCCCCGGGTTCGCGATTTTCGCGGCATCAGCGGCAAGGCATTCGACGGTGCAGGAAACTACACCCTCGGCCTCAAAGAACAGATCGTTTTCCCCGAGATCAACTTCGACAAGGTCGACAAGGTCAAGGGCATGAATATCACCGTCGTCACCAGCGCCAAGACCAATGAGGAAGCAAAGGAGCTTCTTTCGGGTCTGGGAATGCCTTTCAGGAATTAAGGCGGAGGAACAACAGTTATGGCAAGAGCATGTCAGTGGGCGAAAATGACTCGTCCCCCCAAGTTCTCCACCCGCGCAGTCCGTCGCTGCCACATCTGTGGTCGCTCAAAGGCTGTGTATCGAGACTTCAACCTGTGCCGTATTTGCATGCGCAGTATGGCCCTCAAGGGCGAGCTCCCGGGCGTCACGAAGGCGAGTTGGTGATAGTATGATGACCGATCCTATTTCGGACATGTTGGCACGCCTTCGCAACGCAGCGATGGCTCGTCACGATGTGGCCCGTATTCCTTCCAGCAAGATCAAGCGGAGCATCGCAGAACTCCTTCAGAAAGAGGGCTATGTGTCCTCTGTTTCGGAGGAGGAGTGGGGACCGCAAAAGCGCAAGACCATTACGGTCAGACTCAAGTACGACGGGAATCACACCGTTGCCTTTGAAGGCCTGCGCCGCATCTCGAAGCCCGGTCGTCGCGTTTACGTCGGGCACAACAAGATTCCTCGCGTCCTGAACGGCCTTGGGGTTTCCATCATCAGCACCTCTCAGGGATTGATGACGGACCGCGAGGCTCGCACCAAGAAGGTGGGCGGCGAACTACTCTGTGAGGTTTGGTGATGACAACTGCAGTTGAAATTCGTCAGTCGCGACTGGGTAAGCGTCCGGTTTCGATTCCTTCGGGAGTCACCGTCAACTTGAACTCCAACAAGATCGACGTGCAGGGTCCCAAGGGGAAACTGTCGCGCGTCTTGCCCAAGGGCGTGATCGCCAAGAAGGCGGATGAAGGAATCGTAGTCACGGCTGACGCCACGGGGGCCGATCACGCACGGCTTCAGGGTCTCGGTCGCGCGCTCATCAATTCGATGGTGGAAGGCGCAACCAACGGTTTTGAGCGTATCCTTGAGCTGCATGGCACGGGTTACCGCTGTGAGATCAAGGGTCAGACCATTCACTTCAATCTCAGCTTGTCTCATCCGGCGACTTTCGACATTCCGGCCGGACTTTCGGCTGAGATTCCCAAGGATTCCAAGGGCACTACCTTGATCCTTCGTTCTGCGGACAAGGAGCAGATTGGACAGGCTTGCGCCACCATCATTCGTCTCCGTCCCCCAGAGCCGTATGGTGGTAAGGGGATCCGTCACCGCGGTGAGACCATTCGTCGTAAGGCTGGAAAGACTGGTGCACGCAAGTAGCGCGTGTACCGGAGGTAAGAACCATGGCTATGAAGCTGACAGGGCGCGAGCGCCGCAAATTACGTATCCGTAACAAGATCTCCGGCACCGAGGCGCGTCCGCGTTTGACCGTGTTCCGGAGTTCCAAGCACATCTACGCCCAGGTCGTGGATGATGGAGCGGGCAAGACCCTTGCTGCGGCGTCGACGCTTTCTCCGGACCTCAAAGGTTCGCTCAATGAGTCGGACAAGACGGAATCGGCCAAGAAGGTCGGCGCCCTCATCGCAGAAATCTGCCAGAAGCATTCGATCCGCCAGGTGGTGTTCGATCGCAATGGCTACCTCTACCACGGTCGCGTGAAGGCTCTCGCTGAGGCTGCACGTGAAGCGGGACTCGATTTTTGAGCCTCGTTCGCAAAATCTGAGAGACCAGACATGGCATTTGAAAACTTTGACGACGATAAACTCCGCGAGCGCGTAATTCACATCAATCGCGTGGCGAAGGTAGTGAAGGGCGGTCGCCGCTTTAGCTTCTCCGCTCTCGTGGTGGTTGGTGATGAAGAAGGCTCGGTGGGCGTTGGCTTTGGTAAGGCGAACGAAGTGCCCGAGGCGATTCGTAAGGGTGGCGAGCGCGCTCGCAAGAGCCTGTTCAAGGTGCCCATGATCGGTGCCACGATTCCTCACGACATCGTGGGTCATGTCGGCGCTGGTGAAGTGCTTCTCAAGCCTGCGGCTCCTGGTACTGGAGTTATTGCGGGTGGCGCCGTTCGTGCCGTGCTTGAAGCGGCAGGAATTCACGACGTCCTCACCAAGAGCATCGGCACCAACAACAAGCACAATGTCGTTCACGCGACGGTGAAGGCCCTGCGGAGCCTGCGTACCCCTGAGGGTATTGCTCGCGCGCGTGAGATGGACGTGGCCCGAGTGGCAGAGGACTACCCCGTTGCGTCCACTTCAGCGACGGCCAACGTAGGTCAATCGATCATCGTCGGTTCTCATGGAGCCTCTAGCACGGCGGGAGGTGCGTGATGTCGGAGCTTCAAGTCAAGCAGGTCCGCAGCACGGCCAATCGTCCTGAGAAGCAGCGCTTGGTCCTCAAAGGCCTCGGTCTTCGCGGGATCGGTTCTCAGGTGAAGGTGGCCAACACGCCGTCCTTCCGCGGCATGGTCGCCAAGGTTCTTCACCTCGTAGAGGTAGAGGAGGTCAAGTCATGAGCAACGAACTCTCTCGTCTTCAGGTTCCTGCAGGTGCTCGTCATTCTGAGCGTCGCGTGGGTCGTGGCACCGGCTCCAAGCTGGGTCACACGTGTGGCCGTGGTGTGAAGGGTCAGAAGAAGCGAAGTGGTGGCAACATCAACAAGCTTCATTTTCAAGGTGGCCAGACCCCCTTGCAGCGCCGCTTGCCCAAGCGTGGTTTCCGCGTTCCGGCTCCGGCTGTGACTGTGGAGGTGAGCCTCGGTGATCTTGAGCGATTTGACGCCGGAACGGTCGTCAATGAAGCCGCTCTCCGTGCTGCACGCTTGCTACAAGTTCGTGGCGCTCGCGTGAAGGTTTTGGCTTCTGGTGAACTCACCAAGAAGCTCACGGTGGAAGCCTACAAATTCAGCCAAGCAGCCAAGGAGCAGATTGAGAAGCTCGGCGGCAAAGCCGTGGTTTTACCTGCTCCTGGGAAGGTGGCTCAGAAGGACGCCTGATTGGCCCTTTTGAGTCGTTGAAGGCATCCGCACCGCATGGCGTTGTTCCAAGGTTTCGGCAACATCGGGAACATCCCTGAGTTGCGGCGTCGGATCATTTTCACTCTGAGCGTTATCGCGATTTATCGCGTCGGGATTTTTATCAGCACCCCTGGGGTCGATCGCGGCGTGATGCGCAGCTTGGTCGACTCTCAAGGCGGTTTGCTCGGAATGCTCGACATGTTCTCCGGTGGTGCTTTGGGGAACATGTCCATCTTTGCGCTCGGCATCATGCCGTACATTTCCGCCAGCATCATCATGCAGTTGATGGGCATGGTCAGTAAGACCGTGGAGGAGATGCGCAAAGAAGGTGAGTCTGGGCGCCGCAAGCTCGAGGCGTACACCCGTTACGGCGCCATCGTGCTCAGCGTGTTTCAGTCCTTCGCCATCGCTACGACTCTGGAGGCGACGAGCAACACTGGGCAGGGCGATCTCGTCACCGATCCGGGTTGGGGTTTTAGACTCATGACGGTCTTGACCCTGACGGCTGGGACGGCGCTCATCATGTGGCTTGGAGAGCAGGCCACCGAGCGCGGGATCGGAAACGGCATCTCCCTCATCATTTTTGCCAGTATCGTGAGCGGGATCCCGTCGGGGATCACTCAGTACTGGGCCGGCACCGGCGGCGAAATTGAGCCTCTCACGGTGACGTCGGTGCTGGGCATCATGTTGGTGGGGGTTTCTACGGTTGTCTTCTTTGAGAAGGCACAGCGCAGAATCCCCATCCAATACGCCCGGCGCCAGGGAGCGCGCCGCATTTACGGCGGAGAGACGGCGCACCTGCCGCTCAAGGTCAACATGGCCAGCATGATCCCGCCTATTTTCGCGTCTTCACTTTTGGTGTTTCCGGCCACGTTGGCCAACATGAACATCCCAGGGATGCAGACCTTCAGCGGGATTTTGAACCGCGGGGATTGGGTCTTTCATACGATCTTTGGCGTGCTCGTCATCTTCTTCTGCTTTTTCTATACCTCTGTCACGTTCCAGCCGGTGGATGTGGCCGAGAACCTGAAGAAGCAGCAAGCGAACATTCCCGGCATTCGTCCTGGGCGTCACACTGCCGAGCACCTGGAAGGGATCGTGACTCGTCTGACGGTGGGCGGTTCGCTCTATGTCGCGGCGATTTGTATCATTCCGGCGGTTGTCGCTCAGTCGTTCCGCGTACCCTTTCAGTTTGGTGGAACGAGCCTCATGATTTGCGTGGGCGTGGCGCTCGAAACGGTCAATCAGATTGAGGCGCACCTGATCACTCAGAGCTACGAGGGCGTTACCGGCCCCCGCACCAACCAACTCAGCGGCCGCAGGCCCGCGTAGGAAGGATGGGCTGATGAGACTGGTATTGGTGGGGCCGCCGGCGAGTGGCAAAGGGACGCAGGCCGCGATCCTCACCCAGAAATTGGGGGTTCCTCAGATCTCGACGGGCGACATGTTGCGAGCGGCCCGCGGCGCGGGAACGGAGCTCGGTCAGCAGGCTGAGACTTATATGACTGCGGGCAAACTCGTCCCGGATGCCGTGGTGATCGGACTCGTGGACGAGCGCCTCAGTCAAGCGGACTGCGCAGAAGGCTTCATTCTGGACGGATTTCCGCGCACGGTGCCCCAGGCCGAGGCTTTAGAGGCTCTTCTGGAGGCCAAGCAAAGCCCCCTCCAAGCGGTTCTTCAGATCGATGTTTCCCGTGATCTTTTAGTGGAGCGCGCTACCCTCCGCCGCACCGATAAAGCGACTGGACAGATCTACCACCTCAAATATAATCCCCCCCCCCCTGG
>CAYMQT010000035.1:7085-34126 GCA_964392575.1 uncultured Polyangiaceae bacterium
TGGCGCCGACTTGGAACACCGAGCCGACGATCAGGAGGAAACGGTCATGACGCGTCTCGATCAGTACGACGCAATGACGGCCGCACTTTTGCCCTACTACGACGCCAAAGGCTTGCTCACGCGAGTGGAAGGTGTGGGCAAGCCAGAAGAAGTCACCGCCCGATTGCTTCAGGCGCTCGGGAAGTAGCTCCGTAGCAACCCATCAACCAAGAGAATCACTCCAGGTCAGACCTGGTCCAAAAAGGGAAAAGGCCATGAAGGTACGACCCAGCGTTAAGAAGATTTGTGAGAAATGCAAAGTGATCCGCCGCCAAGGTGTCGTGCGGGTCATTTGCGAGAACCCGCGCCACAAGCAGCGTCAGGGCTAAGGAATCATATGGCACGTATTTCCGGTATCGATCTCCCCCGTCGTAAGCAAATCGCTTACGCCCTCCCGTACATCTATGGCATCGGTCGGGCGACAGCTCGCGAGATCTGCGCAAAGGCAGGCATCCCAGAAGACAAGCGGGTCGATGATCTCAGTGACGCAGACGTCAAATCGCTGCGCGATACGATCGAAGGCGGTTACAAGGTTGAGGGTGATGCTCGACGCGAAGTGACTCAATCCATCAAGCGTTTGATGGACCTCGGGTGCTACCGCGGACTTCGTCATCGTAAGGGACTTCCGGTCAACGGTCAGCGGACCTCCACCAACGCACGGACTCGCAAAGGTCCCAAGAAGGGCGCCGCCCGTCGTAAGTAAGGCGCGCAGGAACTTTAAGTTATGGCAACATCGAAGAGGACGCGAAAAGCCGTCAAGAAGAACATCTTCTCTGGCATCGCGCACATTCAGTCGACCTTCAACAACACTCTGGTCACCATTACGGATGTCCAGGGTAACGCGATCTCCTGGGCAAGTTCCGGAGCTCGTGGTTTCAAGGGCTCACGCAAGAGCACTCCCTTCGCGGCGCAGCTCGCCGCTGAGGAAGCCGGGCGCAAGGCCATGGACCACGGGATGAAAAACATCGCCGTTTTCGTCAAGGGTCCCGGTTCTGGCCGCGAAAGCGCTGTGCGCGCTCTTCAGCAGGTCGGTTTCCGCGTAACGGTCATTCGTGACGTCACCCCCATTCCCCACAACGGCTGCCGCGCTCCCAAGCGTCGCCGCGTGTGACCTGAGAATCATAGGAACCGCATCAAATGGCACGATACCTCGGACCAGTCTGCAAGCTTTGTCGCCGCGAAGGTGGCAAGCTTTATCTCAAGGGCGACCGCTGCTTTTCGGAGAAGTGCTCCGTCTCTCGCCGCCCCTATCCCCCCGGTCAGCATGGCCAGGGCCGCATCAAGCTTTCGGAGTATGGCCTTCGTTTGCGTGAAAAGCAGAAGATGCGCCGCATCTATGGCCTGCTCGAGAAGCAGTTCGCTGCTTACTATGTCAGCGCTTCTCATTTGCGTGGACCGACGGGCGAGGAAATGATCGGACTGATTGAGCGTCGCCTCGACAACGTCGTGCACAGGCTTGGTCTGGCCGTAAGCCGTCGACAAGCTCGGCAGTTGGTTCGCCACAACCACATTCACGTCAACGGCAAGCGTCTCAACATCCCCAGCTACACCGTGAGCCCTGGCGACAAGATTGAGCTTCGCGAAAAGAGTCGCAAGATCGCTTATGTCTCCGCCGCCGTTGCTTCTGCCGAGGGACGTCCGTCTCCTGGCTGGCTGGAGCTCGACAAGGAGAACTTCGTCGGCACCGTGAAGAGCATGCCCATCCGGGACGAACTCAACGAGCCGGCTGTCAAAGAGCAGTACGTCGTCGAGTACTACTCACGCTAACGACAAGGCGCCCCGGACATCGCGGGGCGTATCATCCATCCATCAGGGTCCATTCGTAGGGGTGGGCCCTGTCTGACAACTGAAAGAGGGAGCACTTGCTCTCACCCCGCGGGCAGACTGCGGGACACCTTGCGGGAGCTGGTTCCCTTGGTGTCTGGGACGGTCGCGCAAACCCCTGAAGGCTGAAAGGCCAAGAGAAAAGGACAAAAGACATGGTTAGCCCAATGACGAGCCGCAACTGGCGGGATCTGATTCGACCCAAGAGCATTCAAATCCATCCTGAGTCCTCGACCGACTTCTATGGCCGCTTCATTTGTGAGCCGCTGGAGCGGGGGTTTGGCGTTACGATCGGGAATTCCCTGCGTCGCGTTCTTTTGGCTTCCCTTCAAGGTGCAGCCATCACGGCCGTACGTATCGACGGGGCGCTTCATGAGTTCACGACCATTCCTGACGTGGTTGAGGACGTCACCGACATCATCTTGAACCTCAAAGAGGTTGTCTTCCGTGCCGAGTCGCCGAGGACGTACACCGTGCGTCTTGAGAAGGAAGGCCCCGGCGAAGTGACGGCCGGAGACATCAAGCTCGTCGACGGTCTCACGATTCTCAACCCTGACCATGTGATTGCGTCGCTCGACAAGAAGGGCCCGCTCTCGATGGAACTGACGGTCGGTGTGGGACGTGGTTACGTCTCTGCGGATCGCAACAAGAGTCCGACGATGCCGATCGGCACGGTCCCCATCGACGCGCTCTTCGCTCCTGTCCGCAAGGTCAACTACACCGTGCAGAACGCTCGTGTGGGTCAGCAGACGGACTACGACAAACTTGTCCTCGAGGTCTTCACCAACGGGAGCGTCAAGCCTGCGGATGCGGTGGCGTTTGCTGCGAAGATCCTGAAGGAGCAGCTTTCTATCTGGATCAACTTCGAGGAAACTGAGGACACGGCCTATGCACCTCCCGGTGCAGAAGATACGCCCTTGAACGAGCATCTCTTCCGCTCCGTGGACGAGCTGGAACTTTCCGTTCGCTCGGCCAACTGCTTGCAGAACGCCAATATTCAGCTCATCGGTGAGCTGGTTCAGCGCACGGAACAGGACATGTTGAAGACGAAGAACTTCGGTCGAAAGTCTTTGAAGGAAATCAAGGAAATCCTCGGCACGATGGGCCTCTCGCTCGGTATGAAACTCGACAATTGGTCGGGGATGCTTGAGCGCTGGAAGGCGCAGCAGGGCGGCGGCTGATCGGCCCCGGACCCGCGAGCTAGAATTCGAACCCTAAGTAGGACTTAGAAAGATGCGACACAAAGTTTCAGGGCGGCAGTTTGGCCGCGATTCCAGTCACCGCCGAGCGATGCTCCGCGCACTCACCGCAAATCTCATTGCTCATGAGCGTATTGAGACCACGGACGCCAAGGCGAAAGAACTTCGTCGGGTTGCCGAAAAGGTCATCACCAAGGCGCGTCGTTTGGGTGAGGTTGCTTATACCCCCGCAGACAAGCTCAGTCTTGCCGACCGCGCGCGTCGTCACGCGGCCCAGAAGCAGGTGGCAAAGTTCCTGACGCGCTTTCATGTGATTGAAGACGCGGACGGAGAGCCGAAGAAGGTGGATCTCATCGAGAAGATCTTCATCGACCTTGCCAAGCGTTACGCGACCCGTCCCGGCGGCTACACGCGCATCACGAAGGTGGGCAATCGACGCGGCGACAACGCTCCGATTTCGATCATTGAGTTGGTCGGTGAGGAGGAGAAGAAGCCCGCGGCTAAGAAGGCTGCCAAGAAGGCGACCAAGAAGGCTGCAGAAAAGGTCGATTCCGAAGACTGACGTCTCGGGTTTGGGCACTGCGCATCAGGCGCTGATCGCCTCGCGCTCCTTGAAAGGCTCAACCTTTAGGTTGAGCCTTTCGTGTTTTCGCTGGACTCAGGCGTGGCATTTTTGCTTTTACGCAGTCCGGACAGGAGGATGAAGGCGGCTCCTGCGATGGAGAGACCCGCCACGAGGGCTGCGATCAAGTATCGAGAAGCGCGTCCCCAGGTGGCGGTCTCAGAGGTGCTGAGGAGCGAGACGGCTTTTTGCCGCGCGCTCTCATCGTTTTCAACGGCTCGGGCGAGGAGGGTCCGGTCCACGATCCCACGTTCGCGGAGGATTTCGGCTTCGAGGAGCAGTCGGACCGACGTGGACTTCTTTTTCTGCGCTTGGCTGGGTGCGACGCGCTCCGCTCTCTGGGCGGCCAGGAGTCGTGCATCGAGCGAGTGCTTTTCGTTTTGGGAGAACTGGTGATACCCCCCCCACATTTCGTCGGTCCCGGGAAAGTCCGGATCCTGAGTCAGGACCTCGTCGAATCCTTCGAGTGCGGCCTCTTCCTCTCCTGCTTTGGCAGAAGCGAGCGCTTTTTCATAGAGAGCGTAGACTTTCTGGAGTCGGAGGCGGTCAAACTCCGTGAAGAGTTCCCGAGCGATTCGCTTCCATGTCCAGTCCCGGGGTGGGGTTTTGCCGGTCGTGTCTTGGTAAGCGTCCCGGAGCTGCCAGGTGGCGGATTCAGCGAGAAGAACGATCCCTTGTCGTGCCGCCGTACGGACTTGTTCTTGTTGTGTTCCGGCGAAGCTGATGAGTAAGCGAGTGGACTGTGCATCGCCCAGGCGCCCGAGCGCGACCAATACGTCGGAAAGAGCGCGTGGGTCGTCCGTGCGGACGGCTTGATGAGGATTGAGTTTCTTCCTCAGGGTCAGTTGCTTGGTTGCCCATTCTGCGATCTGTGGAGCCGGGTGTCGCGTAGCTTCAAGTAGTGCGGCGACGCTACGATCACCCATCGCGTCAAGTTGTCTTTGGCAGTCTACGCGCATGAAGTCGCCGAAGCGTGAGTAGATGCGAATGAGTTCTCGGGCCGCGGGCGTAGATTCCAAGGCGCCGAGCATGCGACTGAGGGCGAGAAGTCGAGCGACATCTTTCCAGTCTTGGCTTTCGGTTTCCGGTCGATTGAGCAGGATCGAGAGGTAGTCTGGGGTCGGGTCGTCCTTGCTGAGGCCGTCTCGTGCCCGGTCTCGTGCAGCGGTCAACAGTTCTTTCTGAGCCTTGAGATTTCCCTTGTCGCGGATTTCGTCGATGCGTCGAGAAATGGAAGAGACCCAGTCGGGTTTTGCTTCCAGCAGAGTCCGAAACGCTTGCTCTCTTGTGCGCGGGTCCTTGTCGGTGATTTCCGAGAGGAGTCGATCCATGGCTTCGACGGCCTGGGGCCTTGGAGGAGGAGGTTCGAGCGAGGGAGGGTCCGGTAAAGACGCGAGAGGCATCTCCTTCGGACGATCGGGAGCTTGTGCGCGGATTTCCTCCTGATCCGCCCCGGCGCCTTGCCCGTCCTGACGCTCGGGGGGCGCTGCGGACGCGGGTCGCGGAGAGGCGGCGCTGGAAACGGCCAAGACGCTGGCCATGAGAAGGTGCGAGGTGCGAAAAGGTCGCACGACTACTCGACGATGCGAAAGTCCGGAAATTCTCCGGTGAACCCTCGCCAGCGGGTGTCCACTCGATCCACGCGCGCCGCACTCGGACCCTTCTGTGCCCATCCGTGAAGCTCACGGATACTGAGTTCTTCTCCTTCAGCCAGGATTTCTACCGAGCCATCGGGGCGGTTACGCACCCAACCACTGAGTCCAAGTCGACGAGCCTCGCGCTGAGTGGACGCGCGGAAGTACACGCCTTGTACGCGTCCGCGCACGTGGAGCTGTAGCTGCTTGAGAGCCATCCCGGGGTATTTAACCCGCCGCATGCGCTGCTGGCAAATGGGGCAAGAGAATTGCCGGACTTTTTTGAGCACAGGGCCCGCCTTCACCGCTATTGTAGTCGTCCGGGAGGGCGCCCCAGGAGGCGGGAGCGGAAAGAAGAAGTGACCACGGGAATCGAAAAGAACCTAGAGAGAGAGGTACACGTCGCCCGCGCTCTTCGAGACGTGGCTGGCGCTCTCGGTGCCTCCCTCGAACTCGATGAGCTCGTGGAGTTGGTCCTTCGCAAGCTCACTGATTTGCTTCGTAGTGACCGGGCCATTCTGTTCTTGCTCGACGAGCGCAAGAAGGAGTTGGTCAGCCGTTCGGCGGGGGCGGAAGAAGATTTTCCGATTCGAATTCCTCTGGGAGGAGACGGTCTTTTGACGCACGTCGTTCAGACGGGTCGCCCGGCGCGCGTGCATGATTTTCAGCGCTCGGAGTTTTCTGCAGAATGGGAGGAGACCCTTTCTTATGAGACGACCAACGCTCTGGCGGCTCCGCTGAAGAACAACTTGAGTCGTGCGATCGGCGTCATCGTCGTGCTCAACAAGCAAACAGGATCTGCCTTCGACGACGATGATGCAGAAATTTTGTCTGTGCTCGCCAAGCAAGCCGCGATCGCCATCGATAACTCGCGCTTGCTCGTCACGCTCATTCGCAAAAATCAACAACTGGGACAGGCGCAGGAGCAACTCACACGAAGAGTGCGAGATCTGGAGTTGTTGTTTGAGCTGGAGCGAAGCACGGCGCACGCGCGCTCACATGAGGAGCTGGCCCGCGCGGTGCTCGAAAGTTTCGCTCGGGCGTGCAGCGCCGGAGGGGCGCTTTTGGTGCTTGCTCAGGAAGAAACCGGGCAGCTGGTCGATTATTCTTTGCGGCGTCAGGAACGCACCCTCGGACAAAGGGAAGAGGGTCCGGCCGTATTTCGTACGGGGGTTGCGCCAGCCATGGAAGGGGTACTTGCCTCGGTGCTCCAAACCCAAAGGCCGATCCAGTTTGACGCCATGGATTCGCCTCTGACGCAAGAGGGTGACGTAGAGGTGCATTCCATGATCGCTGAGCCCCTAGAGGGAGATGGGAGCGAATGTCTTGGAGCGTTGGCCCTCATCAACAAGCGCGGAGGGCCCTTCACGGCGGAAGACTTGGGCCTTCTTCGCCTCGTCTCGGCCAACCTTTCTACGGCAGTGCGCTTGTTCAACACCAACCAACTGCGCGAGCGTGAGGAGCGTCTGAGCAGCATCGGGCGGCTCTTGTCTCAGGTCGTGCATGACGTCAAAAGTCCGCTGACCGTCATCAGTGGTTACGTTCAGTTGATGGAGGAGTCTTCGCTATTGACTGAGCGTAAGAAATACGCGGGAGAAATTCTCAAACAGTTTGAAGCCCTCGGCGCCATGCAGCGCGAGGTGCTGGCTTTTGCGCGCGGAGAGACCCGCGTTTTTGCTCGTCGGGTCATCGTGGATCGACTGCTTTCTGACGTGAAAGAGGGCATGCGTGTGGAGCTTGAGAGGGGGAAGGTGGAGCTCAAGTTGTCTACCCCTCCCAAACTCATCGCTCACCTGGATTCGGAGCGCATCACCAGGGCGCTGCAAAACTTGATTCGGAACGCTGTGGAGGCGATGGCGCCTCTGGGAGGAGGCCTTGTGGTGATCCGCGCAGACGTGGAGGAAAAAGAACTGACGTTTCGCGTTTCCGACACGGGTCCTGGGATACCCGGATCGATCACACCACGACTGTTTCAATCCTTTGTGACGGCGGGCAAGACGGACGGGACGGGACTTGGCCTCGCCATCGTCAAGAGAATCGTCGAAGAACACGGGGGCACCGTGTCTCTTGCTCCGGCTGCCCGCGGTGCCTGCTTCTTGTTGCGTTTGCCTGGGGCGGCAGAATCTGTCGGGCGCCGAGAATCCGCTCCCCGGACGGTTCCGCTTCCCGTCGTCCCGGCCGCGAAGAGCAAGAAAACGCCGAAGACGGTTCCAAAGGGTCAGGGCACGCAGAAAAGCACACCCACGAAAGCTCGCACAAAAGTAGGAAGAAAGGCCACGGTTTCTACTAGCGCCAAAACCTCTTCGGGGAAGAAGACTGTCGCAGGAAAGGGCAAAGGACGCTCTCGCACGGCGCGGGGGAAGAAGTGACGTCTGCAAGTGAAGATCTGCCGCGGCGAAGGTCGGTCGTCACCCGCATCCTCACCTCCTACCTCCTCGTTCTCGCGCTGTTTGCGGCGGCGTCGGCCTGGAGTGTCGTCACGTTTCAGGAAGCGGTGCGAGAGGCGACTCTGCTTCGGCAGGGGTATCTACCGTTGGCCCTCAGTTTGAGGGACTTGGTGTCGAACCAGGATACTTGGAATTCTCAGCTCAATCATGTGACAGCGGCGCAAAATCCAGAGGATGCGCGCATGTGGTTCGAAACAGCTCTTTCGGTGGGACGCCCGAAGAAGCTCTCGGACGTCTCGAAGGCCGTGGATGAGGCCTTCGGGGGGAGGGACAACTCGCGCGCGGTGGTCAGGCGTGAGATCGAGGCGGAGATTTTACGCGCCAAGCACCTCATGGAGCCTGACGGGGAGCTGATCAAACGCATGTTTCAGACCTTGAGTCGTGGGCAGACCTTGAGTCGTGAGCAGAGTGAGCGCGCTCAAGGACTCCGCGACGAACTCGTCACACGTGGCCTGCGAGTGCAGAGGCATTTGACCAAGCTCGAGGCCGGGGTGGAAAGTCAGGTGGATCGTCTGGTCTCCTCTGCGCACGCGCGAGAGACGACTGCGCTCTGGGTGCTCTCCCTTCTCGGGGGCTTGACCTTCCTGGTTGGACTTTTGATGGCCGTCTACGCTCATCGTGTCCTCAGACCGCTGTCTCTCGTCGTCAGGCGCGCTGAGGCGGTGGCCTCTGGTGATTTGGCTCGTCATCCGGTCATCGATTCTGGTGATGAAATCGGAGAACTTTCGGCAACTTTTGAGGGGATGGTGGAAGCGATTGCCCAGACGAGAGAAAGGCTTCTCGCCACCGAACGGCTTGCAGCGATAGGGAAGATGGCTGCGCACGTGACGCATGAAGTGAGAAACCCGCTTTCTTCCATCGCGCTCAACCTCGATCTCCTGGAGGAAGAGCTGCCCGACGGTGCTCAGGAGCCCCGTGCTCTGCTTCGCGCCATCGGTCAGGAAGTCGCACGCCTCTCGGCCTTGAGTGATCAGTACCTGTCGATGGCGAGGAGAAAGCGCCCGGAGATGGAAGAGTCCGATCTGGGGGCGCTGCTCTCCGAAGCCGTCCGCTTCATGCGCCCGGAACTTGAGTCACACGGGGTGACCTTGCGTTTAGACGTCTCGGAAAACCTGCCTTGGGTCGAGATGGATCAAGGTCAAATGCGACAGGTCTTTTTCAATTTGGTGCGCAATGCGCGTGAAGCCATGCCCGAAGGCGGGGAAGTGGATCTTAAGGTCCTCGAGCGAGACGAGGGGCTCGTCGTGGAGGTCTCGGACACGGGTCCGGGTGTTCCTGACGCCGAGGTAGAACAACTCTTCGACCCTTTCTTCACCACCAAGAGTCACGGGACAGGCCTCGGATTGGCGGTGACTGCTCAGATCATGACGGCGCACGGGGGACGCCTCGATTACGCGAGGAGGCAGCCTCATGGCTCCGTGTTCTCTGTGATTTTGCCCCGTGGTGGTAGAAAGGAGAGTCCACAATGAAGACTCAAGTGGTGCTCGCGTCCACGAACGTGGGCAAGGTACGAGAACTGGCGAGCCTGTTTGCGGACAGTAAAATCGTGCTCGTAGGCATGGATGGACTCGTGCCCACGGGTTTTTCTGTCGAGGAGACGGGAGCTACATTTGAAGAGAACGCTTGGCTGAAGGCAGAGCAAGTGTGCATCGCTACGGGTCTGCCTGCGCTGGCTGATGACAGCGGCCTTGAGGTCGATGCTCTTGGCGGGCGTCCGGGTGTGAAGTCGGCGCGCTACGCGGGCGCTACGGCAAGCGACGAAGAAAACAACGACCTGCTTCTCCGAGAACTCTCAGGGGTGCCGGACGCGGAGCGGAGCGCGCGCTTCGTCTGCGTCTTGTGTTTGTGTGAGCCCACAGAAGAGGGACCTCGCCGCGTCTTTGAAACCCGCGGATCCCTGGAAGGGTTCATCGGCCACGGTCTGCGAGGCGAGGCGGGATTCGGTTACGATCCGCTCTTCTTGGCGCAGGGTCTTCATGGCCGCACGACGGCAGAAATCAGCGCCGAGGAAAAGAACCGTCTCAGTCACCGTTTCATGGCTGCCCGCCTCATGGCCCAGCAGCTCAAGGATTGGGCGCCGTCCTCGTGATCGACTGTCAGCGGAATTTGGACCCGCCCAGGAAACAGAGTCTTGGAGAGCGTCCCCACTGAGCGCACACTGCGCGTGGAAGCGGGGAATCTCGTTTGACCGGTCCCTCAGCAGCGTGCTAGGTCCCCGCCGCTTCCACGACAGCAAGTGTCTCATCACTGGAAATCAGCAGGAAGTCACTCAACCGTCGGCCTGGAGTTTGCGCTGAGCGTGATCTTCGGACTCTTGGTGGGCCAGTGGCTCGACAAGAAGTTCATGACCGGTGGGTGGCTGAGCGTAGTTGGTTTTGGTTTTGGTCTTGCCGCAGGAAGTAGAGCTGTCTACCGGGCGCTCATGAGAGCGAATCGAGAGGCAGACCGCGAAACTGAGCAAGCCGAGAGAGAGCGTCAAGAATATCTCGATGGAAACGATCCCTGAAGACAAGGCAATGAAGCGCGCTCACCGCATGGTGTGGCTGGCTGGCGCGGCCTTTTCATTGGGGGGCCTGTCGCTGTTTGGTTCGTCCTTTGGCGCGGGTGTTTTCGTCGGCGCTTTGATTGCCTCCCTCAACTTGCAGGTCCTTTCCAAGTCCGTGCGCAGTGTGGTCGAGGAGGGGCGCAGCGGCTGGGCCGGCGCTGCCGTCCTCAAGTTCCTCGTGCTCTTGGCGGTCACCTATGGCCTCCTCGATCGAGGCTATGTGCAGCCCCTGGCTCTGGCAGTCGGGTTTGGCGCGCTTCCCTTGGGGATCCTTTTGTCGGGCACCTTGGGTGTCCCTCTTCCTTCTGCTGAACCTTCGGCGCCTGAGTCGCAAAGTCCCTGACAATGCCTGAACACGCAAATTTCCTCACCCTGATCCTCGCGTACATGAAGGATGTGCTCGAGCACAACGCTCACCTTCTGGGTCACACCATTGTCAAAGGGGAAGAGCCCACGTGGCAGTCTTGGGAGCCCCTTGCAGCGGCCAGTTTGGTAATGGTGTTTGTGCTCTTCTTCGCCACTTCGGTGAGCGGGAAGATCAAGGGTGAAGCCGGAGTGATCCCAGAAGAGAAGCTCACGGCGCGGACGTTCGCGGAAGTATTTCTCGAATACTTCTACGAGATGGCCAAGAGTGTGATGGATGCCGAGAGGGCGAAGAAATACTTCCCCATCATTGGCGGCTCAGCGTTGTTCGTCTTCTTTTCCAACATCCTGGCCCTGATCCCAGGCATGCCGGTTGCGACCAGCAGCCTCAACATTACCCTGGGCTGCGCGCTCGTGGTGTTTCTCCTGTTCAACATCTACGGGATGAAGGAACAGGGGATGGGTTACATCAAGCACCTCGCGGGTCCCGTATGGTACTTGGCTCCGCTCATCTTTCCGGTGGAGATCATCTCGCTCTGCGTGCGCCCGGTGACGCTTTCGGTGCGTCTGATGCTCAACATGGCCGTGGATCACCTGATCTTGGGCATTTTTCTTGGGTTTTTGGCGGTGTTTGTCCCGCTGCCCGTGATGCTCCTTGGCTGCCTGGTGATCCTGGTTCAGACGCTCGTTTTTACACTGCTCACTTGTATCTACATTGACCTCGCGACCGCGCACGAAGCCCACTGAGCAGCACCCCCCCCAATCCTCCGGGGTCATCCCCGAAAGACCCGGGGTCATCCCCGAAGTAACAAAGTTCAGCGGCGGCCATTTTTCTGACGGAAAAGGGCTAGCCGCAGATTCAAGAAGGCGCTAACGCCTCGCCTCAGAAAGAGTCAAAGGAGACCATCACGATGTTCAAGAAGAAGCCGGCTTTCGCCGCTCTAGCCCTCACCACCCTCACGTCTGCTCAGGCCTTCGCTCAGGAAGCTGGAGCAAACGAGTTCGATATGAAGTCGATGGCAGCCATCGGTGCTGGTCTCGCGATCGGTCTCGGCGTTCTTGGCGGAACCCTGGGTCAGGGGCGCGCAGCTGCCGCTGCTCTTGAGGGTATCAGCCGCAATCCCGGCGCTGCTTCTCGCATTCAGACTCCGATGATTCTCGGTCTGGCGCTCATCGAGTCTCTGGTGCTGTTCGCCTTCGTGGTGGCGTTCATGCTCCAGGGCAAGATCTGAGGTTGTCAAAAGCACTCCTGGAGCTCAGCGCTCCCGGAGTGAGCCGAGAGCCTCTAGGGCGCCATGGGTGAGAAGCGCAAGCAGGGCGACTCCGAACAAAGCGTAGCCTGCAGTGTCTCGCCCGGTCGCTACCAGTAGCGTCCCGGACAAGATCAAAGTCGTCGTAATGCCTGTGGCCATCAATCGTCGGCCCAGGCGCTCGGTCGCGGCGGTGCGCTTCGGATCCGTGGCGTTGATGACCAGGCGTCCATACTTCAGGTCATCGAGAACCTCCTCGATCTGCTGCGGGACGTTGTAACCTGCGCCGCCGAGCTTCTCGATGCGCCGAAGCAATTCGCTGCCCATTTTTTCTGGGGAGTAACGCTTGCGTAAGAGATCGGAGAACAGCGGCTTCGCTTCCTCGTAGACGTCGAAATCAGGATCGATCTCCTTGCCGATGCCCTCGATCGTCATGAGAGACTTTCCCGTCATCACGAAGTCCGTCGGGATCTCGATGCCGTATTTGGTCCCCCCTCGCACCAAATCTCGGATCATCGCGCTCATCTCGATCTCCTTCAGCGGCTTACCGAGGTACTTTTCGCTCAGAAGGGCGACCTCGGCCCGATAGGCCAGCATGTCGATTTTCTTCGTGGGCGTTCCGATGGCGTAGAGTGCATCTGCGATTGCTTCATGATCTTGGCGCAGGCACGCGGTGATGACATCGATGGTACGGTCGCGCATACGCGGACTGAGGCGACCCACCATGCCCAAGTCGACGAAGCTGATGACCGGATCTTCCTTGTCTCCCGAGATGAGGATGTTGCCCGGGTGCGGATCGGCATGAAAAAATCCATCCTCATAGATCTGCTTGATGATCGAACGAAAGGCGCCGCGGGCAATGGCGCGCCCGGAAAACCCGCTACTGATAGCATCGTTGATCTTTTCGCCAGCAAGAAATTCGAGGGTCAAAACCTGCTTCGAGGAAGCAGCACGGTACACCCCGGGGAAGCGCACCTTTGAGTATTCCTCGAAATTGCGCGCGAAGCGGCGGGCGTTGTCGGCCTCCGACACGAAATCGAGTTCTGCGGTGATGGCATGGTCAAATTGTTGAATGAGACCGATGGGGGAGTAGATGCGCGTTTCGGGGATCGCTCTTTCGAGCAGGGCCGCGAGCGTATGTAGGATCTCGACGTCGCTGGCGATGGTGGCGGCAATCCCCGGGCGCTGCACCTTGACCGCGACCTCTTTCAAGCCGTCTTCCGTGAGCAGAGTCGCGCGATGGACCTGGGCGATGCTCGCCGAGGCCAGGGGCTCCTTGTCGAAGGTCGCATAGACTTCAGCAGTCGGCGCGCCCAGGTTGCGCTCGACTTGTGCTTCGATTTCCGAAAAAGGGAGAGCCTTGGCGGAGTCTTGAAGCTTACGCAGCTCTGCGATCAGATCGGGAGGGAGGACGTCCGGTCGGGTGGAGGCGAGCTGTCCAAGTTTGACGAAACTCGGTCCGAGATCTTCGAGCACCAGTCGCACGCGGGCAGCGACGGAGACCTGGCTGCGCCCGCTCTGAGGGGCGTCGGATTCCTTTTTCTGGGCTAGACCGAGGCGCCCCACGACCTCCCCGAAGCCATGCCGAACCAGAACGGTGGCGACTTCCCGGACGCGGGCAATATCCCGAACGGCGGTGACCAGTGAGACCATGAAGTGAGGAGCGGATCGTAGCAGCCCCAGCGCGAGGTTTTACAAAAAGCTCGCAGCAGCGAGGAGGACGACTGATCGAGCGGGTCGCGCAGCAGGTTTTCAGGCGGGCTCTCAGCCCATGGAGCAGAACAGCTCATGCTCGCAGATGCGGAAAACGTCACCGTTTTGAATGGCTTTTCGGTGTACTCGTTGACCGCTGAACTCGATGCCATTGGTGGAGCCCATATCGACCATATAGAAGTGGCCACCGGAGAACTCGACGAGGGCATGCTGACGCGAGACATTGGGATCTCGAATCGTCAAATCGGAGGAGGACTTTCCGCGGCCGATGATGAAGCGGTCCTTACTCACAAGGAAAGGGTGACCTTGGTAGTGGATAGTCAGGGCGCGGGTGACGGGTACGGCCGGTGGCTGTTGGATCGCTGCGCTGGGGGCCGGAGGGGGCGGGGCAAGAACGGGAGGGGCCTGCTTTTGGACAGGAGGCAGAGGAGGTAATCGATCCGGTGAAAGAGGGACCGTGGCGTGCCCGGTGGACATCGGAGGACGCCCGGGAGGAGGGAGTCCAGGGGGGCGAGGCGCGGGGGGCGGAGGCGCGACCGCCGCCATGGACCCCAGCGGGGGCTGTGACGATTTTGCGGGGGGTAGGGCGTTTGTCGGGGGAGGAGCGAACGGGCTTGGGCTTTTGATCGGAGGAAGCGGCGCGCGACTCATCGCGGGCGCGGGGGGGGGCAACGCGCCCGCCGTGGCACTTGCCGGTGCTGAGGGAGGAACGTTCCCTGTGGTCGAGGGCTCGTTCGCGTAGCCGCGCTGACGAGCATACTGCTTCATCGCGTCGTTGATGAGGTAGTCGACGGAACACTCAAGCTCCGAAGCCATCACCTCGAAGGTGCTCCATAGCCCGTTGCGGCATTGAAATTGACGAGGGCTCTTCTTGTTGGGCTGGCTCATAGCGCGAACAAACCGTTACTCGGGGTCAGTCTTGGCAGCCTTCTTTTCAGGCTCGCGTTTCTCCATGGCGGGGACCAAGCAGTAGGTCACGAACTCGCCGACGGTGGCTACTTCCTTGGCTTCCGGCTCTTTTTTCTCTTCGGTCACGGTACAGGTCCAGTTGCATTGCTGCGCTTCTTTGGGGCAGCTGGGAACTTTCTGTCCGTCCTCCTTGAAGGGGGCCACCTTGGCTAGGTCATCCTTGGTTCCGTTGTCGTAGTAGTAGCCGAGAGCCGTGAGTCGAACAGTGACGGGTTTGGTCGGGGCGGCGTACTGATCCACGAGCGTCTGAGTCTTTTCCCCTTTTACGTCCTTGAGCAGGCCGCCGTAGGTCAACGGCTCGGTGAGCGCCATGGTCTTTACCTTGCCGAGCTGCGTCATGAACTCGTCGATGGTTTTCGCGTCGGTCATCTTGAGGAGGAGAGATGCGACGGTCCAGCGAACCTGCCAGCGCTCGTGGTCGAACATTTTGAAGAGATGCTCGGCGACCTGATCTCGCGAGAGCTCGCCGACCCGTCTCACGGCTACGTCGCGCATGGAGTCCGGCGTTTCGTCGCTGCTGAGGATGTCGAGCATGGCCAGGGCGTGCGTCTGGTTCTTTCGGTCGAGGTTGTTTTCAAGTCCAGCCAGAGCCGCGGCGCGGCGCTTTTCTGAGTTTTCTTTGTCGTTGGCGTACTCGATCAGATAGTTGACGATGGGCGCCTGCCCCACGTATTTCATCGCGCCAAAGATGCGCAGGAGCTCCTCTTCCTGATAGGCCTCTAGCTGCTTCTCGAACTGCTTCTCTTTCACCGTCAGTCCGGAGGCTTTGTTGGCAGCTTCCACGGCGGGCGCCTTCTGCTTGATCCAGGCGTCTGAGTCCACGTGCTTGGCCACGGCGACCATGCGTTTGCTCGCATCGATCTTCGTTTCCTGGTCAGCAAGCTCATGGATCAGCTGAGCCAGCTCGCGAATTTTCTTGAAGTCAGCCTCGATCAGCGGGGTGAGACCTTTGACGCCGGAGGAGCGCACCAGACGAAGGACTTGTTCCATGCCATACAGCTGTGTGGTGTCGTCCATGCGGGCGACGAAGTTGTTCTGACACCAGACGATGAGGGCCGCTTTGAGGCGCTCGCGGCTTTTTTCCGAGTCGACAACGCCAGTTTCATTGTCGGTGAGAAGGGCGTAAGCCGCGTCCTTGTAGGCGAAGGAGGTGTCAGGCTCGTCGCCCTTCGGAACGAAGAGAATGCCCTTTTCGAGTTCTGGGACCATTCCGTCGACGATGGGTCTACGGGCCTCGACGCTCATCTGTTCGAGCCCCTTCAGGAGTCCGATGAATTCTTCGTCACCGACTAACCCTACCGCTCGGCCACCCCGGGGCGCCATGGACACGAGAGTCAGACCTGCTTGTACGCGCAGGGGCGTCTCGTATTTTTCGTGTTGCAGGACCGCGACAAGCTTCCGTGGACCGGACGCCTTGCGCGCCCAAGCGTGGACGTCATCATCGGTGATCCGACAACCCGAGGCAGAGATCGCGATGATGCCCAGGCCCAGGCACATCGCGAAGGCGCGCGATGTCTTGTGTCCCCAACTGTCGTTTCGTCCCATCTCTTGCTCGACCTCTTCCCGAATTTTTCACCGACAAAAGTGCCCCAGAACGAGACGCCGATGTCGGCAGGCGCCGCGACGTTCGCGAGGCGGCGACGCGCCTGCTCGCAGGGCCCGTTCACGATAGTACAGGAGCGCATTTTCCAGAACCAACACGAGGAGTTGTCTTCATTCTTTCGGATCTCGACGCGGGTTTGCCCTACTTGAGGAAGTGCTTGTTGAAAAAGCAGTTGAAGGCCCCAAGTGCGCGAGCCTTGTCCTTTGAGGAGCGAATTTTGCTGATTTGGGGAGAAGGAGCGATATTTTATTTGCCCACAAGGTAAGATGATGTAGGTGTAATGGTCACATGGGAGCACAAGCGTTTCTTCCGCCATCTCTGGCCCAAACCACGGACGTTCGTTCGAGCCCACCGCGGACCCGGGGAGCCGAGGCCTGGGCCCTCCTGCTCGTGGCTGCTGCTACTTTCCTCACCCTCGCGCTTCTCTCCGTTCGTTACTTTCCAGAGGATCCGAGCGTTTCCGGCTCCGACTGGATGGGAGCTGTGGGCGCTGGCCTAGCGCGCGTCTTGGTGCAGGGGTTCGGGGCCGCCGCCTGGTGGATCCCTGTGGAGATGGTGCTGCTCGGGCTGCCGCTGTTACGAAGGCAGAGGCCCGAGCAAGTCGGGCTGCGGGTAGCAGGCGATTTGGTCGTTCTCGTTCTCATTTCCTCGCTCTTGCAGGTGGCTCTTTCAGGAGTCGTCTTTTTCGGCGGGGCGTCCTCCGGAGGCAACGTGGGATTGTTTTTCGGAGAGTTGATGCGCGGTCTCTTTTCGGCACCGGGTTCGTTCCTTGTGGGATTGACCGGGATCGGATTGATCTTCATCGGCCGCTCCAGCTTCTCCTTCATCGAATGGTGTGAAAAAGCGGAGCAGCTCTACCGGGCGCTCGTGGTTCGTTTCATCGGCGTGTGTGCGTCTGGCCGTGACGTCTGGAGACGTGCGAGCAGCGAGCGACAGATGCTGGCCGAACAACGGTCTCGCATGCCTGTCATAGAAACTCCGGACAAAGACGCGGTGATCTTGCACCATCTGGAGAGTGATACTCCGTGGATCCCGCTCGAAGCGACGGGCGCTCCACCCCTCGCGGTTTCTGAATCGCTGCGGCGAAACTGTCCGTTTCCGGAAGGTGAAGAGGAGGAGGCAGACCAGGAGTTTGAAGAGAAGGAAGCCTCGAACGCGTTTGCCGACGCGGACGGCTTCTGGACGGATGTGGCTCATTCCCTGGCGCCCGACAAAGAGCTCGCTTTGGACGCGGAATCAGAGGCAAGCGATACGGACGACGAAGAAGAAATCGAAGAAGAAGAAGAGGACGACGAAGAGTTCGAAGAAGAGGAGGAGGCTGACGAATCAGGCGAGGCGGATGAGGATGCCCTCCACATCGTCGACACCTCTTCCATTCAGGAAACTCACGCGGCTCGTCCAGAGCGCGGTCTCAAGAAGCGGGGGGGGTACGAGCTGCCGAGCACGGACTTGCTCGATCCCCCGGAGGAGGATCTACATCCTGTCGATCGCACCAAAATCCGAGCGGTGGCTGATCTACTCGAGAAGACACTTTTGGATTACGGCGTATCCGGTCGAGTAGAAGAAGTGCACCCCGGACCTACGGTGACGACTTACGAGTTTGCACCGACCGCCGGGACGAAAGTCAGCAAAGTCGCCGGATTGAGCGATGACCTGGCGCTTGGACTTTCGCGCAAGGTGCGCATCATTGCTCCCATTCCCGGCAAGAGTCGCATCGGCTTCGAGGTCCCCAACGACCACCGAGTGCCGGTCAATCTCCGAGAGCTGGTTGAGGATCAGCGGTTCCAGGACCTTTCGAAGAAGGCCCCGCTCCCGGTGGTGCTGGGACGTGACATTGTGGGGGCTCCTTTCTACGCGGATCTTGCCTCGATGCCTCACGTCATCGTCGCCGGTGCTACGGGCGCCGGGAAGAGCGTCGGCCTCAACGTCATGCTTTCCAGCTTGCTGTTCAAACGCTCTCCCGAGGATCTGCGTCTGCTCATGATCGATCCCAAAGTGGTCGAACTGGCGCCTTTTGATCGCATTCCGCATCTTCTCTTGCCTGTCGTTACGGACATGAGTCAGGCCTCGCAGGCGCTCAAGTGGGCGGTGGATGAGATGGAGCGCCGGTACCAACTCTTCGCCGACGCCGGCACGAAAAACATCAGCACCTACAATTTTTACGTAAAAAAGGTGCGTAGTGGCGAAATTCCTGCGCCTAAAATAACCAGCGTCGAGGTCATCGATCACAACGGTGACCTCACCAGCGTGCCTGTCAGCAAAAAGGGGACGGACGGCGAGCAACTGCCCGACAAGCTTCCTTACATCGTGATCGTCGTGGATGAGTTTGCGGACCTGATGATGCAGCAAGGCAAAGAAGTGGAAACTTCCGTCGCCCGCCTGGCACAGAAGGCGCGCGCCGCGGGCATGCATGTGATTCTAGCGACTCAGCGTCCGAGCGTGGACGTGATCACGGGCATGATCAAAGCAAACTTTCCTTCCAGGATCGCCTTCCGGGTTGCGCAGAAAGTCGACAGTCGAACCATTCTCGACGAGCAAGGCGCGGAAGTGCTGCTTGGCCGCGGGGACAAGCTGGTGAAGCTCAATGGCTCGACAGACACGCTGCGAGTTCAGTGTCCTTTTATCTCGGAGGAAGAAGTGAGTGCGCTGACGGACCACATTCGAGCCCAGGCTGAACCTTGCTATGAGGAGGACATTCTCACGGCCAAAGAAGAAGATGACGTGGACGAAGAGGATGAAAAGGCAGATGCTCGGTTTGAGGAAGCGATTTTGATTGTCCGCGACACTCAGCGCTGCTCGACGTCCTGGCTACAGAGAAAAATGACCATTGGCTACAATCGGGCAGCAAAGATCGTCGACATGATGGAGCGCCGCGGGTACGTCGGCCCCCCCAACGGGTCGAAGGACCGAGAGGTGATCCTCACACCTTGACCGCTCCATGTGCCAATTCAGTAAGCATTTCTCCTTTTTCGACGTCCCGGGCGTCGTGAGTTCAAAAGTCTTCGCTATAGTCACGCCTACATGTCCGGCTCGGCCCTGACAGTCCCCCCGCCCCGCGACGACGATCACGACGACGTCGCTTGGGCTCTCAGAGCTGCTTCGGCACAGTGGCGTCGCGAGGCCGTGCAAGACGCCATTGGCTGGGTGCGCCGAGCGGCGGAAACGGCCGTCGAGGTAGGCGCGATTGATCGCGCCGTCGAACTGTCGAAGTTAGCCGAGAGTCTCTCGGGGCCGCAGGTGCAGGCCGTCGCTCCTCCTCCGCCCGTAGGCGCTCGCGCGGCTCCGACGGTGGAGGTCGAAGTGGACGTCGAAATGGACGACGACGAGGTCGTTCTGCTCGATGACGTCGAGGATATCGATGACGTCGAGGATGTTGAGGATGTCGATGACGTCGAGGATGGGATCGTCTTTGACGAGCCGCAGATCGCGCCATCCGTTCCGCCAGCGAAGTCTTCAGCTCCGCCCCCGCCTTCCTCCCTCCCTCCGCCGGCGATGTCCAGCGCAGCTGCTCCCCGCCGGACGACCACCACCAGTCGGGGGGTCGACCTTCCGCCCTCCATGCGGCCGAGTCCCTCGGGTCTGGAGATTGAAGAAGAAGAGCTCAGTGAGGAGGAAGCTCTTGAGTTTGGTGAGCTTCAATTTGAAGACGAGGTCGAGACGAGTCGCGTTTCGGTCGGCTCGGCGCCTCCGAGTCCTCACGCGGGGCCGGTGTCTATTTCTTCAACGGGGGCTCTCTCTGTGGATTTCTCCACGGCTGCTGAGTACGCGACTTCCGGGGGTCGAGGGACCTCGCTCGACGAGCATGAACAGCTCGAAAAGGAGCTGGGGGTGGATCTCAGTCTGCGCGGACATGGGGCCGGCTCCGCTTCTGAGCCTCGGGCACCCTCGGTCCCGCAGATCCCGTTCGTGCCTGAGCGAGGAGGGCCGGTTCCGATGGCTGCTCCCTCTTTTGAACAGGGCTTCCCTCAGCGCGGCGGTTCGGATCATGAGGATGTCCGCGAAGCTTACGACTATGACATGCCCGGGAGTATTTCTCCCGTTCCCGGTCGAGCGTCGGTCAGACCGTCGTCTCCCCCCGGGGCGAGCGACCGCATCACGAGCGCCCGTTCGGAGCCTTACGATCTTGCCCCTTCTGCCGAGCTTCCTCCCGCAGCTCCCGCCCCCATCGAGCCGCCCTCGCGTCCTACCACCGCGCCCCCGCCCGCGATGATGAGTGAACCAGAAGAGCGGCCCTCTCAGCTGCCTCCTGTGGATGAAGGTTCGCTTTTGCCCGCGCCTTCGGCCCGGTTTGGCTCCCGCTCCGTGCCCCCGCCGTCCTCCATCGGATCGCGCCCGCAAACCGAGGTGCTGTCCTCGGCCCCTGAGCCCGATGAACTCGACGACATGTTTGCTGCGATTTCGCGCCCACCCCCGAAACCCGCGACGGGTGTGCCGAGTGTGCGCTTTACGTCCTCGGGGGCCGAGGCTCCGGACCTCGCTCCCGCACCTCCCGGCGTACTGTCTGAACAAGCCGGCGTACTGTCTGAACAAGCCGGCGCACTGTCTGAACAAGCCGGCGCGCTGTCTGAACAAGAAGGTCCGATCCTCGTCGATGGGATCGACCTGATGGAAGTTCCGGGCCTTCAGGATCTTCCCGACGAAGCCGCTCGTTTGCTCGCGCAGGGGGCAGCCATCCGTTCGCTCGGTGTTCGTGAAGAGGTCAGCGCATTCAGCGTCTTGCTTGTCACCGCCGGCTCGGTTCAGCTGATGCCCACGGTCGCAGACGCGGCATGCGCCTATGCGCGTCGCGGAGAAGTCCTGTTCACTCAAGGGACCTTCGAGGATGGCGTGGCGGTGCGCGTCGTGGGGGCGGAGCCGGGCACTCGGGTTGCACTCTTCGACAAGGAGATGCTCTCTGCTGCTACGTCCGACTGTCCTTGGGTTTTCGATGAGCTTTCCGAAGTGGCCAACAAGTATCTCGCGTTTGCCGGAGGGGTGCTCGGACCTCTCGGGGATTCGCTCGACGACATGTTTCGCTTCATGGTGCTAGAAAAGTGCAGTGTGAAGTCCAAACCGGCGGGGGTCATCATCGCGGAAGCAGGCAAGCCCATGGACGGCATGTACATCCTTGGGGGAGGTAGCCTGGAAGTGCTCGCTCCGGATGGTTCCGTGAAAGAGCAACTGAATCTCGGTGACTTCGTGTTCCCCGAAACGGTTTTGAGCGCTGGGCCTGCATCAGCCACGGTGCGCGCCGGGGGTTCCGGAGCGCTTGTCCTCTACGCCAATCGCATGGGCGCTCATGAGCTTCTTGCGACCTGTCCGCCTTTCATCGAGATCCTGGCCGGCTGACAAGGCTTGCCCGTGAGGGCTTGAGCGCTCTGAGTCAGGGTGACGATGGGGCTTTCGGGGAAGCCTTCCCCGCTTCGCTGCTCTGGGCCTTTTCTTTTTCCAAGAGTTCCTTCTTGCGCGCTTCTGCGGCCTGTTCGCTGGGCGTTTTGTCTGTGCCCCATTCTCGATAAGTCACGAGTACCAAGGTGGTCAAAAGCAGGACCATGCCAAGCATGTGGATCTGCGCCTCGACCTTTTGGTTGGGGCGCCTCCGGGTCACAGCTTCGTAGCCAAGGAACAAAAGTCGCCCACCGTCGAGGGCGGGCACCGGCAACATGTTGAAGAAGCCGACCGCCGTGCTCAGAAAGGCGACGATCCACAGGTATTCGCCTAGCCCCGATTCGGCCGCTTTTTTGGTTTCTCTCATGAGCCCAAGCGGCCCGCTGAGCTGAGCGGACTCCTTGCCCGTGATCATGCGGAAGATGCCCACGACGTTGGCTGCTACGAGCTGGGCGGGCTGCTCCACGCACAGGACCAGAGCTTCGCGGTACGGCATCGGACCGCGCACGGATGTGACCCCCAAAAGTCCTCGACCGCCCTCGCCGCGAGGCGTCACCGCGATTTCCTTCTCTTTCCCTTCGCGCAAGACGACCACAGACAGCTTTTTGCCGGCGCTCGGTGAAACCTTCTGCACCAGATCCCGCCAGGTTTCGATCTTGGTTCGGTCGATGCTGACGATCACGTCGTGATCTTTGAACCCCGCTTCTTCGGCGGCGGTGTCAGAAGCTACGAGGACTTCCGTCGTCGATTTTCCGATGGCCAGAAAGGAGGCGAAGAAGACGACGGAGGCAAACAAGTAGTTGGCCAGAGGTCCCGCGATGATGGCGGCGATGCGGGCGACGAGAGATGCGTTGGCGTAGCTGCCTTCATCGTCGTCCTCCACTTCTTCAAAAGGATTGAGACCCGCGATCTGGACGTAAGCCATGAACGGGATCAGCCCGACTAAAAAGAGAGTGTCGCTGTTTTTGGGTTGATGCTTCCAGATCGTGGGGCCGATGCCGATGGCGAATCTATCGACGCGCATGCCAAACGCACGAGCGACAAAGTAGTGTCCCGCCTCATGTACGATCATGAGGAGGGCGATCCCGAGGAGAGCCAGAAGCATGCCCATGCGCTGTTTCTTATAGCTGCCCGAGGCCCCTGGCGCCAAAAGCGGGCTCCGTTTGCGGCGAGAAAATGCGATGGTAGCTTTCCGCCCCCGCTCTTGCCCGCCGGAAATCGTCGTCCGTTCCGAGCTTTTGCGCGGGGCATGAACAAGGTGACAAGATGACTCAACAGAACCCCGGTGGGGCAGCTCCCCAGAACCTGAAACTAGAGGGTGGCGCTGCCATCGTCGCACCCGTGAGTGCTTTCTCCGGCGGGATCCCTCCCAATGCGCTCGTCGTGATTCCCGTCACGAAGCCCACGGACAATCTCACCTCGCAGCTTGAGAAGGGTCCTTTCGCGGTCACTCAAGAGCAGATGTGGGAGCTCTTGGGTTTCAACGGTCCAGCGGTGCAAATTCAAGATGCCGAGGGCCGGCCCATGACGATTGGCCTCGAAGATCTGCTCAAGGGACTCCGTGAACACTGGTCGGAGAACAAAAGCGATCCACAGCGCGGGAGAGTCTTCGCGGGTGAGTTGATGAAGCACCGCCGTTTCGAAGAAGCGGAGAAGGTGCTGGCGAAAGTGGTGGCCTCCGGAGGGACCGGTGAGGATTGGATGAGTCTGGGCGTTGCTCAACTCCAGCAACAAAAATTTGCAGAAGCCGAGGGTACGCTGAAGGGTGCGCGCAATTTACTGCCAGAAAATCCCTTTCCCTCGCTTCATCTCGCCAAGGTTTACAAGGGCAAGAACGACATAAAGGAAGAACGCGCCAGCATCGAGAACGCCATCGTCGTGAATCCGAATTCGGTCGATGCGTGGGCCGTTCTCTTCGTCCACGTGCGGGATGCCGAAGGGGAGGAAGCCGCGCTCCGGGCCGTTTCGGAACTATCCGAGGCGGAGCCCAACAAGAAGAGCGCTGCACCTTTCGTCGCGATCCAGGGTGTCTTTTCTGCGTCAGAAGAGACACGGGACAAGGCCATCGAGTGGGCCAAGAAGGCTATCGAACGCAACGGGAGCGATCCGCTCGCGCTCGTCTCCTACAGCGCGCTTCTCGGTCAGAGTGGGCGCATCGACGAGATCGTTACGCTCCTCGCTCCCCACGAAGGCGCGATGGTGCGAGATGTTCGCCTCGCACACAACTATTTTGAAGCCTTGATGCACAAGCGCGACATCAACAAGGTCACGGCGCTGCTCAATAAGCTCGGGGCGTCCAGCGTCCGCGAGGTGAAGCAGTTTGCGATGGAGCGTTCACGCATGGTCGCCCAGCTGCTGCAGCAGCAGCGAGCCTCCCAGGGACCAGGGGCCCAAGGGGCGTCTGGCTTGGTCGGGCCGTCCGGGCAGCCGCTGTAACGCGCTCCTCGGGACCTGGATTTTTTAAGCGTTTGTCACTCTCTCGGCCGCCTATGGGCCTCGGCGGGCATTTCAGCATAATGTTCATAGAGTGATGCGTGAGCTTGTGGGGATCCTTGCTGTTGGGGCGTTTTCTTGTCTGGGCTGTAGTCCAGCGGTCGAGGACGCGGACGCCCCAGAGATTTCCTACTGCGACGCTCAGCCGATCCTCGCCGACAAGTGCTTGCGCTGTCACTCGGTTCCGTTGATGAACGGTGCGCCCCTCTCCCTTGAGACCTATGAGCTCGTAGAAGAGGTGCAAGTACGGGTGAAGAACGCGCTTTCTCTGGAGGGATTCATGCCGGCGGTGTGGGTGGATGATGAGCCCCCGGTCGAAGATCTCACGGAAGAGGAGCGAGAGCTGTTGATTGCGTGGCTCGACGACGGAGCACCTCGCGGTGAAGGGTGTGAATAGACGGGTGTGAATAAGTGTCTACCTGAGTCATTCACTTTTTGAAAAATCGCCTACGGAGACAAAGTGCCGACTCTTCCCGAGAAACGGCCTCGGAGGTGCTTTTGAAGGAAATGTCGCCGTTCTTTGCTTTCGGGTTGAACCTTCGCTCGCAAGTGGTGTCCCTACAGTTGCGCGTCACAGCATCCCTGGGCGCGAACAATTCCGCCGCCTGACGTGCGCTGGTTGACTCAAGGGTAAGTCTGAGTCGCCAAAACAAGCGCAAGCGGGCGACGGGCATTCAGTCAAAGGCGCAGCCGCGCAAAGGGAGAACCATGTCTTTTTCAACTCACCCCCCCAGCCCCCCCGACCCATTTTCCAGCCAGAAACCCACAAAGAATCCTTTTTTGAGCGAAGCACCCCTCACTGCGCTCGGGGAAGAGCCGAAGGACTGGTCCATCGACGCCTGGCCGGTAGCTTCGCCCCCGCGCGACTCGCTCGGAGAGCCGGTTTTGCTCTCAAGTCACGAAGTGAGTCTCGAAGTGGTGATCACCTGGGGCCATAGCGTCCTCGCCGTCACGCACTTGAGTCCGCCGCGGCCTTTCGTGATCGGAACCAGCGACGGAGCGGGAGCTCTCGACATCGAAGTGCCTGAAGCGGCGCTCGGTCTTCTTCGCTTTCCGGTCGTTTTTCTACAAGGCGAAGCTGTCTCGTGTGTCGTCCCAGAGCACGCAAGCGGTAGCTACCGCGACGAGAGCGGGACCCACACCCTCTCCGAATTTCTTGCGTCTTCCGTCGATAGTACGGAGCTCGCCCGCGCCCGACAGACGACACTTCCCCTCGGCGCCCGGGTGCACATGCATGTCGGAGAGATCGGAGTGCACTTGCACTTGTCGAAGAAAGCGGCAGCGATGCCGCGCGGCTTTTCCGCCAGCCTCGAGACGGCGAGCGTCGGCTACTTCGGCCTGACGGCGGGACTCTGCGCCGCGCTCATGTTGTCGATGGCCTACTTCGCCCCTCCGCTGGGTCTTGAGGAAGATCAGGCTTTGCAAATGAAACGGCAGATCCTCCTCGGACAGTACCTGGACGCTTTGAGCGAACGTGAGAAAAAGGCTGAGGAAATCCCGGACCTCGATACGGGAGCCGAAGCCTCGGGAGAAACGGGCAAACGCGCTGAAGGAAATGAAGGGGAGGCGGGGAAGGAAGATGCACCTCGCGTGAGTGCGCGCGCAGCAGTCAGTGGTCCTCGGGACAACACGCAGCTTCAGATCCCGCGCTCGGAGTTGATCGAGCTGGCCAAGAACTTCGGCATGAATGAGCTGCTCGGCGCCGACAGTGCGATTGCCGCCGCCGCTTGGACCAATCCCTTGGGCGGCACTCAGTTGCTCGGCAACATGGATGTCACCGCGCAAGGAAACATGTGGGGCGACGCGATAGGGGAGTCGGGAGGAAGCAACGGTCTCGGTCTTCTCGGGAAAGATTTTGGGGGTGGAGCCCTCTATGGAAACGGTCTCGGCATTGGGCTTGGGCGCGATGGGGTGATCGGACCGGGACTCGGTCGAGAAGGGATGGGGCGCAGCAATGCTCTTACGAAGGGCGGCCACAAGGTTCGTTCACCCAGCATGGTCGGGACGGGGGTGACGAGCGTGAATGGTCGCCTTCCTCCCGAGGTCATTCAACGTACGGTGCGGCAGAACTTCGGACGTTTTCGCATGTGCTACGAAGCGGGGCTGCGTCAAAACCCATCGCTGGAGGGTCGCATCCCCGTGCGCTTCATCATCGGCAGCGACGGCGCCGTTTCCAATGTCTCCTCGCCCGGGGGTTTTGCGGATGCCGGGGTGCAGAGCTGTGTGCTTTCCGCTTTCTACGGCCTGAGCTTCCCGTCGCCCGAAGGAGGGATCGTGACCGTCACCTATCCGCTCATCTTCTCCCCAGAGTGAGGCTCTCCAGAGTGAGGCCCCCGAAACGGATGTAGTTGTATTGACATCTTGACAGATTAGGGGACCGGTGGGGTCGACCTCGGCGTGAAAGTACGCGGAGGTTGGCCCTTTCTTGCTCACAGAATCACTTGTTTTGTAAGGGTTTCAGCTCATCATGTGACAAACAATGTCAACGATAACTTGCTCGCTCGGGCCAAGCGAGGGTATGGATGAATCAGAAGAACCCATCCACCCCGAAGGACAAGACTGAAGGGCACATACTGAACATCGGTAACCTTGTTCAGTAGTTTGACACCTGAACAAGCAACCAGTACAAGGCTCCTACGCGCAGGAAAAGACCTGGGCTGGGAGACCTCACGTCGGAGAGACAAAGCACCATGGAAGAGAAGAACAAGAGCAAGGCCCTCGAACTCGCAATCGCCAGTGTCCAGAAGGAGTTTGGCGAAGGCGCCATCATGCGCCTCGGATCAGGCCAAAAGATGAACGAGGTGGAGGTTGTCCCCTCGGGATCTCTGGGTCTCGACCTGGGTCTCGGTATCGGTGGCTACCCGAAGGGGCGCATCGTCGAGATCTATGGCCCGGAATCTTCCGGTAAGACGACCCTGACGCTGCACGCGATTGCGGAATTGCAGCGCAAGGGAGGGGTTGCGGCTTTCATCG
>CAYMQT010000036.1:0-14595 GCA_964392575.1 uncultured Polyangiaceae bacterium
CGTAAGGCGCGGGATCGGCTCGGACGAACGCATCGGGTATCACTTCATTTATGCGGGCTGCGGTTACGGTGGCTCCTGCTTCCCCAAAGACGTTCAGGCCTTGGTCCGGGCGGCAGATGCCGTGGGCTATCCAGCGCACCTTCTGCGCTCCGTGGAGCAGGTGAACGCACGCCAGAAAGACGTCTTGCCCGAACGTGTGAAGAGTCATTTCGGGGCGGAACTTTCAGGGAAAACCATCGCCGTCTGGGGTCTTGCGTTCAAGCCCAACACGGATGATATGCGCGAAGCACCGAGCCGCGTGCTGCTCGAAGAGCTTTGGGTCTCGGGGGCCAAGGTGCAAGCCTATGATCCTGAGGCCATGGAAGAGTGCCAGAGGATCTACGGAACGCGCGATGACTTGAGGCTTGTCGGGACGAAGGAAGCGGCCCTGCGCGGCGCCGACGCCCTCGTGATCTGTACGGAGTGGAAAGCGTTTCGGACACCTGATTTTGACCAAATCAAAAAGGAACTCAAAACGCCGGTCATCTTTGACGGCCGAAACCTGTACGAGCCTCGGCGCGTGAAGGCCGCAGGTTTCACTTACTACGCGATCGGTCGCGGTGACAGCGTGCAGGCAGCCGCGGACGCCGTCTGAAGGATCGAAAGCGTCACCGGGGTCTTCCACGGTGACGATGCCTTTCCGACGAGTCCGAAGGTCAGGCCTTTTCTGCGGCGTGCGACACTTTCTTGCTGCGTATCTGTGCGGCTTGCGCGGTTCGTACAGTTTCTGTGATTCGTGCGTTTCTGCGACTGAGGCGTTCCTTGAGGGGAACGCGATTGTACCAGTCGCTCAGTGCTTGCAGGCTGAACGGTCTCGAATAGGCCCAGAGCATCAACAGACTAAAAATGAAGAACAGGTAGCTTTGCACCGCAAAGTTGTCGTCCACGAAATGAAAGCCGCTGACATTGGTCGGCGCGTACCCGATCGACCGTCCGAGCAAGACGACGCTTGCCGCGCCAGTGGCGAGTAGGCCAACGCCAATGGAGCGTCGGGGCAGGGTAAGGACCGCCGCCGCGATGTACATGGAGTAGTAGTAGCAGGTCAGATCCCACAAGCACATCACGAGCGGGAGGCTGAGAGCGGGAGCGATCCAGAGTCTGCGGCTTTTGTGCACGGCCCACGCGATCCAGAGCCAGAGGAAAGCGAAAACACCGTAGCGGACCGGAGCCATCTTGGCTTTGCGGCGATTTCTCCCGTCTTTCCAGTCTTCGAACGCATCGTCGAGGTTCTCGTTGCGGGTGAAACGCATGCGTCCTTCCCAGTTATGGGAGACGATCGTCGGCAGCCCCATGTGATTGGTCAGGGGTGTGTTGTTGTGCGTCTGGATGTGCTCCCAAAAGTCTTTGTAGGGCTGCACTCCTCCCGTGGTTGCCATGCTGGCAGGGATCAGAACAGCCATTGCGATAGCCGCTCCGGCGATCAAGCGACGATGATCTGGATGCAGGTAGCTGATCCACGATCCGTCATCATCTCCTTCCGCGGCAGCTCGGCCGCGCGCACGTTCAATCACGTGTAGCACCACCATGGCCGCCCAACCCCCAAACAGCGCAAGGGGAAACGCGCGCAGGAGCCCGGACCACATCAGCGCCGCACCGGAAAGTCCGAACCGCCGTTTTCGCGCCAACGCAAGGCTTGCGACCAGAAGAAACAGCCAATCTTGTCGCAAAAAGGCGCCCCCGGTCCAATAGAAATTCGCCGCCGAGTTACAGCCCCAGAAGATGGCGCCGACGGTCCCCACCCGAAATCCGAATCCCCAATAGAGCAAGGCGATCATGCCCGCCTGAAGGAAGATATCGATCATGGCGAGCATCTTGAAAAACTCGCCATCTGCCGGGTGTAGGCTAGCGATGGCCTTGCCCGTCATGGTCCAGACGGGAGGAGGATTGTAGCCGTGATCCTGCTGCATGCGCTCCCAGTAGGAGCCGCGCGCCGAGTTGTAGAACCAGTCCACGTCCTTCTTGAAGGCAGTCCAGCGCTCCGGGGTGAAGTGTCCCGTGCACTTTTCTGGCTTGGTGAGGATGTAGGTGTCCTTGGCCTGTTTGATGAGATCGTCTCGTAAGTCGCGAAACTCTCGCTTGGCTACCTGAGCGCGCCGGCCGTTTTCGGCCTCGGCGATCAAAGTGCAGTCATAAAGGAGCTTGTAGCCAAGCTCCTCTGAATACTTGGAGCCGAGGTAATAATGATAAAGCTCGTGCCGATGGTAATACTCGCGGTAGCGGACGTTGGGGTTTCCGAAATCGAAATAGGTCCCAAAAGCGATGAGGGTCAGAAACAGGGCGAAGAAGCGCTTGTGGCGAACCTTCATGTCGTGACCCATCCGACGCGCGCGGACCTCGTAGATCAAGAGCATGGCGCCCAAGAGGCAGAGCGTTATCCGCAGGAAGAAGACGAAGCTCACCCAGTCGGGCTTCTTGAACATCTTCTTGTCCCAAAAGTCGGTGGCAGGAGGAGCTAGGGAAGCGAGAGTGTCAAAGCTCAGCTGTTGAACCAGCGCGCCGCCGCTTTCGAGAAATTCAAGGATCTGCATGGGTACTGAGTTCAGGGGCCGCGCCCGCTCCTGGCTTTGGGCCGGGTGAGGCTAGTACATCGCCCGCTCAGGAAAAACAGCCACGAATTCAGCGATCTGTACAAAGCAAAAAATCCCCCGGTTCCCAGGGGAACGGGGGGAGGAGTGAACGGGGGAGAATAGGTGCGGGGCCGAGACCTTACGCTTCGGCGGCGGCATCCTGGGAACCGGCGTCACCAGAATCTTCGTTCTTGCGCTCGATGGCTTCTTCCAGGCCGCAGCGGCTGCGAGCGCGCTTACTGAGGTACTTGCCCTTGCCGGGCTTAGCCAGCCACTCGTGACGGAGACGATTGTTCCAAACTGCGTAATTTGCCATGTTTTCTAAGGGTTTTCCGGTGTCTGACGTGAAGATATCCTGGGGACCCGCATCTAGCCCACCCCGGAACCCTGCGCAACCCCACCCGGCAGTTTCGCGGGTCTTTTCCGGGCTAGACGCGGTCTTTTCCAGGCAAGACGCGGTTTTTTCCAGGCGAGAAGAGTTGTGTCAGGGCCTGTGATGTGTGAACTGTCAGCCGACCACTTTGGCGCGCGGGCTCTCTTGGTGGGACGATTGTGCGGCCGGGCGGTTGGCGGAGCAGGTACGAGTGAGCGGATTTGTTGTTTGGATGACGGGACTTAGCGGTGCGGGCAAGAGCACCCTGGCCTCGAAGCTGACCCAGGCGTTAGCCCTCCGGGGTGTCCATGTGGAGTGTCTGGACGGTGATGAAGTCCGCAAGAATCTGTCGCACGGTCTTGGGTTCAGCCGAGAAGATCGCGACCGGAACGTTCGGCGCATCGGGTACGTGGCGCGCATGGTTGCTCGCTCGGGATCGTGTGCGATTACGGCTGCCATCAGTCCTTATCGAGCGCTGCGTGAAGAAATCCGCAGTAAGACCGAGAACTTTTTTGAAGTCTACTGCGAGTGTCCGATCGAAGTGTTGACTGAGCGCGACCCCAAGGGGCTCTATAAGCGCGCGCTGGCAGGAGAGTTGAAGAACTTCACGGGAGTCGGCGACCCGTACGAAGCGCCCGAGGATCCGCAAGTCCTCTTGCGTACGGACTTGATGACCCCTGACGAATGCATTCAGGCCATCCTGAGTGCTCTAGAAGAAAAGGGCTTGCTCCGTCTTGGGGGTCAGGGCGCCGCTCTGCCGCCGCCCTTCGGCGGGGAGGTTTTTGAAGCGCGCACCGCTACTCTGAGGGAGTTCGCCGCGGCTGAAGTCGAGGTCCCGGTGTCCGACGTGCTGCTCGCTCAGATTCAAGCCGTAGCCTGTGGGCTCCTCTGTCCGGTGACCGGCTTCATGACTCAGAGGGAGGCGGTGAAGGTTCGGAAGAGCAGCGCGCTCGAATCGGGAACTCCCTGGTGGGACAAGCCTTTCGTTTTGCCGCTGTCGGAGGGGGTGACGCCCAAAGAGGGACAGATCGCGCGGCTGGTTCACCGGGGAAGTCCCGTGGGGCTCGTGCGTGTCGAGCAGATCTGGACCGACGAAGCGGGGGTTCGTCATCTGGCGGGTCCTCTCGAAGCGATGGCACTTGGTCTTGGCGCTTCGGCCGCAGTTTCTGCAAGGGCGGTGCGGCGCGTGGCGCGCAAAGCGGGGGCGGCACACCTAGTTTGCCTCTTTACCAAGAGAGGACCGGACCCAAGTTCCCGCCTTCGTTTTGACACCGCGGTGGGCGTGACCGATTTCGTCGTGCTGGTCACGGTGAAGGAGTACGAAGAGGCTTGGAAGGAACTCATCGGGGAGACGTCCCGAGTGGTTACCGTGCCCGAGGAGTTTCCAATGACCAACGAACGCGCTCGCCTTGTCGTACAAAAAAGCGTAGGCGGTTCGGCAAGTCAATTCATGGACCAACCGGACTGATGCTTCTCTCAGATGCCTGACGATCCCAAAGATCCCCCGGATTCAACGCGCCCGGCGGCCTTTGCTGATGAAGCAGCGACGGTAGCCGCTCAGGTGAGTCCTGAGCTGCTTGCGCTTGCGGAAGGCTCGCGGCCGCCGGTGCGGAGGGAGGTCGTGCAAACGACAGAGGAGGCTTCCGGTCCCGAGCCCGCCGAAGTCGGGGTCCCTCTGTCTTTGGGCGAGCCTCCGCCTCTGGATGATCCGGTGCTCACAAGCGATGCCTCGCAGGCTCGCGCCCGCCCGTGGTCACGGGTCCAAGCCTTTTTGGTTCCCACCCTCTGGGGCCTTTCTGAACTCGCATTGGTCGCTCTGATCGCGTCGGTCGTTTGCGTAACACGGCTTTTGGATCTGGAAGAGATCGAGGTCGGAGGAGATGCGCTCAAAGTTTGGGAGTTTGCTCGTGGTCTCCTCAACGGCTCAGGGCTTCCAGACAAGTTCGATCACCATACGTCACGATTTGGTCTCGTCTTACCGACCCTGCTCACCCAGCGGTTCTTTGGCAGTGGGGCAACGACGTATTTCATCGGCCCTGTCGTCGCTTCCGTCACCTTGCACGTCTTCGTCTACCTGATCGGACGGCTGCTTTCTGGTCCTTTAGCGGGCGTGCTTTCGGTGTTGTTCCTCCTGCAATTTTCTCCCATGCAGCGGGGGAGTTCGCAGATCCTTCCGGAAACCTTCGGTCCTGCTTACGTGGCGATGGCTTACTACGCGGCTCTCATCCACGTCCGGGCGCGTACAGGCTTTTGGCGCCACGTCACCTTGGGTCTTGCGGGAGCTTTCTTGTTCTTTGCCTACGGAGCCAAGGAGTCGTACCTGTACTTTGCTCCCGGGCTCGCGTTTCTGATCTGGTTTGGCTCCTCTTCTGATGAACCGCGCGCTGATGAACCGCGCGAAAGCGACCTTCCGGCTCCGGAGGAAGGCACATCCCGCTTCAGGCGCGTTTTTGTCTGGGCAAAGAAGAAGCGCCTGATTGTTCCGGCAGTCCTCACTCTCGTCGTGGTGGGGCTCATCGTCCTTGAATCCGTCTTTCTGAACGCCACCACGGGGGCCGGGGGTCGGCTCTCGGTGGTGTCCTCGTCCCACGGGGTGGTGACAAAGGATCGCTTTCTGATCCGGCAGTTTTCGGACTTCTTCCTGCTCTACACCCAGGCGCCTCATGAATGGACGGCTGCCCTGGTCGGTGGAGGACTGGCCACGCTCGGTTTGATGGCGTTTGGCCGAGACAAGCGTTCCCGCTTCTACGCTTTGGGTCTCGTTCTTTTTGTTTTGCTTCAGACCTTCGTTGTTCGAAAGCTCAACCCGCTCGTACCGTGGACCGAGCCCCACCCGAGGTACCTTCTGGCCATGGGCGGTTCGATCGCGGTGGCGCTCGGTGTGTTTAGCGTGGACGCTGGGACCGAGATCTTGCGGCGCTTCAGTCGAGGACCAAAGGGGCCTGTCAGAAGCGGGTTCTTTCGTCTTCTTTTGCTTTTGCTCAGTGCGGCTCTCATCGCCCAGGCGGGCGCGACGTTGCCCAAGCGTTGGGCTGAGGAGTGGGGGACCCGGGGCGCCTGGGAAAAGGCGAAAAAGACCTCCGAGCAATTGACCCAGGTCTTCAAAGACGGACACCCTATCGTGTCGGAGAGCCTCGATGGAAAGCCTGCCTGGGCAGCGGCAGCGCTCTACATCGATCCGCACCTCTTGATGAGCCAGGGGCGCATTCTTCCGAGCAAAGCGTTCCTACGAAAGAGAGGGAAGGGAAGGTACGTGGCGAGAGTGCTCGCGGGCACGCAGGGGCGTACGTTGAAGCGTGTGGACGCTCTTGTGGACAAGCGCATGCGGAGTCGTCGCTGCGCCGTCGTGCTCAATCAGACGGTGCGCTTTGTCCGAGGGAAGATGACAGTGCAACAAATCTGTCCTTCGCTCGAAGAGGAGCTGAAGGGGAAACAGGGCGAGCTGAAGAGGAAACAGGGTGATGAGAGGCAGAAATGGGAGCCCGGTTGACATGGGCCCTCGCCTCACCCTCCTTGTCGCTGCCAAGCTCCACGCGAATCAACTGGAAAGACACCTCGAACTCTTTGAGTACATCGACGAGGTCGAGCGGGTTTTGGTTGTGCGGCATGCTCCTCTCAAACAGCGACTCAGCAAGGTAGAAAACGTGTGCTTTCGCGACGGAAGTCGGGTGGGCAACGCGTACCGCATGGCGCAAACCGTGAGAGACTGTCTCAGCACGCGATCCGTCGATCTGGTGGTGGGGTTCAATCCGGTACCCTGGGGATCCGTGGCCGCGTGGGTAGCCGGGACCCGAGGCACGAAGACCTGTCTCAGTCTCATCGGTATGGACTATCAGCAGGTGCAAAAGCCTTGGGGGCGTCCGTTTCTCTCAGCGGTGAAAGGTGCGGATGCGGTGACTGTGACCGGAGCGAAAATGGCCGAAGGACTGGCTCGTTTGGGTGTTTCCCCGCGCAGGATCCGCGTCCTGCCACACTCCGTCGACACGGCGCGGTTCGTTCCCTGTGAAGGGAAACGAACGGTTGATGTCATCTCCGTTGGCCAACTGATTGAGCGAAAGCGCATGGACATCGTCATCGACGCGGTGAGTCTCCTCAAGGAGCGGGGAACGCTCGTGCAGTTGGCGCTCTTGGGAGAGGGGCCTCTTGAAACCACTTTGAGAGCGCAAGCGAAGCGCCTCGGAGTGCAAGGTCAGGTCACGTTTCTAGGGTATCGAGATGACGTCGAAACGGTGCTTTCGTCCGCTCGCGTGTTCTGTTTGGCGTCAGAATGGGAAGGGGTGCCTTTTGCGATGATGGAAGCCATGGCCTCGGGTCTGGTGCCTGTGGTGACGGACGTGGGAACCATCGCGGACTGGGTCAAGGACGGCGAAAACGGGCGTATCATTCGCGGAAACGATCCAGCGCATCTGGCGGAGACGCTCGGGCACCTTCTTTCAGGAAGGGAGGAGTTCGACCGCTTGCAAGGAAGGGTGATCGCCGAGCGAACAAAGCTCTCTTTTGAACATGGCGCTCAAATCTGGTCCGAGATCCTGAAAGACTGCCTCGCGCTCTGAACACCGCCCCCAGCGTTTCACCCGCGGCGCCCAAAAAAACAAGCGGCGCCCAAAATCAGGCGAAAAATTCAGGCGATTTTCTCGTCTACGGAGACTATTTATATTTTATAACGGAGTCGACGTAATCGATGAGCCAGCTCGTCGCGTCGATGCGCTCACTCAGCATCTTTGTGCGACGCTCGGCAGCTATCGCCTTGAGGGAGGGCTCTTTGAGCAGGTCTTCCATGAACTGAATGGCCTTTTCGACCTCAGTCAGGGTGAAGTTCTTCACGAGCTGATAGCGCGCCTCTAGTTCGTCCGTATAGCCTCGTCCCGTGTCCGCGATGTAGAGAGCCAGAGTGCCCAGAGCCGCCGCCTCGCTGGCCATCGTTGCGCTTTCTCCGACGAGCAGGCTGGCAAAGGCGAGAAAATGATGCATCTGCTCCGGTCGACCGGGGTAACGAAGCCGCTCTAGATCCGGCGGCAAGTCCCCTTCGCTGCTGATGAGGACCCGGCCGTGCACTTCGAGTATGGAAACGACGCGGCGTTTCAGGTCGAGGTTGAAACCCGTCTCGAAGACGTCATGGGACGCCTGCCAGGACACAAACCTGAGGACAAAGAAGGGTTGATGAGGATCGACTCCAGCACTTCTGACCACGTCTGGATCGGGGACAAAGCGATCCGGATGCAAGTAGGCAAGCTCGTGATAACTGGGGTAGCGCACGTGTCGTCCCCGCACTGGACCTGAGTAGCACTCTGGGGTGCAGACAGCGTGAGCGAGGGGATACACGAAGCGGTTCGTCAACGTGGCATTTTCCGTATCGTAGAAAACGAGAGCGGGTTTTCTTATCAGTTTGCCCACCTGGGCGATGGTCACGCCCATGATGCCGACGAGCACGTCGGGTTTGAATCGGCGCGCGTGGTTCCACATGCTGAAATCGCGCTCCAACATTTCAAGAACGAGCGATAGCTTGGAACGTCCGAGGCGGCTGATGGAGATGAACGGGATGTTCAACGCGGCGAGGAGCTCGTTGGCCACGTCCTTTTCGCGGCTGAGCACCAAGACTTCGTCACCCCGCGCCTGCCAGTGAAAAATCGCGTTCTTGAAGAAGTGAACGTGAGCAGGGTGCAGGATTTCCACGAGCACGCGCATGGGATTTAGGATTCTTTGGAAGGCTTGGGTGCAAAATCGGCATCGATGGCGGAAAAGATCGTGGGACCCGGATCGCCCACGGTGAGGGTGTGTGACTTGACCCGGGCCGCCTGAAGCGCGCATTCGATGATCGGGGCCGCCGCATCCAGTGTCTCTTGAGCCGCGACCAAGGTGATGCTGTTCACGATCCGTCCCGCCGACACCTGAGCGTCCGCCTTGGCTCTGTTGATGGCGTCAAAAGCGGCCACAGCGAGCTCGAAGCTGGCTGCGTTCTCTGGCAGCGCTACATCAGAAAACTCTTTCTCGGAGGGCCAGGGAGCCTTGTGGATGCTGGGGTGACCGGATTCTTCGGCGAACGCCCAGGACCAAATTTCTTCAGTGATGTAGGGTAAGATCGGAGCGAACAATCGCAGGAGGACGTTGAGCCCCAGACGGAGCGCGGTGATGGCGGAATTTTTTGCTTCGTCCGAATGAGTCACGATCTCATCGTCCAGGGCCTTCCAAGCGCGGGGTTTGGTCAGCTCCAGGTACGTGTCGGTGAAGTGCGTCCAGAAGAAAGCCTCCGTCTCCTGAAGAGCGAGGGCGAAGTTGAACTCCCCGTGGGCCTTGGTCGTCTTTTCGACGAGCTGCTTCAGGTGAAGCAGGAAAGCCCGGTCCAGCTCCTCCGTGATGGGCCCGGGGGCTCCCTCATTGGCCAGGACGAATTTGGCTGCGTTGAAGAGCTTGGTCGTGAGACGGCGTCCGATCTTGAACACCTGAGGGTCAAAGGCGGTGTCCGCGCCGAGACGTGCGCTGGCGGCCCAGTAACGGACTGCGTCGACCCCATGCTCATCGAAAAGGTGCATGGGGGTGATGACGTTACCCTGACTTTTGGACATCTTCTTTCGGTCCGGATCGAGGATCCAACCGCTGATGACCACGTTGTGCCAAGGGACCTTCTCCTCATGAAGGAGCCCCTTCACGATCGTGTAGAAGGCCCAAGTGCGGATGATCTCGTGGCTCTGAGGGCGCATATCCGCGGGGAATAGGCGTTGGTGGCGCTTTTCATCGAGGCCCCAGTGAGATCCGATCTGTGGAGTGAGAGAGCTGGTGAACCAGGTATCAAAGATGTCCGGTTCGCCGACAAATCCGCCGGGCTTGCCACGTTGGTCTTCCGTATAACCCGAGGGAACGTCTGCCATCGGATCGACAGGAAGCTGTTCTTTCGTGGGTAGGAGAGGCTTTGAAAAGTCTGTGCTGCCGTCTTCCTCGAGGGCGAACCAGACGGGGATCGGAACGCCAAAGTAGCGCTGACGTGAAAGACACCAGTCGAGTCCGAGGTTCTCCGTCCAGTCCCGGTACCGAGTGTGCATGAACTCCGGGTGCCAGTGGATGGTGCGCCCTTGCTCTAGCAGGAGGTCCTTCTTGTCCATCAGGCGAGCGAACCATTGTCTGGTGGAAAGAAACTCGAGCGGGCGATCTCCTTTTTCAAAGTACTTGACTGATTGATCCACCGGGATCGGCTCCTTCACGAGCGGCGCTGTGCTTTTGGTGGCGCTCCCGGCTGGATCCCGCAGAAGCTCTACGACGGAGGCTTTGGCCTGTTTGGTGTTTTTGCCCGAGAGTTCTTGGTAGTACTTGTTGGCGGCCTCGGGATCGAGCGACGGGTACTCGGGGCTTCCGAAGTTCACTGGCTCTAGACGTCCGGACTTGCCGATGATCTGCCGGAGCGCGAGCTTCTGCTCACGCCACCAAAGCACGTCGGTCTGATCACCAAAGGTACAGACCATGAGGATACCGGTTCCCTTTTCGGGATCAGCCAGCTCGCTTGCAAAGATGGGAACGGGGGCGCGGAAGAGGGGAGTGAGGGCGTTTTTCCCGAACAGGTGCTTGTACCGAACGTCACTCGGGTGCGCCGTCACCCCGACGCAGGCCGGGAGGAGCTCCGGCCGTGTGGTTGCGATGACGAAGGTCTCGGGCGCTCCCTCCACTCCAAACTCGATGTGGTGAAAGTGCCCTTGCTGGGGACGGTCTTGGACTTCGGCCTGGGCCACGGCTGTTTGAAAATCCACGTCCCACATCGTGGGTGCAAAGGACTGATAGACATGGCCCTTTTCGTGAAGATCCAAGAAGGAAAGCTGCGCCTGTTTGCGGCAGCGGTCGTCAATCGTGGCGTAGGTCTGGCGCCAGTCGACGGAAAGGGCGAGGCGAGTGAAAAGGTCCTGAAAGGCCTTCTCATCGACGGCGGTGAGTTCGTGACAGAGTTCGATGAAGTTGCGCCGGTTGAGGAGCTTGGGGCGGTCCTTCTTCTTTTCTTTCTCCGAGGCTGCTTCGAGTTTCAGGTTTTCGATGTAGGGTTCAGACGGTTCGCAGCGCACGTGAAAGTAGTTCTGCACGCGCCGCTCCGTGGGAAGTCCGTTGTCGTCCCAGCCCATAGGATAGAAGATGTTCTTCCCGAGCATTCTTTGGTGACGCACGATGACGTCTGTGTGGGTGTAAGAGAACACATGCCCCACATGCAGGGCTCCTGAGACCGTGGGCGGAGGAGTGTCCACGACGAAAGTTTGCTCTCGACCGACAGACTCGTCGTAGTGATAGATCGCTTGCTTCTGCCACTCGGTGTCCCATCGTCCCTCGGCCGCCTGCGAGTCGAAGTGGCGGGGCAGTTGTTGCGGATCGACGGTCTTGAACTTCTTGTCAGGCATGAACTCTCATCCTCGCGGGCAGTACCCTTGCGCGGGAGGCCATTTCTGGCTGAAAAGGTGGCCTACGGCAAGACGCGGGCGCTTGGGCTCAGGGGAAGAGCTTTGATCCAGGGAAAGAACCCGGGAAGAGAGGAAGGGGAAAGGAAGAGGGTGAAGAGTAAAGGCGGCGAGAGAAGAGGAAAGGCGGCGAGAAAGGTGGAGAGAAACGGGACTTTTGGGGTCTGTCAGGCGCGCGCGGAGGCAATGAAAATCCTCGCCTTTTGCTCTTGTCAGGGGAAAGGCTTGTGGTACTAACCGTGCCCCCGCCGGACGGGTGAGCCTTGAGGCTCGCTTTTACGGAGAGGGAGATGAGCCGGTTCGCCGGCTCGTCTGGAGTGGTAGTTAAGTTGGTTATAACGCCGGCCTGTCACGCCGGAGGCCGCGGGTTCGAGTCCCGTCCGCTCCGCGATTTTCAAAGGACTTCAGAGGCGATGCCGAAAAGTCGTGACGATAAGTCGACCCCTCGGGGAGTTCTGGAAAGGGCTCCCCGAAGTTGTCTCGGCCCACTGCATCGGCTGTCACGAGGTACCCCTGCGTAGTCTGAAAGTCAGTGTGCCCCGCCCACTGCTGAATTCGTAGCGGCTCGGTTCCGGCTACGGCGTGCCAGGTGATCCCGGTACCTCGGAGGTCATGAAAGACGAGACGTCGAGAGGTCTCCTCTCGGCTGTAGAGTGACTCCCTATTCACCCCGGCGAGATCCAGATAGTGACGGAGCTTTCGGGCCATGTCGCGCTCACTGGGGAGGGCCAGAACCAGCTCTGAAACGGCCCGGCCTTTCATGCGTTCAAGCAGCGGTACCAAGTGCGGATGGATCGGGATGCGCCTTGCCTGGCGTCCCTTGGTGCTCTTGATCCCACCGTCGCGCCTGTCAATTGCGCGGTGAACGTGAATGGTCCGGTTGTCGAGGTTCACATCCTGCCAGCGGAGCACCTGAAGCTCCCCGAGACGCATGAACGTGTAGACCGCAACGGCGACCGTTTGCTTCCAGTGGGCGGGAACGTCGGGATGCTCCATGAACCGCAGAAACTCCGAAGGGTAGAGAAACTCTCTCGACTTGCTCGGAGCGCGGTCAGGGCCCCGAACGTCACGAGACGGATTGTCTTCTCTGCAACGGATCTCGGGATTCTTGTGCCGGTGGGCATCGTCACACATGCGCGTAGCCGTCCCCCACATGTTGATCGCGCTCTTGGCGGACAGGGCCCCGCTCTGAGCCTTTTCGTCGAGTGCCATGGATAGAGCCCGCATGTCTTCCTTGGTCCAGTCCTTCGGGTGCCATCGATCCACCTGTCCGTCCTGGACGAGTTCTGGGGCGGGAGGCACTGGTAAATTGAGGCCCTGAGCGGCGCGCCTCAGGCGCTCGCGAGTGGCCGGCTTTATCGACCGCCCCTGGTAGGCGTGTCGGCATGTGCGGGGGTCGCAGACGGCAGCGGCGCAAAGCTCGCGGATCTGCTGTGGTGTCGGCATGAACATGCCAACACTGAGACCATACCCTCTTCTCCGTCGTAACGATGTGACGACATCTGGCCAGATGTCGTCAACGGCCTAGCGTATCGCCCGAGTGGCTCGTTTCGCCAGCGTGTCCCTGATCTGCTTTGTACGTTCTTTCGGCAGCCCACCGACGCCCAGCGCCCACAAAACAAGGCTCTCTACATCGTCCGAGACACGATCATCCGCGGTGAGACTCTCTAGCTGCCCCTCTTGTAAGCTGAGATTCTCCCCCGTCTCTTTGAACCACTTGTTGGCTGCGCTCGCGACAGCCGACAGAGCCGACCGCCTCCACTGCTCGCGACTCAGATCGCGGCTCCGCGGGCACTCGCTCTCGACTCCCTCGATGAACGCCGCCAAGAGATCCAGCGGGTCCTGACGGATAGCGACCGCATCGTACGGAGGGATTTCCCCTCCGTATCGGAGCGCTGAGATCTCGTCGAGACGGCTCCTAGCCCTGGTTGCCATTTGGTCCAGGGTCTTCGGATCGCCGCTCTCCAAGGATCAGCCTAATCACCTCTTCCTTGCCGACACCTTCTCGTTTTGCGAGCGCCCGCAGGCAATCGCCGACCGGGCCAGGGAGAGTTTCGAACTCGGGTGTGCTATCGTTTTCGTTGTCGGCCATCTAACGGCCCTCCATACCCCGGGAGATTTCGCCATCTCGCCGGGGTGTTCCTATTTCATGCGGCCGGCTGCCAGTCCTTTGACCGTCGCTCGATTCGAATGACTCCAGATTCCCGAAGCTCAGGATCGAGCTTGTCGAATTCGTCGATGGGGTATTCTTGGATCTGCCCCATTGTTACGACCAAGAGACGTAGGAGGCGCTCAGTTTGCGCGCCCATGGTTTGCTTGTCGTTCTCCCAGCGAGAAACCGTCTCTGCCTCAGCGCCGATCCTCTTGGCAAAATCGGCGCCACTGAGACCGATATACTTTCGGAGAAATCGCACTTCGGGGCCCGTGAGCCGGGAGCGCTTCTTGAGTACGGTAAGGGCCAATGTCCGATGTAGCCCCTCGATTGCGGGGATCCTGAGCCGCACGGAGCCGCACTCCTGGCACTTCCTCGCCGGCACACCAATCAGTGTGACGTTCGGGAGTCCGCTTTCTTCATAGCGGTGATCGATCTTCACTTCTTCAAGGTTGGTCGAGCCGCACTTTCCACATTTCATGATTTCCATCTCCACGCGGTGATCACAAGGACCTCGTCATCCGCTTCAAACTGAACAACGATGCAAAACTTCTGGGTTCGAACCCGGTAGCGCCACTCCCCGTTTTCCATCTCTGCCTCTTCAACGGTTCCCCCGCGCAAGACGTTGGTCACGTCCATCAGGTCCATTCCGTCTTTTCTGAGCTCCTCCACAAGGTGGGGGTTGTCGTAGTCCACGAACCCAGAAACCAAGATCGCACGGATGCGACGCTTGGCTTCATGGGCTCGGAACGGCTCACCGTCGATCACTGCCTGAACCGTGGCATGCCTTGATATATTGTCAACTGACAATCAGAGCAGCAGGAATGCGAGGCGCATTTCTCTATCATTGCTTCATTTCTTCGAAGATCTCCGCTTCCCTTCGGGCGCGCCAGGGCGCTAGGACGAACCTGGCTCCCGCTTGGGTGGTCTCAGCGGGACGACCTTGGGGTCCTCGTGGGACTTCCGACGCGCCTCTAGCTCCCGTGCAAGCTGCCCCACAACGGCCCATTCCCCGGCTACGGATGCGCGTTCGAGGGC
>CAYMQT010000036.1:14605-34093 GCA_964392575.1 uncultured Polyangiaceae bacterium
TTCAACGGGGTCAGCCGACACTTTACCTAGGTCTTCAGGTGCCTTTTCTTGAACGCCTTCACCGTCAAAACATTTCCGGCATTCCGGATCGGGACTTTCCGGCACCTCACCTAAATTCACACACTTAGGCTCGTTTAGAGCTAATGGTGAGGGATCGTCAGAATTCGTTTTTGAGCCTAAAACAGCTGGAATCTGTGTCTCTGTGCTGTTTCGAGTCCCGTCCGCTCCGCTGAAATGCAGCTCACTTTTTAGATAAAAAAGTGAGCCAGTGCTGAAATTCAGCTAAAAAGTGAGCCAGTGCAGGAAACTGCACCGGGAACTCACGTGACAAAGGGTCTTGGGGAGTTCCGGAAGGGCTCCCCAAAGTTGTCTTTGCCGACGCATCGGTTGCCACGAGATAGTATGAGGGCAGGTGATGACGTGGCGTGTTCCTTTGGCCCTGAGCGCGCTGCTTGGCGTACTCGTGGTGCCGGGTATCACGCGGGCGCAGGCAGAGAGTCCTGAGTGGTTCGTCGACAGCGCCGGTGAGAAGCGCGATTTTCAGACAGTCCATCAGAGGCTCAACTCGCCCTTAGCTCCTCCACGCCCCCTGCGCACGCTCGCTGAATCGGCGTTCTGGCTCGGGATCGGTACTGCTTGGTACTTCCTCGATGACGAGACCAACCGCGTCGATTGGGATAACCCGGCGTTCAAAGAGCGCTTCACAGGCGAGGCTTGGCGCTTCGACAACAACTCGTTTTCGATCAACTTCATCGGTCATCCGCTGACGGGCACAGGCTTTTATCTCATCGCGCGCACCAACAATCTGGGGCCTGGATGGTCTTTTGCGAATAGTTTTGGGTTTTCACTCTTGTGGGAGTTGGGGATCGAGTTCAACGAAAAGGTGAGCATCAACGATCAACTCGTAACGCCGATGGCCGGGGTCGCCATCGGCGAGTTTGTCTATCGCGCTGGCCGTTGGCTCAACGGAGTGAGCCACCCTACGGCGTTGCAGCACGCGCTGCGTTATTCGTTCGCGCTGGGAGAAAGCACTCACCGCATCTGGGATGGGGTTCCTCCCCGCGCCTACGGTCCGACGGATCGCTTCGGTTATGATACCGACCTCTGGCATCATTTCGAATTCGGGTATGCGCTTGCTGTTCCCGATGCGGGGCCTTCGCAGAAGCCTGTCCACGGATATCGGTTTTCAGGTGAATTCGCCGCCATGCCGGGTTACCACGCGGTAGGCCAGGCAAACCGCTGGTTTTATCAGCTTGAGTTTTCAAAGCTCGATTTAGAGTTGTCGGTTTCAAGCGTGGGGAGCGGTTTCCTCCTCGATTCGGAAGTGATCCTCGGAGGACACTACTTTCATAGATACCAGCCCCGAGAGCGGCATCGATTGGACGGGATCTCCACCGTTCTCGGTCTTGGTCTCGCGTACGGGTATCGTTCCAGCACAGCGCGCGGTTGGGACGAGCGCTACGCGCCCACGAGCTTTCCGGGGCTAGCCGCCAAACTCTGGCTCGCCGAGGGTGATCTCCGCGCGGAGCTCAGCGGGCGTGCCAACGTCGACTTCAGCGGGATCAGCGCTCTTGCCTACAATGACTGGCAGCTGCAAGATCCCACCTTGCGGGCAAAGAGCGTTCTAAGGAAACAAGGGTACTTCTACGGCTGGGGCGCTTCGACTGCCTGGGAGCTTTCTGTCTCGCTGCGCGATTTGCAAATCTACGGTTCGCTCTTGGCCGCGACGATCCACTCCACGGAGGGGCTCGACCGCAGTCAGGAAGAGCTCGACTTCGACGAACGGGCTCACTCTACGATCACGGAATGGAACGTCGGCGCCCGCGTGCGCTTTCCCTCTACGCCTCTCGTCGCTCATTTCGGCTACCAAAATGCGCACTGGCACTCCTGGGTAGAAAGCCACACGTCCGAGGTGCGGGCCGAACAATATGAGCTTGGGCTCACCGTGCTGTTCTAATCGGGGTCTTTTTCAGGCGGGGTGCTGAGGCCGCGTCGGCCTGACGGCCTCCGTCTCGTGCAGTCTTCGAAGTGAATTCCTCACGAGCCTCCCCCAAAAACCGGCTGCCGTTGGTTTTTCGGACTGAGCTCTAGTAGCCTCAGTCATGCTTGCATGCCGTGCGGTGATTTTTGATATGGATGGTGTCTTGCTCGACACCGAACCGCTCTATACAGAAGCCTACAATCACATCATGGCGCCGTTCGGTGCCACCCTGGATTACGCAACCAAGCTCGAAATCATGGGGCGCCGCGCCATCCAAAGCGCCGCTCACGTCATCGAAAAGTTTGGGCTGCCGCTCACTCCAGAAGAGTTCTTGAAGCGACGCGAGCCCATCCTCGTCGAGCTTTTTTCCGATGCGCCCGCTGTCCCAGGCGCTGCTGATTTCGTGCGGGCGCTCAAGGAGCGCAACCTTCCTCTCGCCGTAGCCACGAGCACCGGGCGTGAGGTGTTCACCATCAAGACGCGCCGTCATGAATGGTTTGCTCTTTTTGATGAGATTGTTTGCGGTGACGACCCAGAGGTACAAAACCCCAAACCAGCCCCCGACATCTTTCTCACGGCCGCTCGTAGGCTCGGTGTACCCATCGAAGAGTGTGCTGTCTTCGAGGATTCACCAGCGGGAGTCGAGGCGGCAGCCGCCTCGGGTGCCCGCACCTTTGCACTCATCCGTGAAGAGACGGACCTCCGCCTCTACGAGCGCGCTCACTTGGTCGTGAAGAGGTTCGAAGAAGCGGAGATTTGAATCTGCGGCTTTACCTAGCGCGATGGTCATGACTTTGTTAGAGAGTCGAAGCGCTTCGAAAGCTCTCGCCATGAGCAGACGTCGACCCCATGGACCTTGCGACTCTCTTCTCCTCCGTAGACGAGGCGGGGGGCGTAGGTCTCGGGAAGTTCGGCGACGTGTTCAAAAACTGCCTGCGCCACGTCCGCCATCAGAGTCGCGCCCGACTTGATTTCGAGGGCAACGCGCGCTTCCCGATCGAGGAGATCGATCTCAGGACCTCGACTCCGTCGAAAATGCCAGAGATTTGGGGAGAGGCCGCGATGAACGTACTGCTTGTACATTTCCGAAGCCACCCAGCTCTCGAAAATGGCCCCACGCCCGGGATGGTGCTGGAGTTCTTCAGGTGAGCGGATACCCAAAAGAAAGCACACCAGACCCGAATCGAAGAAGTGCAGCTTGGGTCTTTTCACCACTTGCTTGCGAATGTTGGGAGTGTACGCAGGAACGCAAAAACAGAGAAAACTTGCTTCCAGCACCGAAAGCCAAGCCTTGGCCGTATTGGATGAAATGCCCACGTCGTTTCCCAGCCTCGCGAGGTTGAGCTCCTGCGCGGTAGAGCCTGCGCACAATTTGAGGAAAGCAGAGAACGCATCCAAATCGGAAATGTTGAGCAGCTGCCGCACATCGCGCTGGATGTAGTTCGCGGTATAGTCCGAGAGCCAGCGTTCTGGGGGGATCCCTACGTCGAAAATACGCGGATATCCCCCGGCCCAGAGTACGTTTACAAGAGGGCGCTCTGCGCTGTCGAACGACACCAACTCGTCCAAACTCAATGGGAGTAGATGCAAGATCCCGCTGCGTCCTGCTAACGATTGGGCCACGCGTGAGGAAACACTCAAGTGCTCGGAGCCGGTCAAGATGAAGCGCCCCGGTGTTGGATCCCGATCCACTTCCTCCTGGAGATAACTGAACAGCTCTGGAACATGCTGCACCTCGTCGAGGATGGCTCCAGAGCGGATCTCCTGAATGAATCCTCGTGGATCTTCTCGCGCGAAGGATCGAGTGTCGGGCACTTCAAGCGAGTACCGAGGCAATTCCGGAAAGGTGCCTCGGGTCAGCGTCGACTTACCAGATTGACGCGGACCAGTAAGGCTGACGACCGGGTAATAGCGTGCCACTTCCTGAAGGGCGCTGGACAGACGTCGTGGCTTCATGCATAAATCTTAAATCCAATTTCAGATCCATGCAAACCAAAGCTGAAGGACCCGCTGAAAGGAGAGGTCATTTGTCTTGGAGATCCGCAGCAGCCGCGCGCGGATGGAAGCCACGTGGTCGCTCATACAAGACCTCCACGTATGGGCGCATGACGGTGGAGACGCGCGCGGCCCGCATCGCTTCGAGTAGGTGGCCTACTGTATATTCTGGCGCGCGGCGCTCATGGGTGGCCTGCATGTAGTCTCGTAGGGCGGTGAGTGCGACTTCTAGGCCGACGTGCCGCCGGTACCGAAAACAATCAGCCACGCTCTTGGCCGGGCTCGTCACACGCACTGGGACGCCTTCGATGATCCGTTTTTCAATACCATGATGAAAAGCGAGACCACTTGCACGAACGATTTCAGTTCGGACGAAATCGATGCGAGGAGCCCTGCTGTGTCCCTCAATCATCAGCCAGACAGCGCTCGGTGATTCGCTGGAGAGATCATGGATCGAAAGAGCGGTCAGCAGGCATATGTTGGTTCGGGGTGCGCGTCGCGCCACCTCGGCAATCGAGGCAAGCTCAGTCGGTTCGACGGAGACGAGGCGATAGAGACCACGCCCCACGCGCTCCAGAATGCCTCGTTCTGTCCAGCGTTGGAGATAGGAGCGGGGGATGCCAGCGACTGTCGCATCCGCAGTGCGGAACGGGCCTTTCGCCGCTACCTGCAGCAATGTCTTCATGCCGGACATGTTACAATATGTATAACTTTATATTCAATAGTTGGCAATAAGTAACATCAGGCACCCTTTCCGGAGGAACGCCGGGGGAAAGTGTACGTCGGCTCTTCTTCCCACCCGTCGCACCGATCTTTCTCAGAAAATCGCGCACTGCATCATCCATGACGTATTTACCATAACCTGCTTATGTTCTGATGCAATCAAGTAGAGCCGTAGTTATGCCTTCAACATCTGCTGGCTTTAGGAATCGATCAGCTTGGCAAATTGCTCAAGCTCAGCTTTGATCTGTGCCTGCTTCCTAAATAGATCGCAGTAGTGCACATAATGCCGAGCGCTGTCCCAGGCGTTGTCGGCGACAAGCTGTGTGATCTGTGCAAAGCGTTCTCTTGTCGCGAGGACGAACGTTGCTTGCTTGAAGAAAGAAGCGACCGGCACGTAACCCAACGGAGCGAGTAGGTTCCTGATCTTGACCAGGTTCTGATCCGTCTGGACTTCTACCGCTACGACTGGGCTTCGCGTTTGCACGACTTCAAGCATTCCGCGCACTACGTCCACTTCCATGCCCTCAACGTCAATCTTGATGATGACGTCCGAAAACGGAGGGAAGTCACCAAGTACACTGTCTATGGTGCTTTGCGGCACCGCTTCCGCAGCGTTTTCTGCGCAACGCACGACGCGATTCCCTCCGGTGTTGTCATGCTCTAGAGCAACTGATCGAACATGGCCTCGCTCTGCGCCGATAGCCATCAAGTGCGTTGTGATTTGCCCTTCGATTCCTCCTGTCGCCACGATATTGCGGCGCAACCTCTCGAGGTTCGCCAAGTTGGGCTCGAAGGCGACAACGACTGCGCCCCGAGAGACAGCGAAGAAGATAGAGTGGTTTCCAATGTTTGCTCCTACATCGACGAAGAGCGGTCGAGGCCCACACACGCGAGTCAAAAAATCCAGAAGAGGACGCTCATAGAAATTGTTCTCCTGGCGGATACGGCGCTGGATGTAGTCTCTTGGCTCGTCAATCAAGAAGATCGCATCCTGAGTGCTTCCATCGAGGCGCTCTACGGGGATACGGACCTCCTGATCGTAGCTGCTCATAGGTGCGCGCTCGGTTCGAACCAATTGTCCAGCGCTTCATATCCGCGCGATTGCGAGTACCTATTGCAAGCCGAAGAGCGAATCGCCTCTCGGAGGGCCATGAAATCTTTTGTCGACTGCAGTGTTCGAATGGTGTCCACTGGAGCCTCGTCGCTTCCCCAAACTCCAACGTCGTTTTCCAAACAGCGAACGCCAAGAGTAGTGGTCAAGACTGGCCTCCCTGCCATCAATGCCTCAACGCATTTGAAGTTCAACCCACCTTGAACTGTGATCGGAGCCAGTAACGCGTCGATCTGCGAATAGAAATCACCAAGTTCGCGGATAAAACCCAGCAGTCGGACGCTTCCTTTGGACTCCTTCGCGAACGTCTCAGCGACCTCGCGTTCACAAATCGCTCCGGCGAGTAGCAGTTCACTGGAGGGAAACTCTTGTACAATTAGGGGCCACCACTCTCGCAAGACCTCAACGGACCGTTGATTGTTGACGTTTCCCGATCCGATAAACCCAAACCGCTGAAAGCCGTCCCTGCCCGCCGCGAGCTGGGCGCTATGCTCAAAGCTCCCTGGAGCAACCACAACAGGACAACCTAGCCCAGAAGATCGCAGGTTCGTTGCATCTGCCCCCGAAATTGCAATAACGAGGTCGCCGCGCTCAAGTTGCTCGAGTTCTCGCTCTTTTTCTTTGGCGGGCGAGTAAAAATACCGAGGCTGATCACGATTGGCGTCGGCGTCCATCACGAAGAATACGTCGTGGGTGTCACAGACTATCCTTGTGCGAGCTCGCTCGGTTTCGCTCATCACGTCCAGTAGTCCCATCATCCACGCTCCCGTAATGACGATTGTCTCATAGGAATGGTTGTTGAGCACCTCTCGGAATGCACGTTGTTGGTTTGCAGATGCGAAGAGCATTTGCCTTTCTTCAAATCGCATAGGGGGTGCATCTACATACCCATGCTGTTTCCTCATGTTCTTTTCGAGAAAGCGTATGGCACGCGTTGTCGGGGAATATTCACCGCGTACCAGAGGAAAGGCGTGCACCCGCCTGGCGATCATCCCGAGCGCGTCGTGAATCTTCTGGAGGTCACGGTTGTTCGGACCAAAAAGAAGCAAGTCACAACCCTCTGGGCGATAAGCCAAGTGGCATAGGAGGTCGAGACCACGATTAAAAAACGCCCGCTGAACGGGCAGGAGTCTTTCTGGGAAGACGAACAGAGTTTTGCCGCTGGGCTTCATTTCAGCTTTGTCGTCGAGTACCCGGACTTCCGGGATGCCTTCCGCGAACAGTCGTTTCCAGAAGGCCGCCCGAAAAATCTGCTGCCTCTTGGAGCATGCCTCTGTGTTGAGCACGAAAGCCGACGTGTTCACTGTTTCAGGAACGGACACATCGAGTTGCAACCCGCGGCGATGCAATACCCAAGACCGACACTTCTCCGGAAGGAAAAAAGGTAGGGCTGCGCTATGGACATCGACCCAGCTTCCTTGAGAACCTCCGATCGCTCTCTGTGCGTCCGTTTGGAGTTGCAACGGTTGCTCACCTCCCAACACAACCAAGCTCGGGGGCAGAGGAGGGATGGACCTTTGATCGCCAGCCGAAGAGACGATCTTCACATGCGGCACGATATCGGACGAGATCTCGCGAAGTTCGTCTCCGATAACGGGGACTGTATTGCGTCTTTGCATCAGCACAGTCAGCTCGACTTCTCTATCCTTGTACCGATCGAAAAGCTCCAGTTTCAGTTGCTCGCACGAGGTGTAGGTTCGGTCGAAGCGATGACCAGTGACGCTTTCGTAGCGAGCCGTCTCCACCGCCGATGAAAATTGCGACTCAAAGCCGAAGGCAACCAACGCCCTGAACTTCAGCACATCTCGCAAGCTTTGGTTCGTCATGAACTCAATGCTGAACTGCTGGACGATGCTGCAAAATGTAATCCAAGAGCATCTCCAAGTTGCAGGCCTGGCCAGTTCGAGGATCGACGTAACGTGTCAGGCAGTTGTAGAAGAGAAAGAACACCTCTTCGATCTCCCGTTGTCTCGACCGACGAGGGTAGGTCAGCATGTCCTCCGTCAACCCCCAACCGCCGTAGAAAGGGGAGCCGTAGGTTCGCACTGGCTTGCCAGCGAGAAGGGCTTCGAATCCCATTCCGGAGGTCACCACCCAAACTTCATCGACGGCCTCAAAGAGCGAAAAAGGGTTGATATCGAACGCGACGAGCTCGACGTTCGGCTTTCGTGAAAACTCACCGAGGCTTTGGGCGGTAAAGTGCGCTTCTTGCTCTCCGTTCGTGATCGCACAAGGATGCTGTTTAATGAGCACGTCGACGTCGTCTCCAAGCGCATCTGCGTCCCGGATCATCTGAAAGTAGCTGTCCGACGAGGCGCAACCATACTTGATAGACATATCGCCAGCTTTTTGGTCTACTAGCAAGATCCGTTTCTTTTCTGTGCGAGGGATACTGAGGATTGGAGCGTAGTTGTACTTCGAAATCCGTTCTCGAACGATGGTGTCGATCTGACTGCGCGCCCGACTGAGTTCATCTGGTGTGAAGGTAATCTCGGAGTTCAACACCTTCTCAACAAGGTTGGGGACCGTCGCGTCATAGTAGGCGCCATCGGTGTCAAACATGAGCGAGAACGATGGCTCATTGGGGTCCGTCCATAGGCCGAGGGACCGCACGAACCCATCCTCGACGTAAATCTTGGGGCGTCCAAAGGCGCATCGCGCTATCTCGGGTCGGGACTTGCTCTCGCTGGGCTCGGCACCCCATTGAATGTACATCTCGGCCATGGCCACTTCGTCGATAGAGCCTGCCCCATAGACACGCTTTTGGAACCCAAGGAGGTGGGGAAGGTAGCGCTGACGCCCCGAAGTGATCTCGCTATTAGAGATCGGATCTGGAACGGCGACCACATCGAACGCCTCTCCAGAATGAATGGCGTCCACCATTTTGAGCTGAGGTGCCAGGGTTTCAGCGCCTTTTCGACTACTGAGAGGAGCGTGACTGGGTGTGCGGTTGGGCGAGTCGGAAAGAAGTCGAGGCTTCGTGTAAGACTGCACCGAGTCTCCAAGCAAGCACTGCACGGCGAGTTTCTCTGCTACATCGACGACCGCAATTCGATCTGCGCTGAAAACGAGAGCTTCCAAGGATGCACCTTCGTCATAGGTCACGACGGTCTTGCTATAGATGGACTTCAAATCGTCCTGCAGCTCATGGCTCAGGTAACCTCCCTTTTTCCGCTTGGTGACGATGACAAGGTGCGTCTTTTCGTTGATCGTTCGACGAACGACGTCCCAAATTGACTTGAGTCGCTCTCGCATAAAGCTGTCCGAACGATTCAACTGCAAGGGAGGTGCGAGAAGAAGGAGAAGCTCGTTGTTGCGTTGGCACCCAATGGCCGAGCGCAGTCGATCGGAAGGCACGCGTCTCCCCGGAAAGATGTAGTCGCCCTCGTCTTTTTGGTAGTCGATGAAGAGGATGTCATCTGCGATCGGACGGGAGAATTCGTCAGGCTTGTCTTGACCTTCGCTGGAGAGGACTTCCGGATTGGCGGCCAGGATAATGGTCATTCCAAGCTGCCGCGCGGCAATGCTGACTCCGCGGTGCAGCGGGGTAGAGTCGATGGAGAGCAGAAGCCTTTCCGCCGTCCCTAGAGCAAGAAGCAAGGTGACTTGGCGCAAGATTCCCGGGAGATCGGTGATCGTCTTCCGGAGCGCAAATGCCTGAGTGTCTGGATCCTCCCACCCTTGAAACTCCCATATGGGCAAGAAGCCAACTTTGTACCCCAGATTCTCTTGTTGTTTCAGAAGCATTCGGTCCCATAGTGGTTGGCCCGAAGGAACAACCACAACGTCCGCGTCGCTCCTCACAAATGGTAAGTAGGAACGCCACCATGAGTCGACGCCGTGCGACCCCGAGAGCACCGACGCCGCTCTCAATGTCGCGACGAGTTGACTTGAGGTTTTCGCCCGAACGTTGGAGGGCGCGCGAACAGGACTCGTCGATGATGCTGGAGGAACCGATGGACTTGAACGCCCCCCCAAGACTTCGCCCAACTTCTTCAGCTCAGGCACGCTGGAATCAGCGAGAAACTTCATGGGATCTCGCAAGAGCTTCCTGGCCTTGCGGGCGGTCAATGTTCGATTTCCAGGCGACATATTCAGGTTCTCCTAGCGCGGGGGGTGGGACGAAGAAGACCTTCGGTCAAGCGTTTTTAACGCTCTCTCCACCCCCCTCAAATCCTCTTCCGTATCCACCCCGGGCGGCAATGCCTCATTGATGAGGGAGACGCAGATCTTGATCCCTGCATGGAGCGCGCGGAGCTGTTCGAGGGATTCTGCTTGCTCGGCAGAGGCCGCTGGAAGCGCGCTGAGCGCTTCGAGACAGCGCGCGCGGTAGGCGTAGAGCCCTACATGGCGCAAGAAGGGGACGCCTTCGGGGAGGGACGCGGGGGGGGCCTCGGAAAAGGCGTCGCGTACCCACGGGATAGGCGCCCTACTGAAGTAGGAAGCAAAGCCGCGCGCGTCGAGAACGACCTTGACGACATTCGGGTTGAAGAGTTCGGCCGTGGTGGTGAGGGGATGCGCCAGGGTGGCGATCCCGGCTTCAGGCTGGTTGACGAGAGCCTGAGCGACCTCTCGAATCGAAGCCAGCGGCAACAGGGGCTCATCCCCCTGCACGTTCACGATGATGGTTGCAGCGGGCACTTCACGTATCTTGACGACTTCGGCGAGGCGATCCGTCCCTGTTTGATGGCTGGGCGACGTCATCACCACCTCGCCGCCGAAAGCGAGCACGGCTCGCTGTATGCGCTCGTCGTCCGTAGCCACCCACACGAACTCCGCTCCAGCCTGGCGCGCGTTTTCATACACCCACTGAATGAGCGGCTTACCCGCGATCTCGCGCAGGGGTTTCCCTGGGAGGCGTGTCGACGCGTAACGCGCGGGGATGATGATACCGAAGGGAGACATGAAGAACCCTAAGACAGCGTGTCTTCAATATAAGGCGAGCCTTTGGCAACCTGATCCAAGGCAAGGAGTGTTGAAAGGAGAGCCTTCATTTTGGCGAGAGGCCACATGTTGGGGCCGTCGCTGGGAGCGTTTTCCGGATCGGGGTGGGTCTCCATGAACAAGCCCGCGACCCCTACCGCCACTGCAGCACGCGCGAGCACCGGGACCATCTCTCGCTGGCCACCCGAAGAACTTCCTCGGCCACCAGGCTGCTGAACCGAGTGCGTGGCATCGAACACCACCGGACACCCCGTGCTGCGCATCACTGGTAAGCTCCTCATGTCGCTGACGAGGGTGTTGTAACCAAAGCTGACTCCTCGCTCGCACAACATCACTTGGGAGTTGCCCACCTCGCGGCATTTTTCGACCACGTTGCCCATGTCCCAGGGCGCCATGAACTGCCCCTTCTTGATGTTCATGGGTTTGTTCTGCCGCGCGACGTTTTGGATGAAGTTGGTTTGTCGGCAAAGGAACGCGGGCGTTTGCAGAATGTCGACGACGGAAGCGACCTCTTCGAGAGGGGTATCCTCATGTACGTCTGTCAGCACAGGAAGCCCGAACTCCTTTTTGATGCTCTCCAGCACCTGAAGGCCCTTTTCGAGACCGGGCCCACGGTAAGAACCCGTGGAGCTTCGATTGGCTTTGTCGAAGCTCGATTTGAACACGAACGGTACCCCGAGTGCTGTCGTGATCTCTTTGAGTTTTCCTGCCACGTCCATCATGAAACCTGGATCTTCGATCACGCAGGGGCCCGCGATGAGGAAAAGTGGCTTCTGGTTGCCTATTTCAGAATTTGCGATCTTCATATCTAGGTGAGACTCGCTACTGCGTCAGCAGGATGATGAAGGCGGAGCTGACCGCCACTTGGTAGATGATCTGAGTGATGTCGGCGATGCCCTGCATGACCTTTACGTCGACCTTGGGAGGCACGAGGATTTCATCCCCGGGTTGGATCACGGCACCCGGATTGCGGATTTCTACTCGGGCGTTGGCGTGGTGGATGACCACGCGCCCCTTCTCTGCGCGCTCCGAGTATCCACCCGCTTGCTCGATGTAATCCTTGGCTGTCCAACCGGGTTTGTACATCACCGCTTGGGACATGAAGATTTCTCCAGAAACGCGCACGATGTTTGTCCTGGCGGGGATGACGATCGTGTCGCCTTCTTCGAGCCGAATGTTGAGTTGAAGCCCCTCGCGCGCCGTGACCACCCTTCCGAGTGGCTGAATGTTGCGTGCTCGTTCGACGAACCGTTGCACGAGGTCAGCCTCTTTGACGCGAATGTTCGTTTCGTTGTCGGTACTCGATAGGGCCAACAGAGCGCTTCGCTCCAGGCGAAAAAGCGCGTCGTCGATGGAGCTTTTCTGCGCCCGAGCCACCGACGTGCGGCGGATATGCACACCATCGATGTTGGCAAGCTCAGCATCGACGGAAATGTGATGAAGCACATCGACGAGGCGCGCACCTCGTTTGACGGCAATCATCGAAGGTCCATTGTGTTCTCCATCGATGCTGACCAAAATCGTGCCCGCGCGTCCGTCATCACGCAGGGTGATCTTGTCCCCGTCTCTCAGGCGGTAAGCTTTGAAATCTGGGACAGAGAACGTCTGGCTGTAGGGCACGCCCTCACGTACCCCTGTCACCGTGACTTCTGTGGCTCTTGCGGCTTCAGGGACGACACTGAGCGCCGCTGCGCCCGACGTCTCCTGGCTCTTGAACTCGATCATGGAAGGGCTCGCCACGCTGCCCCGTAGCTCCACCACCGGCCCCCGGCGACGCACCAAGATGGTATCGCCGTCTTTGAACTGCACCTCGCTGATTTTCCCGTCGAGGATGAAATCATAGAGATCGATGTGCGCGATGGGCTTCCCTTCACGCAGGACTTGGATATCTCGATAAGAGCCTAGTTGAGGGTCAATTCCCCCCGCTCGATCGAGGAAAGAAAGGTTCGAATCCGAAGGGATCCCCGCGTAACGTCCCGGCCGCACCACGCCGCCTGTCACGAACACAGACACGGGATTGGCCGTGATCAGGTTCGTGTAAACATCAAAGTAGCGCGTATAAACTTGGTTGAGACCTCGACGCACCACGTCCGTGAGATCGGCGTTCTTCACCCCTGAAAGCTTGATGGGGCCCACCTGGGGGATGAAGATGTTTCCTTGTCCATCGACGATGAGCACCTCGTTGACCTCAACGGCGCCCCACACGTTCATGGCCACGTGATCACCCGGCATGATGACGTAATCGGGGTTGAGGCCGTCGTCCCTGGTGGCCCTGAAGTTACCCATGAACAAGTTGGCGCCGAAAGGTTGTACCCGCGCCTCTTTCTGTTCTTGAGGCACTACGCGCTCTTCGTCGTCTTCTTCGACGGGTGCGGAGCCCGAGCGAGCGGACGGAAGCCGGGCGCCAGGTACAGTGGGAGTCGTCTTGGTGAGCTGAGGAGGCTCGGGAGAAGGTGCCCGGGGTACCGCCTGCGCTAGGATTTGTTGCGCAACGAGCAAGACCACGAACATGGCTCGCACAGCCAACGGTAAGCGTATCCAACGTCGGTTCATAACTTTGCGTGCTCCTTGATGGCCGACCAGGTGAGAGAAAAGACCCCAAACAAAACCAAGCAGGTAACGAATGTCGTCAGTAGTGAAAGGATCCGCCTCGGAAACATAGCTTCGTCAGGCAGGCTCGGCTCAGCCACGACAGCCAGATAACGATGTTGCCGCGTGGCTTCTGCACGGGCCAGCTCCAGCGAAGCGAGCGCGGATTGATAGGCCTGGGTCGCGAACTCCTTTTCCACCAGGACGGCTTCGAACTCTACGAGCGACTTATTGAGCCCCTGGTCATCCCCAGCGTCGACGAGGCGCGCGCTTTCGCTCTTGGCTTGGGTGGCTAGGGCGCTTACCCGCTGTCCTGCAGCGATGACCTGCGGCGATTCAGGCACCATGTAAGAGCGCAAGGATGCGTACTCCGCCCTGGCCTCAGCCAATTTTGACTCCAGTTCGGTGCGGATCGTCATGGCCGCTGCGGCCGACTGTTCCGGGCTGAACTGCCCGTGCTTCTGCTGAAGATCCACCAGCGCCTGGCGAGAAGCCATCAAGCGTTTCTCTGCCAGTTTCACTTCATCTTGGGCAAGGCGGATCTGATCGCTGCGCGCTTTTTCTGAAAGGCGGTTTACCTTGGCCTCACTTTCATCGAGGATCGCAGCCGCTATACCGTGGGACTTTTCTGCTGAGTAGGCGCGGACACGTAAGGTGAGCATCGTCGAGTTGCTATCAAAACTGACGCGCACTCGATCTTGGTAGTATTCAAAGGCCTCTTCCTTGCTGGCATCTAAAGCGAGCCTCGAAAAGAAATCGATGTTCGGCGAACGATAATGCTCGAACATCCTGAGCTTTTCGTCGAGGGTGTTCATCATCTCGCGTGAAAGCAAAAAATCTCGAGTAGCCAGGGTGTCTCGGCTCGTCGAAGAGACGCCCGCCATACCGATCAGCGACTCCATGGCAACCGTGGGTCGGCTTTCGGCCGCCTGGATAGAAAAGAGAGCCACAGACTCGTACGTGTCAGTAGCAAACGCCCACAGGTAAATGGCAGCAGCGATTGTCGGTAGCAGCACGAAAGCGCTCAACTTGAACGCCAAACTCCGGGCCCGTTGACTTCTCACCGAGCGACTCGAGTGCGCTTTCGAACCTGCTTTCGGGCCTGGCTGTTCCTCTGTAGGTTTGTTGGTCATCGACTAGTTTTCGTAGGCTTGCTGGGCTTCCTTCAGGTCATCGAAGAGAACGAGCTTTCCTTCTTTGAGCACAGCTGCTTTAGAGCAATAGTCTTGGATTGTCTTCATGTTGTGAGAGACAATGATGACGGACGCTCGCTGGCTTCTCTCTTGAAACGCCTCTCTGCTCCGCGCTTGAAAGGCTTTGTCTCCGACGGCAGTGACCTCATCGACCAGATAGAAATCGAAATCTATCGCCATGCTGAGCCCAAAAGCCAGGCGCGCCCGCATCCCTGACGAGTAGGTGCGCACAGGCATGAAGTAATATTCCCCTAAATCAGCGAAACTCCTGGAAAAATCTACGACTTCATCCACATTCCGCCCGTAAATGCGCGCCACGAAGCGGGCGTTCTCTTCTCCCGTGAGTGAACCACTGAATCCGCCAGAAAAACCGATCGGCCAAGACACCGTCCCCTGGCGTTCGATCGTCCCTGTGTCGGGGGCTTCAATTCCGGCGAGGATCCGTAGCAAGGTCGACTTACCTGCTCCATTGCCGCCCAAGATGCCGATGTTCTCGCTCTTGGAAAGCGTGCAGGAGATGTCGCTAAGCACGGTGTGAGTTCCTTGCGTAGTCCTGTAGCCTTTGGTGACACCTTTGAGACGGATCATGTCAGTTGGATCTTCACGCGGCTCGCGCGTTCAAAGAGCAGTGCAAAGAGCCCCAGTACCAAAGCACAAGCAACGGGGAAGAGCGGGTCGAGATGCTGAGATTCATAGGAGTGAAACCAACCGTCTCGGACCATCTCGACACAATGCAAAACGGGGTTGAACTTGATGTATTCGAGTAACGCCAAAGGGACATCGTTGGCAACGAAAAACACTCCCGACAGCCAAAAGGTCGGCCGCATGACAGCGCCTGAGAATCGCTCCAGAGCAGGCATGTACAGGGAGAGCGCTCCCGTGATGCCGCCAAAGGCGCTACCGAGCAGGTTGGCGAGTAGAAGCCCCCACAAGACTGCGAGCGGGCTTTCCACTTCGGCGCGTCCCAAGAGGAGCGCTTCTCCACCCATGAGCAGCATGAGAACCAAAAAATAGGTCGTGTACTCGAGCAATGCCCGCGCAAACATGAGATCGAGAGGGCGCACTTGAGGGTAAAAAAGCAGCCCCTTGTTCGAGCTGACAGCCACGGTGAGCCGACTGCTCGACTCGCGAAAAAGAAAGTAAGGAACCACGCCGGTGACGAGGAACCCAAACATCGTCATCCCAGAGGGAGCGCTTCGCTCCGTCAGTGCAAACAAGGCGAAGAATGTCGCGACGAACAAAGCTGGCTCAATCAGAGCCCAGAGAAAGCCTAGTTGGTGTACACCGAAGCGGGTTCGCGTCTCACGAAGGATGAGCGCATGAACCACTTGCACCTGAATGAAAAAGGCGCGCGCAGCATTCACAGCTCTTCCTTTTGAGCCTTACGCCCACCTGAGGGAGGGGTAGGGGAGGCCTCTCCGTGTGGGCCTTCCTGAGGACTGATGGCGGTGGCCTCTCCGGTGGCGGAGATCTTTACCTCATGCCTGTCCCCACCCGCCATGGGTTGCTCTTCATGATAGACGTCCGGCACGAAGAACCAGCCCTCCTCGTCACCACAAGCTAGGCGCATTTGCTGCCTGCCCTTCGTTTCAACAAAGAGCTTACGACACGTGAAACCGCTTGCAGCGTGATAGCGGGAAGACGCGCTCACCGTATGAGCACCCACCTTTTCCTTCACACCCGTCGGCAGTGCTGCCGCTCTTTGGAGCAACAGCCTTTCTTCCTCTGAGTGAGGCACATGACGCCCGCCGCTCTCCATGGCGGCTGCATCGCCGGGGTTGCGAGCATCCTCGGGCTTCTTGCAGCCCACGAGCTGCACAGCGATCAATGCGGCGATTAGAAAAGTTTTCATTACGAATAGATCTCGACGACGCCTTGCACCTTCCCCCATTGATTCACCGCGAGGAGCACCTTGATGCGATGCGTGCGCATGAGTTCTTCGGCATCTCCTAGTGTGGCGTCATGGCGAATGACCACGGGGCTACATGTCATGACGTCGCGAGCTCGCCTACCAATGCAGTCGTCGTATTTTTGAAAAGCGCGGCGCAAGTCTCCGTCCGTGATGACACCCAGGAGCTGCTCGTCTTCCATCACGATGGCCGTTCCACAGCGCCCCTTGGTCATCGCCATGACGACATCTTTCATGGGTTCCTCGGGGTGCACGAACGGGAGGTTTTCGGTTCTCATGACGTCTTCGACCCGGGTACACAGGCGTTTTCCCAAAGTGCCTCCGGGGTGACAACGCGCGAAATCTCCCTCTTGAAAACCGCGCATTTGGCTCAAAGCCACCGCCAAAGCGTCTCCTAACGCAAGGGTGATGAGGGTCGACGTCGTAGGGGCGAGGTTCAGGGGGCAAGCCTCACTTTCGACGGAGATATCCAGCACCACATTCGCCCTTCGGGCAAGCGTCGAGTTCTCATTGCCCGCCATCCCAATGACAGGCACGCCCATTTCTCGTAAGGGGGGCAAGAGGCGAAGAACCTCGTCTGTTTCACCACTGTGGGAAATCATGAGCACAGTGTCATCAGACGTCACCATTCCGAGGTCGCCATGCAGCGCTTCACTCGCATGGAGAAAGAAAGCTGGCGTACCTGTCGAGGAGAGCGTCGCGGCAATCTTGCGGCCAATGAGCCCCGATTTCCCCATACCGCACACGACCACACGCCCGGGACGCGCCAGAATGGTCGTCACCGCGACGGGAAAGCCCATCCCCAGCCTTTCGGCCGTGTCTCCGAGCGCCGCCGCCTGGCGGCGCAGCAATTGCTTGGCGTCGCTCAAGAGTACCGAGCAGTCCGGGGTCGTGAAGGAAGGAACTGCGGGGCGTACGCCTGCGGGAGAGATCTGTTTCATGGCAAGACTAACAAGCAAAAGAGCACAGCCAAACAAAAGAACGCAGCGCGCTTTCCCGCGGAATCCAGCGTTCCGCTCGTGCCATCGTAGTGATCAAGAGACTTACCAATGCAGCGATGTGCGTCAAGGTGGTTTGAGGCGGCCTGGCTTTCTTTGAGGCGACCTTTCGACAAGTCGAGGCGGCCTCTCGACAAGACCCGCCCAGTCTGACAAAGGGGGACGCTATCGTGCTCTGCGAATCTGAACCCGTCCTATCCATAGGGGTAGGGAAATCGACGGGCCTGCGTGCGGCGGTTTTCTCTCGTGGTATCGAGAAAATCGCCCATTTGCAGGAATTTTTTCCGTTCAATGAAATCGCTTACAGAACAAGTGACCACGACGCCGAACGTGTCGATGTCCTGCTCACCTGGGGGAACAAAAAAACGGGGAAATCAGCGCGCAGATACGCCCAACGACACAAAAAACCAGTTTGGTCCATTGAGGATGGATTTTTTCGCTCTTTGTATCCTGGAGCCGGCAACCCACCACTTTCCCTCGTGCTCGACGATCTAGGTATCTACTACGACGCGCGCCGGCCCTCGCGCCTCGAAAGGCTGATTCATACACCAGATGGGCCTGCTGGTTGGGACACCCCTGCGGCGCGTCAACTGGTCACTCGGGCAGAGCTGCTCCTCACGCTCATCCAGCGCCACGGGCTCTCGAAGTACAACAACGGGCGAGCGCGCATCGATCTCTCCCCCACAAGGGCGGAGCGGATCCTCGTCGTTGATCAGACACGCGGAGATGCATCGATTGCAGGCGGTTTGGCCGACGAGGCGCGGTTTTCGCAGATGCTGGAGTCTTTGCTTTCCGAATATCCACGAGCGGAGATCCTCATCAAGGTGCACCCAGAAGTGCTCGCTGGAAAGAAAGCGGGCTGCATCGACGCTCGGTTCTTGCGCGCCAAGAACGTAAAACGCTTGCTCGTCAACTATGGGCCACATGAGCTGCTTGGATGCGTGGATCATGTAGTGACCGTCAGCTCTCAATTCGGTTTCGACGCGCTTTGCGCCAAAAAATCCGTCACATGTTTTGGTGCTCCTTTTTATGCTGGTTGGGGCCTCACAGAGGACCGGATTGAGGTGCCCCGACGCGGGCAGCCGCGCTCTCTCCCCGAACTCGCAGCAGCGGCATTGCTCTTGTATCCAAGCTATGTCGACCCAGTCACCGGAACACGCTGCTCGCCGGAACGAGCGCTTCATCACCTCGGGCTCCAGCGATCCATGGCAAAAGCAAACGAAGGTCACACCCTCGCCGTTGGGTTTTCGGCCTGGAAGCGGCCCTATGTGAAACCCTTCCTGGAGGGGCCACACGCAAAGATCTCCTTCGTGAACGAAAGCGAGCTACCCAAACGTCTCCGGCGCGACAACCCGGACAGGGTCGTCGTGTGGGGGCAGAGGATTTCCGCTGAATCCCGCGCCGTGGTCGAAAGCCACCGTGTGCCGTTGGTTTGCATGGAGGACGGGTTCTTGCGCTCCAACGCGCTCGGCTCCGATCTCACACCGCCCCTTTCGGTCGTGCTCGATGACCAAGGCATCTACTACGATCCGCATCGCCCCAGCGTGCTGGAAAATCTGCTCCAGAACCACCCGTTTACAGACGAAGAGCGCGCTTGGAGTAGGGGGCTGATCGCAACCATCACGAGTCAGCGGCTCAGCAAATACAACGTTCAAGACGATGCCCCCCTCAACTTCCCGAGCAGGAACGACAAACCCGTCCACTTGATCATCGGGCAAGTCGACGATGATGCATCCGTGAAGTTGGGCAGCCAGGAGGTCCGATCCAGTGAGCAGCTCTTGCGTCGTGTGCGGCAAGAACACCCGAACGGCTACCTCGTGTATAAGCCTCACCCCGACGTCATTTCTGGAAACCGCCCTGGCCGCCTATCAAAAGAGGCAGAAAACCTGGCCGATTGGCTTGAAACCTCTGGCTCTATCGCTGCCTGCTTGGATGTCGCAACCACGGTTCACACGATGACCTCTCTGGTAGGTTTCGAGGCACTGTTGCGCGGCCTTGTGGTGACCACATATGGGTTGCCCTTTTACGCTGGATGGGGGCTCACT
>CAYMQT010000037.1:0-34072 GCA_964392575.1 uncultured Polyangiaceae bacterium
GCTGGTTCTGGGGCGGGCTTCGGCGCGGGCGCGGGGGCGGGCTTCGGGACCGGTGCGGGTACGGGCGTCGGGGCCGGTGCGGGTGCAGGTTTTGGTGCTGGTGCGGGCTTTGGTGCAGGAGTGGGCGCGGGGGCGGGTTTTTGCTCCTCCGGCTCGGGCGATTCTTCCGCCACTAGGTCCGGTTCGTCCGCAGCAGGCGGATCGACGGTGGGCAGTTCGAGCACTTTCAGGGGAGTCGGTGCTGGCGCGGGAGCTACGGCCGGGACCGGAGCAGGCTCCTCGGGGACGTCCTTCGACTGTTTGGTGACAAAGTAGATACCAAACGCGACAGCCGCCGCTGCGAGGATGGTGAGGATCGCTCGACCGCCTCCTTCTTCTTCATCGTCGGCGCTCGAGCCCGCATTCGAACGCGCTGGCTTCGACTTTCGCGCGTCAGACTCACTGCCTGCGCGCGACTTGCTCTGGGATTTCTCCGACGCCTTCGCCTTCTTGTCAGCTCCCGCCGGATCGTCCTCTGACCCTTCCGGATCTGCCTTCTTCTGGCTGGCTTTGACCTGTGATCTGTCTTCCTCGCTCGCGTCTCCCGTCTTCCTCAGAGCGTCCTTGAGAAGTTCATCAGCAGGCTTCATCACCGTCTGATCTTCAGGAGATGCCCCCTGTTCGCCCGAGGTGTCGGGAAACATGGGCGGGACGGAGCGTGGCGCATCGGGAGAGCGGTCGAACGCCCCCTTGACTTTGCCACCCCGCTCTTCGACGAGGCGTGAGATCACCGAACGTGATGCCTCATCAATCTTGATGAACTTGATACCCATCCCGGCGGGATCATCTTCCGTAGGGCCGTCTTCGTCTCGTTTCCAAACGACACGACCCACGCCTTGCATGACTCGCTGCTCGTCGGCAATCTTCACCTGAAACTTCAGGAGGGTCCCGGGCGGAAACGGGGACGGCGTCTTGATGAACATACCCCCATTGCTAACGTCATAGGAGTGATGTTCGATGAACTCACCGAGAGTCGCACTCCGATAACGCACGGTCATCGAGAGCACTTTCGTTCGTCGGTTCTTTCGCGTGTTTTCGCCCATGAGTCGCCTAGCAGCTGCGCGCCCGAAAAAGCGGGCTCGCTGCGCCGTCATCGTAGACAAACTTCCTCAGATCCCCCAAGTTTCGCGCTCCCTCGCCCAATATTGAGCCGTTTTCGGAGGGGTCGGCCACTTTCAGCCGAGGAAAAGCGTTTCCGTAAGCGAACCTCCCTACCCCATCCCGACCCCTCCCTAGGTGGAGCCCTCACCATTTTTGAGCCGGTGCTTTAGGATCGATCTTTCAAGCTGCGAAGACGCGCGAACGTGCTGACGGGATCTCCGACCGTCCCGAACACTGCTTGAAGCTCAGGATCGGAAGTCCGCAAGAAGAGGTTGGTCGTAAGTTCCAGGCGTAAAGGTGCGCTCGCGCAGAACGCGCCCTTCTTCCGCTTCTCGGTCACATCCAAAAAGCGGCTACGTAGCTCATCCGATTCAAGCACACCGAGCGCAAAGCGGAGATTCTGTTCTGTGTACTCGTGTCCACAGTAAATCTGCATGTCAGAAGGGAGCGTGCCGAAACCAGAAGAGAGCGACGTGTTCATCTGCTCGGGAGTTCCTTCGAACATTCTTCCACAGCCGCCACAAAAAAGAGTATCCCCAGAAAAACATACGTTCGCGGTGATGTACGCGACCGCCCCCAACGTATGACCGGGCACATGGCGCACGGAGAACTCGAGTCCCGCCACTTCGAACTCTTCTTGATCTTCGAGGGGATGACTCAGCCCGGGAATTCGACCTTCATCCGAGCGATGCCCGTAGACGGAAATGCGCTCCCTCTCTAAAAGCGCGAGATTGCCGCCCACGTGATCGTGATGATGATGGGTGTTCAAGATCGCGCGAATGCGAAGCCCGCGGCGTTCCGCTTCACGGATGACCGGTTCTGCTTCCGAAGGATCCACGACGACACAGTCTCCCTGCCCTTCAGGCGACAACACGAGATATGCGTAGTTGTCCCGCAGACACGGCACCGGGATGACATCCACACGGAAGTCTTACACCCGGAGCTCGCCCAGGGGCAGCTTCGGCAGAGGACGGCTTTTTACAAGGTTTCCTGGTCTGAGGAGCGCTCCATCAGACCTTTCCCTCAAGGGAAACCTGGGCTAGAAGCGGCCCCCGCATCGAAACCACGTACGCACCCGTAGCTCAGCTGGATAGAGCGTCCGCCTCCGGAGCGGAAGGTCAGAAGTTCGAATCTTCTCGGGTGCGCCAAGGAAACAGCCGTCCCGTAGGGCGGCTGTTTCCTTGGCGCTACCCTCGAAGACTGGGTTCCCCTTGAAGTTCGACTCCGTGTGAAGCTTTCGCTAGCGCAGTGGACCCAAGTCCACGGAGCGCGAAAGGTTCAGCTGGAGAGATGGTTCGAGACGCTCCTGCGGCTCGAAATCGGCGAAGCCGATCATCCATCTTCTCGGGTGCGCCAACGAATCACACTCACTCGCAATCCGAGTACTCCGTACAACGCCACAGCGCTGACTTAGTGTCGTAGTCGCACTGATCGGGGCCATCGCCGCAATCTTCGTCGTTCCTGCACTCGTCTTGGTCAGTGCGGCACGCGAAGGCATCAACCTCGGAGCGGCAGGTATGGGTCCGCGCACCACACTCGCCGGATTCACAATCGTCGTTGGTCCTGCAACCTGCCAGCACACACCGACTGACCGACTGTGCTTCCGAGGCGCACACGCATACCTCGTCGGAAGCGCACTCCTCGTCGGTGCGGCAGCCCGTCGTCACCAGGCACGTCCCGTCAGCGCAAGATTCATCCCACTCCGGTGGCAAGCAAAACTCACCATACTCCGGCCAGTTCTCGTCACAGAAGACGTGCCTGTCGAAGGTCAGCGGGGGTCCGCAATCCAGCGCCTCCGCTCGATTGATGCGTCCGGCGCTACACTGAACGAGGCCGGACTTTTCTTCAGACACCATGTGAACGGGAGCGCCCGTCATTCCTCCTGCTCCGCCTTCGAGCGTCTCCGTAAGGAGCAGTAGGTCACGTCCGTCGCAGTCCATCCCGCCCGACGAGGCGCCGAGCCCACCTGTGCCTTCCGCGCTCCCCGTGCCACCCGTAGCCGCGTCCCCGTCTTCCGGCGCCAAGCCTCCACAGGCCGACCCAAGGGCGAGCACCACGGCCAGCGGTCCAAGGAGGCGGCGTAAAGTCATAAAATATAAAATAGGGTGCCACTTGCTGCCCCCTGCCGCAAGTAACGAGAAGGGCACATTCGATTAGTAGAAATCTAAGCCGCTTCTCCTCCCGGAAGCAGGTTCAGGATGTTCGAGACCCTACCAGCGGGTGCGCTACTCTCGAAGACCCGGGTTCCCCTTGAAGTTCGACTCCGTGTGAAGCTTTCGCTAGCGCAGTGGACCCAAGTCCACGGAGCGCGAAAGGTTCAGCTGGAGAGATGGTTCGAGACGCTCCTGCGGCTCGAAATCGGCGAAGCCGATCATCCATCTTCTCGGGTGCGCCAACGAGTCACACTCACTCGCAATCTGAGTACTCCGTGCAAGAGCCCGCGACCGAAGCCCTTATTTCCTTGCTTGTCAGTGAGCGAAAGTCCCGTTTGGTCGACTCTTCAGCTTTCGAAGACGGGCCAAAGGGCCACCGTGTCCTCCACGGGGGTTGACATTTTCGGGTGGGGGAAATAGGAAGAATGTTACAATGGTGAATCCCTTCTAGCGGTTGGGAGGAGCGTGGTCTGGCTTGGCGGAGTTCTGCTTTTGGTTCCAGGCATGAAGGGCACATGGGCATGATCAAGATTTCAAAATTTCAGGCTGCCACTGGAATGGTGTGCCTAGCAGGCGTGCTAGCTTGGGGGTGCTCCCAAACCCCGGAGGAGGTGGTGGGGAGCACAGTGCAGCGCGTCGAGGGTTCCCTTGCCGCTTTTTCGATGAGTCAGGCCGCACTGCTTGCACAGCCGCTTTTGGCTGCTTCCGAATGGCTATTGAGGCGCCATTTGAGGGCAACGTGCTTGCCCCTTCGGCGGAGTTGATTCTCAACTCGGCGACTCATCGTGGGCGTTTTGCGGCCAAACGGCTGCGGGTTCAGTCGAACGCCACTATTTTGGCGCCGAGAGATATCGGAGAACCTCCGGCGCAGTGCGGAATCGTGACGCCGGAAGCGCCGCCGTCTGTGACCATCAGGGAACTCCCGATGCCACCACTCGTCACAGCCGCGGATGCCCCGGCTTTTCTGGAGTGGCTATTCCGGATTCGCCAGCAAGAATTGCAGCAAGCTCAAGATGCGATCTTCGCAGTCCGTACAGACGCATCGATTGTGCAAGCAGTCATCGCGCGCTTCGAACAAGAGCGCGCGGCAGGCAACTGGACTTGGGCGCTCATGTGCCTCGAAATGCTGGGGGCGATGGATGGCTCTGCTGAGAGCTATCTGATTTCGCTCTTGCAGACGCCTTTGCCACCAGCAACTGTTTTGGAGGAGGAAGAGTTGTTAATGACGCCGCGTGAAGTCGAGGCCGCGTACCGCCGACCCGCAATATTCTCACTAGCAGGAAGACCTTCGCCCGCGGCCCGACAAGCCGTTGAGGACGCGGCTCACAGTCACCCTGACAAGGGGCTTCGGGGAGAGTCCATCAGGGCGCTTGTCCACGGTCAGCCCGCTAGCTACGTGGCCGACTTGCGGGCCTCGATTCAGACTGGAGATCAACACTTCTTCGATCGCCCGGAGCGCCGCGACCCCAACTTCAAGACCAAAGTTTCAAACTACCTCGCCACGTATGGCAACTGAGAAAGGGTAAGCACGATGAGACACTCCAGACACACCACTGTGATCATTCTCGCGGGAGTGCTCCAGTCTGGAGCATCCGGTGCTCAGTGTCCGGAAATGACGGTTCACGGAGTGAATCGGTCGGTCTACGACGCCATCACAGATCTCGGCCTTCATCCAGAGCAGTTCCTGGAGTTCGCTGAGAATCATGTCAGCCGGTACAACATGGACGCGGAGAACGGATGGGACTCCACTCGCTCGATTTCGCAACCCTTAAACATCGGCCGCGAATACAATCGACATCTCTTGGGCGCCTATCTCGTGGGGCACGGCGTGGCAAAGCAAGATCCTGTGGTTGCAGCACAAGAACACACGTTGTCTGCGATGTTCACAGCGCTTGGTCTACCAGGAGAATTTTATGGATATCAGCCCCAAGAACTGTTGATTTCGTTTGCCTTCCACGCATCTTCGCACGAGTACGGGCCCCTTATCTTGGCGGCACGCACACCAACGTGCAACGAGATCAATCCGCGTACCGGGAACCGCAACTGCCAGCAGACTAGCAGTGTGCCCTTCCTGGCGGCGATTCAGTCCACCGCTACTCCCGACACCGCCTATTGGCACGCTGCCTACTCTAGCCATGCGGCCAACGAGCAATCGTCGGGTAGCAGTACTGGAGGAAACTCCAGGCTGAAGCTCGAAGAAGGCATCTCCTGGGTTGAGGGATCGCAGGATCCCTTCGAACTGTGGCGTATCATTTACTATTGTCCGTCGATTGGTGGGCAGGCTGATGCTGTCTTGACGGCGCTCACTCAGGTCCACGAGGCATCGCATTTGGTCACGAGGTTGCGGCACAATCCGGATGCGGAGGGCCTATGCCCTGGCGATTGTGACGTTTGGGTAGACGTTGATGAGGTGCAAGAGTTCGCCGGCCTAGTGAAGCATCGGGAAATGGCTCCCTATCAGCTCAACCATCGCTTCACCTGTGACCTCACAGAGTCTCCTCAAGACTGGGTGCCGCTTACAGCTCAGATCGCGGCAAATACGTGGACGCATACATTTGCAAACCGGCCAAAATGGTCGAACATCGGTGCCGCACCGTTCAGCTGCGGTGTACCCCAGGCCATCCTTGATAGTTCGGTCGGTACTTTTTGCCCAGGTACATCGCAGCTACGCTGTGACACCGGCGCTGACTGTACGCAGGACGAGAACTGCGTCGAGCTTTGTTGCGTGCCCAATGTGATTGTAAAGTGATTTGGTGAGTATGCAATTCGCGAAGGGTTTCGTAGTGGGTTCGCTCGTACTCTGCTTGGGGCTGCCTGCGTGCAAGGACAACAGCCCTTCCAGCCAGAACGAACCCGAGGAGCGCGTCGTCGATAGAGGCGAGCCGCCGGTCTGTGACGCGGAAGGCGGGACTTTGGGTATCTGGCGTTGGGTGGAGCCGCCGGCAGACGCCGACATGGCAATACCTTGGGTGGGAAAGGCAGCAACGGACGGAGAGTCACTCGTAGTCTGGGGCGATCGGCTGAATCCTTTCGGACGGGCTTACGTCATCCAAGGTGGAAGTGATGAATGGCAGGCACTACGCGACGACGAGACACTGGCGCCCGTCAGGAGGAATGCAGCGGTTGCCGCGTCGAACGACTATTTTGTGGTGCAGGGAGGGACCATTGATGATCCACAGTGCCCCGTTTCATCTGGCGTGTGTGACCGCATCGAGACGAGTTCTCTCATCGTATATGACCGCAACGCACAAGAGTTTTCGGTTGTAGACCCAGAAGTTGTTCTTGAGGGGAATTATTCGCGGAATTCGATCCACGTTCTGAGCGGTGCCTTTCTAGTCTGGGGGGGAAACCGGGCTGATAGCTTTGCCACATTCAAGGCTGATCCTTTCGTGTTCTATCCGGAAGAGAGCACCATCATGGGAATCTCTCAGGAAACCGCTCCTTTCATGGAAATCTCTCAGGATGGTTCCAGCACCGCTTCCCTTGCGACCGCAGTTCCGGAAGGACTCTTGGTGTGGGGTGTCGCCGCCTCAAAGGACGCGCAGGGTGGAATCTACAACCTCACGGCTGACACGTGGAGATCGATGAGCCTAGATGGTCCTCCTCCGCGCAGTGGCCCGTTTCTTTTCCAGGGAGGTGGCCATGTTTATATGGGTGCCGGCTACGGGGAGCCCCCTTTAGATCGACGAGAACCGACACCGTCCTTCCACGACCTCTGGCGTTACTCACTGACAGAGGACACCTGGGAAGAGATCGAAATGCCGCGCAACATTTCTGCGCGCTATGCCGTGTGGGTAGAAGGAGCCCTCTATGTGTTTGGCGAGTGCACCTACGGTGCACGCTTGGATCCGGAAACTCTGGAATGGACAAAACTCAGCACAACAGGAGGGCCACCCCATCACCAGTTCATGGAGCCGGGTGCTGGCTACTACAGCGTCGGGGGACAAATTGCCGCTTACGGAGTGGCCGCAGATCACGTCGTCTCGTTTCTCGGTCTTTGGTGGTTTGACCCGCAGGGGTGAATGTTCAAGCGCTGCTGAGCTGCAGGACATTGCTGCGCTGCAGGACATTCGGAACCTAACCCGTTGCAACTGCACCAGGCTGTCTTGAGCCGAGTGAGCCTAGGCAGAACGTCTCGAATTCTCTCCCACTGGGCATCCGTCATCGCATGTCGAACCATGCTCTCTTCTTTCGTTTCCTGACGCTGAACCGAATGAAAAAGTTCGCACTTGTGTCGGCTGTGGTGCGCTCTCGAAGACCCGGGTTCCCCTTGAAGTTCGACTCACACGAGAACTCGGGGTGTTCCCTCGTACTCGTGCAGGACCCGACAAACATCGCGAAGAAAATTTGTGCGTCGCTCGGGGTGGAGCTTTTGACTGAGCGAGACGAACAGGGGACCGACGAGACGACGCGGGAAGGTGTCCGTGGTCCCTCCCAAGGAGGCGACCACTCGATGACGTTCCAGTTCGCTCCCGAGCTCTTCCTCGAAGCACTCGTAGATTCGATAGAGCGTCTCAATGCGAAGTAACCTCGGAATGTAGAAGCGATCCGAGCACGGCATGACGCCGCTCTCGGGAATGGAGTGATGACGACCCGTGGGCTCGTCCCTTGCTCCAAGTGCTGACTCACGGGTTGAGGGCGCTGTCAGGAGGGGAGTGGAGGCGTCTAAGAGTCCGGATGGGGTCATGGGGTACCTTTGCTTCCCCTCCAAGCTACCCCCACTACGCTTCCGTTCGATTACAGGAAGGTGCCAGATACGGATCCTTCGGATACAAAATGGAATGTTTCATGAAGTGAGCGCACCCGCTTTTGTGCAGTCACGCAAGGGTTCCTTTCAGAGATGAAAGGAACCCGGTGAAGCCTTTGCGTCCTTTCAACGAGGCCAGCTGCGGGAGCTTGGCTCAGTGGACGATTGCGCGATGGTCTCAGTTCTCCGGGAATTCCGGCGGAAGGCCGTACACCGGTCCGACTTGGTCGCCACCCGTCCCTAGATTGGTGTCGCCACCCGATCCCTGATTGAGCGCTCCACCACTCGGAGGTCCCCCATCGTTGGTGCCGCCGCTTCCACTATCGCCATCGCCATCACCGTTGTAGCCGCCGCTTCCGCTGTCGCCATCACCGCTGTCGCCATCACCACTGTCGCCATCGCCACTGTCGCCATCGCCACTGTCGCCATCGCCACTGTCGCCCTCATCCTCAGAGTCATCGGCTTTACCACCGCACGCCGCTACGGCAGGACTCGCCGCGAGGGTACCTAGGGCCACGAGGGCCGCTCGACTCATGCGCCCCACCACCGCCCGCTTGGGGGCAATAGCCATGGCAGCCATCGCATCAACCACCGGGGCCGCGCAAAAAGGACAGGACACCTCGCTCGACAGGATGTGGCGCGCGCACTCAGGACAAGGATGAAGTGAAGTCGTCATAGATAGTCTCCCAGGGAAGGTTACGTGCAATCTGCGTGGAAAGCACCAAAGCGCGCATTCTTCGAGCCAGACGAGAAATTTTTAGCTTTCTAGGACGCCGTGCGTGGGTCATTCACGCGCTGTGGCCGCGTGTGCGTCAGCCGCGTGTCCGTCACCGGCATCGGGAATCGGTTCTTCGATCAGCTCAAAAAGACCTTGATCGAAGGGCTGGCCGGGAGCCGCCTCTATCCGCCGTACCCGCTCCCGCCGTCCCGTCCGGTTCATCTCGATGGCGCGGTGGTGACAATAGGGGTTGTTCCCCGGACGACCCAAAAGCATGTCGCTCATCCATGTACAGCCGGCTCGGCATGTGTCGGCGTAGTAGCAAGTAGCGCAATAACCCCAGAGCTGCGCGGTCGTGCGCGTGCGGTTGTAACGCAGCGGCTCCGCTCGGGTCCAAATGTCCACCAGGCTGGCGTCCCGAGAATTGCCGCCACCCCACTTCTTTGTCCCGAGCGACGGGCAACCCTTGATGGTGCCGTCCGCCTCAATGCCGATCGTCGACGAACCGGCCCCACAAGAGCCGCCATGTCCGCGCGTGGTCCAGCTTTTGAAGAGCGACTCGTAAGGGCCAAAATAGCCGAGGGTGTTGCCGCGAAAGATCATCAACTTGGCCTCGTCCGCGCGCTTTTTCAGCTGAGCAAGCAACGGAAACAAATCGAGCAGCTCGTGCGGTTGCAGGAGGATCTCTGGTTCGTCGGCGGCGCGACCCATGGGCACCGTGAGCGTGATTTGCCACGCGCGGCTACCGTGTTCGATCATCGTCTCCAAGAGGGCAGGCAAGTCACCGATGGTCAGACGATTGATCTGCGTGTTGTTGTACAGCCGGAGCCCGGCGGCTTTGAGGTGCCCCATCGAGCGCAGGGCTGCGGCAAACGAGCCTTCAGCGGCACGCAGATGATCGTGCGTCTTCTCCATACCATCGAGAGACACGCTCGCCGCTCGTAGGCCTGCGTCCGCAGCGGCATGCGCCAGATCTGCGGTGATACTGCGTCCGCCTGTTGTGATGGAGACGTCGATGCCTGCGCGGGCGAATTTGTTCACAATCTGGAGCCAATCCGGTCTCAGATACGCTTCCCCGCCGATCAACGTGACCTCTTTGATGCCCAAATCGATCAACTGCCCCGCCAGATCGAGAGCTTGCTCAGTATTCAGTTCATCCGGGCGCGCGCGCCCGGCGCGCGACCCACAATGCCGACAAGCCAAATCACACGCGAGCGTCACCTCCCACACGCAATAGATCGGGCGGACTCGGTCGACAGCAGTGGGAACGGCCTCTAGCGGTAAATGGCGGCGGGGTGGATCTGCCGTCGGGGCAATGGGCAACGAACGCGGACGCTTGGAGCGGAGCAGCGCGTCGATGGTCAGAGTTTCCGCTTCGTCCGTCATTTGCGATGCGTTCATGGGACGCGTGTCTTCTGGTGCCGTCAAGCGAAACCGTGAGGAGTCAGGGAAGGAAGCGCCCTACTCCGTCGTGAAGCGATGAACCATCGTGTGGAGGTACACCTGTCCGGGCTCTAAAATGACTTCCTCGCGCCAGGCAGGGATGTTCACGGAGTTGGGGAACTTTTGACTTTCTAGGCACAGACTCGAATACCGAGGATAGGACACGCCGCCCTTGCCTTTGAGCGTGCCATCGAGAAAATTGCTCGAATAAAACTGCACTCCGGGTTGATTGGCGCTCAGGGTCATGACCCTTCCAGTGGCCGGGTGCTTCAAGCGCGCCACCGGGCGCAGCTCTCTGGGCGGGCCGTTCACGACCCAGTTGTGGTCATAGCCCGCGAGCTTTTCAGCTTCCGCCTTGAAATCTTTGCCGATGAGCTTTGGCGTTCGAAAGTCCAAGGGCGTCCCCTGGACCGGTTTCACCTGGCCGTCCGGGACGAGGACGACCGCCGGGGTGTAGCTTTCCGCCATGAGCGTCAGCTCGTGATCCAAAATCGTCCCTGAGTCATGGCCTCCGAGGTTCCAGTAGGTGTGGTGTATCATGTTGATGAGCGTGGTCTTGTCTGTCGTGGCGCGCATTTCGACCTTGAGCTCGTTTTGATGGGTCAACGTGTAGGTCACCGCCGCTTGAACCGTGCCTGGGTAGCCTTCTTCTCCGTCGGGCGAGGTGCGGGTGAAGACGACCTGTGGTCCGTCCGCCGTATCCTTTGCTTCTGCTTGCCAGAGGACTTTGTCCCAGCCCTTCTTGCCGCCATGGTGCGCGTTCGGTCCGTCATTGTTTTTCAGCTTGTAGCGCTTGCCGAAAAGCTCGAACTCTGCACCTTTGATGCGACCAGCAACGCGACCGATCGTCGCGCCAAAGTACGGACTCTTATCAACGTAAGTTTGTAGCTCGTCGAAGCCCTGAACTACGTCGGCGACATTCCCCTTCGCATCCGGCACATGAAACTCCGTGATGAGAGCGCCATAGGGGATGGCTTTGAGGATCAGACCGTTCTCGTTGGTGAGCGCGTAGAGTTTGACGGTCTCACCTTCGTACTCACCGAAAGATGCTTCCGTGACGGTCGACGCCGCGGGTTCGGCCAGATGCGTCATCACGAGGCCCATCATTGCAGCGAGGTCTCCCTGGATCCACCCCTGAGGCGGGGGTAAGCTTCTCTTCGTGAGACATTTTCGTCTGGCTCTCTTCTGCTGTTGTTGGCTACCCTCCTGTGGCGGCATCGCCGAGTACTCTACGGATGACCCGAGAAGGACAGACGGTGATGCCGACGATGACGGCTTGGTCGAAGAATCGCCCTCGCGACCGAAGCCTCTGCCCGAGCCGATCCCCGAACCTCTGCCCGAGCCGATCCCTGATTGCTCTGGAACCTTTAGCGAGCCTGAAGTGTTGTTCGAAGATCCGGGTTGGATTTCTCAAGCGATCACTCCGTCCGCCAGCGGGCTCGAGTTCTTCTATGCAAGGTACGCCGTAGACCGCACTCTCGACGATTCCGGCACACGTCTTCCCACGGTGCGCACACGCCGCACCCTCGATTCCGACTTCGGCGAACCCGTGATCCTGTGGGACCTCGCGACCGCTTGCGAATCGGTACGACAAGGAACGCATCTGGCCGCCCTCGACCTCAGCTACGATGGCCTGAGGCTCTACATCGGTTGTAGCGCGTTTGCCTTCGAGCCAGGCGCCACCGGGCCCCTTCTCGTCTTCGAACGCCGCTCGCAAGGAGCTCGTTTCGAACTTCCACCGGCGGTAGTCGGTGAAGTGGGGATCTCTCTCGGTCTCACCCGCGACGAACTCACGGCGTATGGTACGACCCTTGACCCCTCGATCACCGCAGTTCTCCGGTACAAGCGAGGATCCGTTCACGAATCGTTCGGTCCTGCCGAGATCACACCCGGCTCTCCCACCATGACCAACCCCGAACCCTCTCCAGACGGTTTCGAGCTATGGGGAGTCATCGATACCCCGACGTCCACCGGCACATCCACCGGCAGGCAAGTCGCCGTCTCTCGATGGAATGAGGACACCCAAGCGTACGACACCCCGACGGCCGAGATCGCGCCACCTCCCATCGGCTCGACCGACATCAGCCCGGCCCTGAGCAGTGACTGCCGTGCGATCTACTTCTCACGATATACCGGTTACCCTAGCGCAATCTCACGCGTCATGATCGCAGGCAGGTGAGGCGGTGATGTGCCTTCCACCGCGCCCGCCGCAGGGGCGGGACACAAGCGAGGTGGATCAGTGGAGGGTGGGATCAGGACGGCGGATCAAGACAGTCCGCCCACGACGTTGCGCCTCGCTCCACAATCCAGGACACTCGCCTCGACCATGATTTCCGTCCGCCTGAAACTGTTCGCGTTGGTGCTGGGTTCGTTTCTACCGGCCATCGTCGGCGCTATCGTCAACGAGCGGGCGGTGGAGCGCAAATTGCTCGAAGAAGCAGGCAACCAAATCAAGCAGGTGGGCTCCGAATTCGACGAACTGACCGCTGAGTACAAGAAGACCGCACGCACTGCGTTGACCTTTGCCACAGAGAGTGCCTGGTTCACTGGCGCTCTTTCAAAAAAGGATCAGGAGCGCACGACCCGCTTCGCAGAACGGCTAGGCACGGCGTACAAGCATCGCGCCGTGGTCATTGCGGATGCGGACGGTCTCGCCGTCATCGCCCTGTCTCCGCGAAATGGCGGACCCTCCGTGGTGACTGAACCCGGATCCGAGACAGCAAAATTCTTGAAAGGTGATGAACTTTTCGGGCTTGTCGCCGTCACCACCAAGGACGAAGCCGGCAAGCGACAGGAGCAGTTTGCCCTCGTGGTCGGTACGCCCGTACTCCACGAAGAGAAACGCGTCGGCTCGGTGGCGATTTTTTCCTTCGTCACAGATAGCTACACAGAATACTTGAAACGCAACCTGGGCGCTGACTTGGCGCTTTCGGTCAACGGAAAGCCGATAGCCAGCACCGAGGCCCATCCGGCTCCCGAGCTGCGCACGATCAAGGAAGAAGTCGTCTTCAAGGAGGATCAGAAGCACCTCTTCGCCGTCGAAACCTTCAAACCCAAGGACTTGCAGCGACCGGGGCTCAGCGTCGAACTCACGGCTTCTCGGGACGTCACGGCCCTGCGCGCCGCGGCGCGCGCGGACTTTTTCACGCAGCTGAAGCTCCTCGGTCTGGCGACGCTGATCTTGCTCGGTCTGGCGCTCCGCTTTGCCACACGCTTCGGGCGCTCCGTCACCAACATCGCCAGCGCGGCACGCACGGTCAAAGGGGGCAAATACGTGAACGCTCCCGTCCTTCACACAGGTGACGAAATGGAGGCCCTGGCTCTGGACTTCAATGAAATGATCAAAGGGCTTCAGGAGCGCGACCGTCTCAAGGAGACCTTCGGGCGCTACGTCACCCGTCAGGTCGCGGATCACTTGATGAAAAGCGACCAAGGACTCGGCGGTGAACTCGTGCCCGTGACGGTGCTGTTTTCGGACATCCGTTCGTTCACGAGCATCAGCGAGAACATGGACCCGCGCGAGCTGCTCGATTTCTTGAACGAGTACTTCAGCGGCATGGTCGAGAGCGTGATGCATCACCACGGCGTCGTGGACAAGTTCATCGGGGACGCCATCATGGCGGTTTTCGGCGCCCCCGTCCCCGAGCCTGAAGACCCTCTGCACGCGGTGCGCGCGGCTCTCGCCATGCGAGAAAGGCTCACCAAGATCAACGAAGGCTTCCGGGCGCGCGGATTGCCGGAGATCCGCACGGGCATCGGCCTTCATTCGGGTCAAGTCATCGCGGGCAACATGGGTCATTCCGAACGCATGGAGTACACCGTGATCGGAGATACCGTGAACCTCGCTTCCCGGCTCGAAGGAATGACGAAAGAGCTCGATTGCGATGTGGTCGTTTCCGAAGATCTCTACAACCAGGTGAAGGACCATGTGGTGGCCGAGCCTCTGAAGAAGATCAAGGTCAAAGGACGAGACCAGGAAGTGATGGTCTACCGTCTCATCAAGCTCGTTGACGCCTAGAGCGCATCTCATAACTGGCAAGGGCAAGGTGTTCTCCTTGACAAGACCATGCATACACGTACCATGCATGCATGGCGACCAAGACCATCTCCATCGATTTAGCGGCCTACGAGCGCCTGCGCAGGGCCAGATTGCGCCCGGATGAGTCGTTCTCGCAGGTCATCAAGCGTGGACGCTGGGATGAGTCTCGCTCGACGGGAGCAGCACTGCTCCAAGCCTGGGAAACTGCACCCCCCTTGTCCAGAGCCGTGTTGGAACGTCTCGAACGAGCACAATGCGGAGATAAGGCGCCGGATGATTCATGGAACGGTTAGCTCTCGACACGACGTTTCTCATCGATCTTCAAAATGAGCGAAGAGCGAGGGGACCCGAGCGAGGGGCCTTGGCGTTTTTACGAGTTCACCAGGATACCGATCTGTTCCTGCCGTCAGTAGCGCTAGGTGAGTATCTGGAAGGATTCGACGATCCAGACGGAGCCGAGGCTCTGGCTCTGGTGGCTTCTTTGAAGATCCTCGACGTGACGAGTGAGGTGGCTCGACTGTATGCGCGTGTCACCCGCAAACTTCGAGGACGAGGGTTGCTCATCGGCAGCAACGATCTGTGGATCGGTTGCAGCGCCAGGGCAGCAGAAATCCCCATCGTGACGCGAAACACGGAGCACTTTCTACGGATCCCTGGGCTCCAGGTGGTCGGTTATGCAGTGTGACGCAAACGGGAGGTAAGCCTACCCACCCTACCCAAGCCCAGTAGACCGTGGTAAAATAGTCGGCTGCTATGCTTTTTCCCCGACGTTCATCATTCGGCTTCATTCTTTTTGCTTTCAGCGCCGCTTGCAGTGGCACCGATTCTGTTCCTGACGGAAATGGAAAAGAAGACGAGGATCTGGGATCGGATGACTCCGGCGACAGCGACTCCGGGGATGGCGATGGCGATGGCGACGGTGATGGCGACGGCGACGACGACGGTGATGGCGACGGCGACGGCGATGGTGATGGATCGGGCGGCTACCATTCTGGCGATGGCGACGGCGACGGCGATGGCGATGGCGATGGCGACGGCGACGGCGATGGATCGGGCGGTAGCCATTCCGGGGATGGCGACGGCGACGGCGACGGCGATGGCGATGGCGATGGCGGCCATGTCTGTGAGGACACGACCCCATCAGTCGACGGCGAAGATCTCTGCAACGGTGTGATGTGCACGCCCGGCGAGCCGGGGATATGCGTCGATGGCACGACTTATCGTGGACCCGACGGCGCAGGCGTGTGCCTGCAAGGCGTATGTGTTCATCAGTCGATGGAAACCACCTGCGCGAGCTGCGAGAGCGGCACCTGCGTAGGCGCGGATTCATGTGCAGACGGTTGCACTCATCCGCCCGCTTCCAGCTGCAAGGCCGACGGCACCACCCTCGTGTCGTACGCGCCCGTGGGTATTTGCGCGGCCGGCACCTGCACGTACACTCAGATCGTCACGCATTGTGCCGGAGGTTGTTTCAGCGGCGCGTGCCTTCCCGGCTCGACGTCAGAAGATCTGCCTGTAAGCAACGCCACTTCATCGGGCCGCTCCTTCCGCATGGCCCTCGATGGGGACGATCGACCCATCGTCGCCGAACTCCAAGGCAACACGGTGCAGCTCTACAAGCGGGGCTCGCTGGGCTGGTTCCGCATCAACATCGAGAGCGCGAGTGACTTTTCGCTTGCCGTGCGCCCGGACGGCACCGCTTACGTCGCGTACATCGGAGCTTCGAATACCCCCCGCTTGGCCACGATCACCCCAGACGACACCGTGACCTTGAGCCTGGTGAGTTTGAACGCTGCGGCGGCACCATCGGTCGCTCTCGATCCCTCGGGCAATCCCGTCGTCGCCTACGTGGACACCGTACCCAACCCCGACCAACTGCGCGTCGCTTTCCCCGGGAGCGTGCCATGGACGAGCGAGCTCGCGCACAATCTCCCGAGGAACGCTTGGTCGGGCATGATGACAAGCTTGGCCGTGCACACAGACGGCGCTCTGCACGTGATGGTGGGGACACGCCTGGAGAGGCAGGCCAGCTACTACAACGCCATCTACACGACCAAACCCAGCGGCGGCAGTTGGACCGCCGATACCACCACCATGGTGAGCGCGCTCACCTCCCCCGCTCCGCTGATCCTGGACGATAACGGCAACGCACTGGTGTTCTACAACGCGGTCAACATCCCCAGGTACACGTACCTCGGCCCTCAAAACATCGCCTTCATGGCACGCTTCGCACCGGGGCAAACGCCGGTGAAGGAAACGCTCGGCACCGCCAGCAACGAAGATCCTCCGAAGGCCGTCCGTTATTGGGACGATAGCATCGGTGCGGTGACCTTGAACGGCTACTCCTACCACCGCTACGGCGAAAACCTATGGCGAGCAACGGGAGCAGCGAGCAACGCCTTCGACGTGGCCGTCGGACAGGACGGCGGACTCCGCACCATTGTCCACAAGACCAGCAACTACACTTGGCCTTTGGTCACCGAGCGTTGCCCCCGGCTCTGTTTGAGCAATTGCGGCAGCGATGTGTGCGGCGGTAGCTGCGGTGAGTGCGGCGCGTGCGACGATTGTGATACGGAGACGCGGCATTGCAGTGAGTTCGCGTCCGAGCGCAGGGACAGTTACAACCCGCGGGTACAGCAGGCCGTGCGACTAGCCTCCGGGGATTTCTACCTGGGCCTGTACGGGAACGAGTCCCTCATCGGCAACACCGGCAGTTGGTCACCCGGCCCCAGCGGAGCGCTGGGCACACTCTACCAAAGCCCCAATGGTCAGCACCTGTTCCGCGTGTCGACCGCCAGCATCGCAAAATGGAACGGGAGTAGCTGGGTCACGGTGGCCAGTCCCCTGAGCGACACCATCTATTCCGTTTACTGGGCTTCGAACGACGGCATCTTGCACGCCATGCGCCGCAAAGTGGACACCGTGGTGCACGACATCGAGTACCTCACCTTGAACGGAACGACGTGGAGCGCAGCGGAGACCGCGTTCCAGCACCCGTTGGGGGTCGCCTACACCGGGTCCTTCGTCGTGGACGAAACCGACGGCAGCGTGCAGGCGATCGTCTCACCATGCGCTTATGATTGGCAGGGTGGCGGATGCAGCTATGTCCTGCGCGTGCGAGCGCCTGGCGGAGGTTGGTCGACTGTCTCCGGGTTGTCGAACCGACCGACCGCCTACGCCATCACCCCCGACAACACGATCTGGGCCAAGTACGCCTGCGTGTCCCCCACACGCTACTTCTACGCTTATAAGCCGGCAGGGGGCGCGTGGGTGAGCGAGGGTTGTCCTACGCCGGGCACCCAACGCATGCCCGATGGCACGTTCCTGATCGATCCTGGCGGAACGATCCAAGTGGTGCGTGAAGAGCATCTATCAGGGAGCAACCCCACCCGTTACGAAAACACCATCTACGAGATCAACGGGAACACCGGCCACTTCGAAGCCGTGCGCAAAGCTCCTCCTGGAATCGTGCTCTACGACAACCTGGGGGACCTCCACACCTTCGCCACCGAGAACGTGTCGGGGATCGAGCGTTTCCGTCACTACTATCTGCCGTGAGCCAGAAACTGGTGTAAACGTGCCCGTGATGCCCACGAGCGACCGCCTCCAGCTTCTCGTATTCCGACCGGACCTCGGTTACCGCGCCCGATCCACCGAGTGGCGAGAGCTTTTGAGCCGACACGACTTGGGGCGAGAGCTCGAGCAAGGGCTTCTACTCGCGGCCACCACGTTCCCGCTCTCCATTCTGCTGGCCAGCTTCGCTGGAGCGCCGGCCTCCTCCGGTCTGCTCAGTGCCGCCATCGGAAGTCTCGTGTGTGTGCTGCTCGGCGGTACCCGCATCGCACTGTCCGGGCCCGGGCTCACGAGCACGCTCGTTTCCTCCTCGATCCTGGCCAAGCATGGGTTCGATGGCTTCGGCATGGTGCTCGCGCTGGTGGGACTCCTCCACGTCGCAACGGGAGCGCTGGGCCTCGGGCGTTTCGCTCGTCTGGCTCCCCTGCCCATCCTACGCGCCTGCGTACTCGCCATCGGCTTGGTCATCCTGCTCCGCGAGCTGCCTTACACCTTCGGAGGCACGCTGGGCCTCGCGGCCCACGAAGGCGTCACCATCGACGGCCTCACCACTGCCCTATCGCACTTCGATGCCACGGTCCTGGCCATCGCCATCGGATCGGGCCTCTTGGGTGCGCTCGGGCTTTTTCACCCGAAGATCCCAGGAGCGTTCCTCGCTCTCGGCGCAGCGTCTTTGGCGGTCCACGGCCTAGGGTGGGATGTTCCTATGGTGTACGAGGTGGATGCCCTCCCAACGCCCCGCGTTCCCGTACCAAAAGCCAGTGCCTTACCTACCTTATTGACCGCGGTGTTCGAGCTCTGGGTGGCCATGACCCTCGCCACCACGCTCAACACGGCGGCTCTCGAACGACTCAAAGCCGACGTCGGTATCACCGAACGCACCGACCCCGATCAGGAACTCATCGGCAACGGTCTGGCGACAATCGTCCTCACCTTTCTCCAAGGTCTGCCCGCTACACAACTCGTGGCGCGGTCAGCTCTCGGGATTCGGCTCGGCGTGAGCTCCCGTCGACCAGCGTTGGTTCAGGCCATCGTCCTTCTCGCCCTCGCAATCGGTGCCTTTCGCCTCCTCTCGTACATCCCCCTGGCCGCCCTCACGGGGATCGCCGTCGCGGTGGCTGTGCCCTTACTCGATCCCCGCCCGCTGCGCGCCCTCGCCCACGTGTCGCCTCTGGAGTTCGGGATCAGCATCGCCGTCATCGTCGTCATGGTGCTGTCGGGCATCACCACCGGCCTTTTGATGGGGATTGCGGCAGCCTTCGGCCTCGTCGCCCTGCGCATGACGCGCACGCGGGCTCTCGTGCAACCGAGCACCGATCCACATGGACCTCATCAGGTCACCATCAGCGGTCCGCTGACCTTTCTGGCGGGCCTCGAAAAAGAGCGCCTTCGCGCCAGACTCGCTCCGCTCGATCCAAGTCATGGACTCGTGGTGGACATGCGCAGCGTGGTCACGATGGACGGCAGCGGAGCCCTCTCCCTACTCAGCATCGCCGACGAGTGGCGTGGACGTGGCGGTCGTGTGGCCTTGCTCGGCCCCTCGGCTCCGGTCAAAGCGATGCTGCAACGCGCCGACGAAACCGAGCGCCCATTGCCGGCGGGCGTCGAGCGGAACGTGCTCGCCCACGCCATGGCCCCCAATGACCGCGCTCTCGACGCCATCCTGGACAGACCCGGCTTGCGGCTCGCACGGCCTCAACTCTTGGCAGGGCTCGCCCGCTTCCGAGAGGAAATGCGCGACCACTACGATTCGCTCTTCGCCCAGCTCGCGGACGGCCAGCATCCGCACACTATGTTCATCACTTGCGCCGACAGTCGCATCAATCCGGCGTTGCTCATGGGCTCACATCCCGGCGATCTGTTCATCGTCCGCGCCATCGGAGCCTTGGTCCCGCCCGCAAGCATGGACACCATGCCGCAGGAAGGAGCGGCCGTAGAGTACGGCGTCGGCGTCCTCGGTGTGAAAACGATCATCGTGTGCGGGCACAGCAAATGCGGCGCCATTTCCGCGCTCAAGGGCGGCAAACTCCCTCCCGAACTGAAGACGTTGCATGCTTGGTCGCGGCACGCCGCTCACGTGGCCGGTGAGCTCGAGCACTTTCCCGGCGTGGACGAGGCAACGCGAGCCGTCACCCGGCGTCAGATCGATAATCTGCTGAGCTACCCGCTCGTGCGTGAGAAATGCGCAAGCGGCGAGCTCCACATCCACGCCTGGTTCTACGATCTAGGCGAGGTAGAGCTCTTTGAATGGGACCCCGCGCGCGAGGAATTCGGGGTCCTGGGCGCTCATTGAATATCAGCTCGTTGGAACGCAGGTCATGCGTGCTCCAGCTGGGAGAGGTCCTGAAGCAGGCGTTTGACTGACAACGCTCGGATGTTTTCTTGTAACTGAAACGTGGACTCACCCAGGTGAACGACGTCCAGACGATCCAGTCGAAGATCTTTCAACGCGGAGTGCATGGACTTCGTCGTGCGGGGCACCGTGGTGCACTTGAATTCAAAGCCTAGTCGCTGGTTTCCGCGGACGACGAGCAGGTCCAACTCGGCGCCGCTTTGCGTCGCCCAAAAAAAGCACTCTGAAGCGCGTGCCCCCAGCACACGCACGACCTGCGAAAGAGCAAATCCCTCGAACGACGCACCGACTTTGGGGTGACCGTACAAGTCCTCCAAATGCTCGATGCCGAGCAGCGCGTGCAGGAGCCCGCTGTCTCGGACGTACACTTTCGGTGAACGAACGAGCCGTTTTCCCAGGTTCTCGAACCACGGCTCCAGTTTCGTGACCACGAGCGTGGCGATCAGCTGGTCGAGATACCGGTTTACGGTCTTGTGGTTTGTTCCAAACGCGCGACTCAGCTCGGAACTGTTCCAGACCTGGCCGTGGTAGTGAGCCAGCATTCTCCACATGCGGCTGAGTGTAGGGGCAGGGGTGCTCACTCCAAGCTGAGGAAGATCCCGCTCCAAGAACGTCTGAATGAAGTCTTCTCGCCAGTCGCGGCTCGTCGTATCGGTTTCTGCCAGATATGATTTCGGAAAACCGCCCCGCAACCAGAGCTCATCGAAATGCTCGCTCCCCACGTCGTCAAGTGCGAAGCCGTCCAGGTAATGAAAGGCGATGCGACCCGCCAGTGACTCTGACGATTGTTGGAGCAAGGCTTGCGAAGCGCTGCCGAGCACCAAAAATCGCGCCGGTGTATCAGGGCGATCCGCCAGCACCCGAAGCACCGGGAACAAATCCGGTGTGAGTTGGATTTCATCGAGCACGACCAAACCCTCGCATCCCTCCAGGGCTCCCAGCGGATCCTCGAGCCGCGCCCGATCACGAGGGCTCTCCAGATCAAAGTGATGGGACTTGAACCCAGTTTCCACCAAGTGCCGTGCCAGCGTCGATTTGCCCACTTGCCGTGCTCCCAGCAACGCGACGACCGGAGCCGAGCGCAGCTTGCGCTGGACCGCGTCGATGTCTTTGGTGCGGGTGATCATAGTTCCTTGAATATTGGTACTAATATTCCCAATATTCAAGGAACTATTTCAGCGAAAGCTCAAAAATCCGCGATTTACTGTTCTTCCGTAGTGGCACCAACTTCCGCGATGGCACCGAGGAGCGAATCGTCTCCGGCCGCGTCTTGCCCAAGCTCCCAAATCATGAGGCCGCCGTACTCTTGGCCGAGCTCGGTTTTTTCGCGGATGGTGCTCTCGCTGTTGAGCGAGATGGTGACGTTCCCGTTCTCGATCCAATCGTCGGTCTTTGCCTCTGGATACTGGCCGAGGATTTGCGCGTAGGTGAGGGCTGACTGGGTTTCGCTGCAGCCCCAACACCAACCATAAAAAGGCACCCCTAGTACGAGCTTGCGTCGGGGGACGCCCTTTTGTCCTGTCCAGTAATCGAGATCCTCTTGGGCGCCTTCGAGGGAGGCCTGAACGCAAGGATCGTCAGCCCAGCTGCAGTGGTCGTACGCCATGAGGTTGACGAAATCATACTCAGAGAGAGCACCTTTCGGGACAGGCCCGCCGTGTTTGGTGGCGACAGCGGCCGTCAAGAGTTTGTCAGAGGGCAGAGCGGCGCGCAGTTTCTTTACAAATGGCTCATAGGTCTCGGTGATGGCTGCGCCTTCGATGTCGACATCGATCCCGTCGAGATCGTAGCGAGCCATCAAGCTCAAGAGCCCGCTGATGTAGGCGTCTACTTGTTCGGGAACGATTTGCGCGCCGACGAGTTCACCCTGCTCCTTAGTGCCGCCCGCAATGGAAGCCAAAACTTGAACCCCGCGCTCATGAGCGGCCTCCACTAAAGGAGCGATACGCGCTTGCGCACTTGGTTCGAAATCGCTCTCGTTTCCTTCTCCGGTGGGGTTGGCGAAGGCGATGCACAGATGCGAAAGCGCGTCCAAATGGATCCCTGCGGGATCGAGGTTGCGGTAAGTGGGCAGGTAACCCACGACTCGATTCGGGGCGGGTTCATTCGAATCGCCATCACCGCCCTCAGGGGGAGCGTCCTCTCCCGAGGGGGAAGGACTACAGGCCACCAAAAGGAAAACCGATAAACGAAGAAACTCAGATGCAGTGGGGCGAAGAACGGCGGTGGGGCGAAAGGCGGCCATGGCGCTAGCGTGGAGCACGGCCGGCCGGACAGGTGTGCAGAATCGGCCGAAGGAGTGGCGTTTCTTGGGCGGAAAAGCGGAAATTGAAGAAATATAAAATATATTTTCTTCTGGGGCGCAAGGTTCTGGGTGCTTGTGGGAGCGGCGCGGACGACGACTCGTCTTCGACGGACTCCGACGGCCAAGAAGATGCGGGAGAAACTGGAGGCTCGAATGGGGATGGACTGTCGACGGGCGGAGCTGCGCCTTCAAGTGGTGGCGCGCATCAAACAGAGACGGGGGGAGCCGCCGCGACCGGTGGTGTCGATGGCTCACCCACAGGCGGTTCGGGTACGGGCGGTTCAGGTACGGGCGGTTCGGGTGAGGGCGGTTCAGGTAAAGAGCTGACGGAAGAGCAGGCGATGTGCGAGCGTTGGAACGCTGATCGAGCGGACATGTCCGAATCGGGGTGGACTGGCTCTACGGCTTCGTGCACGGCGGGCGACATGTCAGCTTCTTCCCGAGAGAACGCGCTTCGTCTCGTCAATTTGGCGCGCTGGATGGCAGACCTTCCCGCTGTCACCACGAGTGCTCAATACAATCAAGACGATCAGCAGTGCGCCTTGATGATGCACGCACAGAACAGCTTGAGTCATTCACCGGGTACGAGCTGGGCGTGCTACACGGCCGACGGAGCCGAAGCCGCGAGTCGCAGTTGCATTGCAGGTGCGGGCGCCGTGCGTGCCGTGCCCCTCTACTTGGTCGATCCCGGCAACGCTACGACTTTGGGGCATCGGCGCTGGATCCTCTCGAACCGGCTCGGACCGATCGGGATCGGTTCTACGGGAAGTTACTCGTGCATGTGGACGGGGACGAGTGAAAATGCAGGGAAAGCATGGACCGCCTGGCCGCCTCCTGGTCCTTTTCCTATCGAAGCGGCCACCGACGGTTGGAATCGCACTCTGGACGAGACGGGGTTGAGTGTTCAAAGCGACACCATCAATTTAGCCGGAGCTTCAGTCTCCGTGACTGCCGGAGGCAACCCGCTTCCCGTCACCGTGACTCAGCTCCAGTCGGGCTACGGCTCAACCTACGCGATTTCTTTCATTCCCTCGGGGTGGAAACTCACGGTGGGGACGACGTACGACATCTCCATCACGGAAATCTCTTCCCCCATCAACTATCAGGTGACAGTCGTCGCTTGCGAGTGAAAGGCGTCGTGCCCGTTGACTCATTTTACCTTCTCCGCAATTCCAGTCTGCACGAAGATAGATAGACAGAACAGAATCTGAAGCTTTTTCCATCCGTGTCTGACCGATCGCACGACCGAGGTGCCACAGGTTAACAGACAATGAGAAGAGGCCTTCAGATCACGTTGCCAGCGCTCGTCGCCTGCCTCGCCGGATGCACGGGGGTTCTCTCCACCGGATCTGGAGAAGGCGGACCAAACGGTCAAGGGAGCGGCAACGGCGACGGTGACGACAACACCGGCGAACTCGAATACGACCCGCCGAGCGCTGCGTCAGCTGCCCTCCAAGCGCGAACGTGGAAACTGTCGAACGAACAGTATCGCCGATCCGTCGAGGCTTTTCTGGGTGTCCCGGTGTCTCTCCACGACGAAAGCGGCACCGCTAGGCTCCAAGATGAAGTCAACAGCGGGGTGTTTCACAACTTGGCGCTCTCCGGCTTCGTCTCTGTGGCGCTGGCCGACGATTATTACCGCGTCGCGGAAGAAATCACCGACGCTCTGACCGCCGAACAGCTGACGGCCCTCAGTCCGTGCGGCCAAACGGATGCGACGTGCCGCGATGACTTCATCGCGAGCGCGATCCAAAAGGCGTTTCGACGCCCTGCCCGCGCCGAGGATCAAGCGAGATTCGCCGCTCTCTTCGATTTGGCAGAGGCCAACGCAGAAGCGCTCGCTGACCCCGCCGCTGGCTACCGCAACACTCTGCGGGCCCTCCTCACCTCGCCGCACTTCTTGTATCGCACGGAAATTGGTGACGATCCCGAGCAGCAAGACTTCACCCTGAGCGAGTTCGAAGTGGCGTCCTTTCTCTCGTATAGCATTCTCGACGAGCCCCCCGACGCCGAGCTGATGGGAGCTGCCGCGCGTGGTGAACTGGCTCAGGCCGAATCTTTGGGAGCCATCATTGCAGATCTCCTGAAGCGACCAGCTGCGACCGCACAACTCACGAAGTTCATGCTGGAATGGCTTGAAATCGGCGAGTTCGACGATCCTGAGATCGTGCGGAAGGACCTGGCCGCGTTCGAGGATGTACGAGGCGCCATGCTCGACGAAACGTTGTCCTTTCTCGCAGAGCACGCAGGCATGGATGGCAGCTTGAGAGACTTTCTCATCAGCCCGGTGCCCCTTCCCTCGGGTCCCCTCGGTGCTTTCTACATGAGCGAAGCGTCCAGCGCGAATGCTGATCTGAATCGCACCGGCGTGCTTTCACTCGGTACGATTCTTTCCACCAACTCCAAAGAAGGCGCTACGTCTCCCACCTTGCGCGGCGTGTTCATCCGCGAGCGGATCCTGTGCCAGGACCTCGCTGCGCCACCGGTGATTCCGGACATCGGCGAAGTGGCCGAGCGTGAACAGCCTCAAACCACGCGCGAACTTTACGAACTTCACGCGAGCATCCCCTCTTGTGCTGGCTGCCACTCCGAGATTGATGGCGTGGGCATGACCTTCGAAAGTCTCGATGAAATGGGTCGCTTTCGCTCCGCGCAAAACGGTATCCCCATCGACACGTCGGGTGAGCTGGTCAGCACCGACGTCGATGTCCCCGTCCTTCAGAATCACACGCAACTTGCTGAGGCGCTGGCGGAAAGCGACTGGGTCCGCGAATGCCTCTCGCGCCAGGCCTTCCGCTTCTACTTCGGCCTCGCGAGTTCCGCGGTGCGCTCCGAAAATGGAACGCGCGAGCGCGAGGATCGCGGTCTCCCACCCATTGTGGCCGGCCTCGATACTCTGCGCTCCGACGGTACGATGTCCGATCTCCTCGGAGCCATCCTCAGTTCCCCGAGCACGCTCTTGCGGACTCGTCTCGAACCCGAGGCGAAAGACCTTTGATCCCTACGAAGGTGAGTCGACCAATGATGCAGATGCCAAAATTCAATCGCATGTCCCGACGCGCCCTGCTCGGAACGACGCTCGGTAGCTTGTTTTTAGCTCCCTTTCTGCGCTCGCGTCGTTTGGAGGCGCAGACTGTCGGAAACATCCCCAAGCGTTTGGTTTTGGTGTTCACTCCGGACTCTCATCCGCCCGAGTGGTGGCCGACTGCTGGAGCTAACCCTCAGAGCTTCACTTTGAACGAACCCCTGAGCAGCTTTGCCGGTCTGGAGCAGCACATGCTGTTTCCGAGACGCATCGACCACAGCTGGACCACGGACAATCATCACGAAGCCGGGGTCGTTCAGCTGTTCACCGGTCAACGGTTCTTTGATGATGCGTCGCGCTACGCCAATGGTCCTTCGATCGATCAGGTGTTGCTCAAGGAGTCCGATATTCGTGGCGGCACCCCCATCGCGAGCATTCACCTCGCTGCTGGCAATCGAGGCGGGACGGACAAGCGCAGCGTCATCAGCTACTCCGGACCCGGTCAGCCCATCGCCTCACAACCAAACCCCGCGCGCGCCTTCTCTGATATTTTTGGCAACGTGACCTTTGATGGAGAAACCGGGCCTGTGGACCCCGGAGTGGATGAAGCTGCCGAAGCACGGCGGGCGCTCAAAACGTCCATTTTACAGGGAAATTTGGCGGAACTTCGCAAGATCCAGACCTTCCTCGGACAAACGGAAAAGGAAAAACTCGAAGCACATGTGAGCGCCCTTTTGGAGCTTGAAACACGTCTTTTGGGCCCTGTCGACGGGGGCGGCGATCCAGAACTCGTCGGTGGTGTGTGCGAACCCACGGACACCAGCGGCGTCAACCAAGATGATCGAAACGCCGACGCCATCACGCGCTGGGCACAAGTGCAGGCTGACATCATCGCCAATGCCTTCACTTGCGACGTCACTCGCGTCGCAGGTCTCACCATGGGGTTTTCAGGTAGTCACCACAACGGCATGTACGGTTTACGCGCGCCCACCAACAACAATAGCTGGCACGACAACGTCGCCCACGTCAGCCGCACCAATGACTCGGTCACTGTCGGTACCCAGACGATGACCTCGCGTCAGGCTTTCATTCAATTTGACAAACTGTTTGCGGACCAGATCGCACACCTGGCTCACAAACTCGCATCGACCGCTGAAGGAGACGGCAGCATGCTCGACAATACGCTGATTTACTGGGGCGTGGAGAGCGGCACCAACCACAGCCACAACCCACGAGACATGCAGTACTTACTCATCGGCGGCAAAAACCTCGGCATTCAAAGCGGACAGTATCTCGAGTTCGGAAACACCGCGCAGAGCGCTCACAAGCTGCACACCTCCGTGATGCATGCCTTCGGACACATGGCCTCGGGGTTTGGCATCGAGCCCACTTCTGGCCCCTTGTCAGGAGTTCTTGGGTAACGACTCAAAGGAGGCCGCTCAAAAGCCCGAGAGCCACTGCTGCCAAGAGCCCTGACACGATGAGCTGAATGCTACGGATGGTCACCTTTTTGAGCAGCCGGGCTCCTAAGTAGGCGCCGAAGAAAGCGGCTAGTGATGCAGAGAGCACCAGTGGCCACGCTATCTGACGCGGCCCAGAGACGACTCCCAGGCCATAGATGGACAGTCGCGCCACATCCACCATCACGGCGAGCACGACCCCAGTGGCCACGAAGGTTTCTTTTTCTAGGCCCGCCCTGATCAAGAACATGCTTCGAAAAGCGCCTTGATGACCAGACAGACCACCGAAGAAACCGGAGAGCGCACCACCCAGGGGCAAGTACTTGGGAGCAATTGCCAGCTTGGCGAAGCGCGGCCAAAGCTCCAGCGCCACGAAACCAAGAATCAAAAGCCCCACCGTGAGGTTGAGCGGTGACACTCTGCGCTCGTGCCCCAGAGCATGATAGCGATAAATCGGCGCGACCTCTGACATCCATGACAGAAGTCCAGCGCCAGCAAAAGCCAGCACTACCGCCGGAAGCCCGAAGCGGAACAAGACGCTGCGATCCGCCTTGCTTCCCAAGAGACCGATCTTGAAGACGTTGTTAGCCAGATGGACCATCGCGGTGATACCAACCGCCACATCGACGGGAAAGAAGAGAGCCACCACCGGCATGAGTAGCGTGCCCAGTCCAAAACCAGAAAACAGCGTGAGCCCCGACGCCAAGAGCGCAGCCAGAGACACCACGATGTATTGCTCGATCATGCAGTGTATTGTTCGATCATGCAGGGCTCGATGATGGCGTGCTCGATGATAAAACCACCCGCGATGATGCGCGCCTAGGACACTAGATGATCAGGCGTGGCCCTGCCAGAGACGACGGGCGACCAGGACGGACGAAGTGTTTCGTTGAGTCGCAACCCACCTCCGGGCCGAGGGTGATTTCGGGGAGTTTCAAGGGATGTCATTGACGCCTTCCGAGACTACTGACTATGAGCTGGTGACGATCATGAGAACACTTGGGGGAACGCTAGGTCTATTGGTGCTGGGGGCTGGCGGATGCGGAGGGTCGGCTTCACTCGTGCTGAAGATACCCGTGAGCGATCAATGCGCAAAGGCCGCGCTTCAGGGATGCGACGAGATTGCCGAAGGCGTTTTGCTCTATGTGGAAGGGAAGAAGAGCGAAGGCACGATGAAATTGAAAGCCGGTGCCGCGCAGAACTCACCGGAGAAGATTCGGAAGTTTGCCGATCTCTTGAAAGCACTCAGCCAGGCTCCCGGAGCCGGGAAGTACGCTCTGATGATCAACGAAGTGGTGATCACGCTGACAACGAGTGAAGCGAACGCGGCAGACACCGACCAGGGCGCTGCGGGCAATTTCGGGTCGCGCGATGCCCCAGCGTCGAGCTCGCGTCCCAAGACCCAGGGCGTTTTGACAGCAGATACCGACGCTGCCCAAATTCGTTCAGACCTTGCGCGCTCTCCGACGCACTCCCCAGCTTGGTGCACACAGCTCTTTGGCGAAGGGACAACGTGCGTCATGCTCAGTCGCGGCCCATTGTTCTTTACTGACTCAGCTCCGTCAGCGGTGGAGTGCCACGGTCAATTCCTCGCGGTGCTCGAAGGTGGACGGATCAAGGCTCAATTGGAGTCACCGCTCCGCATTCATGGCGCGAAGGTTTTCGTATCGTCAAACAGTGCGTTGGTGTTGGGTCAGCGTTCGCAACCGGACAGCCAAGCGACGTCTCCCGACGATGAAACCGGGCGCATAGTTTTGGATGAGGTTTCACCGGCTTGGTCGTGTTCGCTCTTTTGGAGCGGGTTCGTGCCGTATGATGTGTCCGCGTCACAGGGGCAGCAGCCTCCGCGAGGATGGACTCAAGAAAGTGGATTTTGATTGATGTACGCCGTCATCTTTCGGGCTCAGGTGGCTGAGTTGGACGACGAGTATGGGCAAATGGCAGAGCGCTTGCGTACGCTCGCCCTTGAGCGATACGGCTGTACGGAATTCGTGAGTATGACGGAAGGCGATCGAGAGATGGCTCTTTCGTATTGGCCCAGCCTGGAGCACATCAAAGCGTGGCGACACGACGCCGAGCACCTCGTAGCCCAAGAGTTAGGTCGAACGAAGTGGTATCGAAGCTATAGCGTGCAAGTGGTGGAGCTACTGCGCGAATACGCGAGCGAAGCAGCAACGCTACCTTGAGGGCGCCTGTGCTGCTCCCCTGATCTAATGACGCGCCCGAAGGTTCGGCGACATGTGCCGGGATTCGAGTTGGTAGGGCGCCTGTTTTCTTCAGAAGAATTCCTGGTTTTTGTGACTGGGACCGCTGGGGGAGAGGATGTGTTTCGTCCTGCCACCCACGCACGAAGGGTAGACTTCGGCACCTGCGTCAGATGCGCCGCATAGGAGATCGGGTAGCAGGGCTGCTCCCGAAGGTTGGTGCCTTTGGACGTCTTCACGCTGGGAAACATAGTGCCTTCCTCGGCGTCCTGCCAAGTGTTCAATGTACTGCCGCCGAGGCAACCGACTTTCCAAGGCAGATTGCTCCGGATGCTCAGGTGCACGCCGATAGGAAGCGCGCTAGAATGTTTGCATGCAGGCACAATCCACTCCGGCGTTACAGCAGTTGGCTGCCCAGATGGTTCTCGGGGCGCTCCTTGCCGAGCTACGTGTTCGCTGGGGTGAGTTCGCCGTTGTTGATCACTGGCAGCAAGGTGAGTTTCACCATGATACGGTCCTCCGGCTTCAAACTCCCACGGAGGAACTTCCTGGTGAGTACCTCGTTGTCGCTACGAACTGCAACGGCGGAGTGAAGGAGGTGCTCTGCTTCCGGGAGATACCGACGCACGGTGGTTTGTGGAGGGCGCGATGTCCCCAGAGTGATGAGTTCGTCGGAGAGTTGCCACCGCTCCTCGGCCGGGCGACGACTCACCACTTTTTCGACCCTTGCGATCTCTTGAAGCCGAATGCCCGAAGCGAACTCCGCCCCGAGTTTCGCGAGAGGCAGCCTGGTGGGGGCTGGGTCGCAAAGAAGCCAAGCTGCGGCACCTAACTCACGATGAGCCTGAGCGCACACGGTGAGTCAGTGACCAGCGCCTGGGATGAGGGACATGAAGCAGGCCGAGAGGAAGGCAAACGCCTTCTCTCGAAGAACAGCTCAGAGAGCATTTCGGGCCACTGTCCAAGGAGAACCGGAAGCGCTTGGCGTTCTTACCTGACCTTGGTGCTTCGTCACCCTTCGTCAGTGGTGCGCGATCTACTGGAATAGCGACTTTGTGGACGAGACGCACCACGCAATCAGCCAAGGAGTCATCGCAATTCCCGAACTCACGGGACGACTTGGAGATTTGAAGCCTCCGGTGCCCATCCGAATCAACCTCGGAGAGGGGGCCGGGGATACAGACTCAGCGGTTATGCCGCTGCCAATAGTCGACCGAGAGCGCCGAACGTCTTGTCAGACAGATATAAAAAACTCTGCGGAGGGCGGCTGGGTAGACCTTTCTGAGACAAGCTAACGGGTTGCTTCAATCGCTGCGCTTTCCGAACAACAAGCGCGGCACCTTCCACTGCGCCCTCGAAGTATTCGAAGAAGCGAGTTCGGTCGATACCGCCAACGCGACCGAACAATCGCCAGAGGTTTTGTGGTGATCGCCGTTCTACGCGCTCCACCTCAAGGACCCCGATCACCGCGCCTACTGGTTTCGTCGCATACACAACGATGTGTGAAACTTGTGAGCGAGGAGCAACTCGACGAAACTCAACTGCCTTTCGACCATCGAATAGAGCTTCGGCGAACTCAGGGTGAATCGACATCAGAGCGATTCGATCAATTTCTGTCTTATCCATGGGATTCCTGTGGCGTGTATCTGGGAAATAGACTGTGGCGGCCCCTTCAGAATACCTGAACTCGTGAGTTGCTGAAGCGACCATGGGTCAGAAATTGTCCGCGCAAGACGAAACGTGACGGCGAGTACGGTTTGCTCCGCCATCTGGCCTATCATCGAACGAGAGTAGACGGTACGTCGTCCCACGAAACGGGCGATCTCATCAGCGTCTTTGCTGACGAGCGTGTTTTCAGCAACGCCAACCACGGAGACAGATTTTTCATCTTGTGAGCGATAGAAGAGCAGCACCGAACCCGGCGCAATCTTCCTAGTTTGAGCATGAGACAAGTAGGCCTTGCGGAGTCCGTTCCCAAATGGATTGGACTCTTCAATCAGAGACAGCTGAGCTTGCTGCACAGGGAACAGCAGCTTGTGGTACCGCGGCTGCACGGGAACGATGAACACGGTCACACCATCTAGGCAGAAATATCTAGGGCCATACTTTCGATGATACTCTAATGGGGCAATCGTGTTGTAATCCTCGACAGGCACCAAGTGCTTGGCGACGACAATTTCACCCTTTTCCGACTTTCGTCCAATGTCGTCGAACCCGAAGGTCTCAAGCAAATCCAACAGTTCAGCATGCTTCTCAAAAGCTTCGACGAACATGGTGGAAAAGTTATTGTCAAACGCGTAGTCGAAAAGAGTTTTCAGAAGGAGTTCACCAAATCGAAAGCCTCGGTGATCAGGTGCAACCTTGAACGTGCAGATCTTGAGCACTTTAGAGGGAAGTCCGTAGGCCTGGCCCTGCTCCTCATTCACTATTGCGAGTGCCCCGATCTCGCCCTGCTGTTTGACCGTCCAGCATTGCCGCTGCTCACGCTTGCATTTGGCAAGCCAGTCATCGAATCCCTGGTAGCTAGCTCGCAGGCTTTCGAAGATGCGATGTGTCCCATCGAGTTCGTGCGCGTAGCAAGGATGCACAAGTGGTGGCGCCTCTGGCACCGCTGGAAAGAGCGCCCTGAGTATTGCCGCAGCGTCGGAAGCACTGACTACACGCTCCCCGAGACCAAGCCGACGAGCACGTTTCCTCAGACGCTGATCGTCCGTGACGAAGTAATCTGCACAATCCGCCTTAAGAGCCGAGAGAATCGTCAGATCGACCACCGTGTGTTCGCCTGGATCTTCAAGACCGAGCTGCACTTTGAGTGACGGATCGGTTGCTGGAGGCTGTGGGAGAGCTGGATACTTTTGAGACTGAGTCGAAGATCACGTCTCGCAACGTCTTTGTCTTTACCAATCTCCTCTACCGTAGCCGGATGAATCTGCAGCTGATGGCCTCCTGCGTGAGCAAGCTTCATCAGTTCCACCACGATTTCGGAACCAGCCTCGACGTCATTCGAAGCAGTGGGCTCTGCCGCGATGATGATGTTGGTGTCGAGTAGGAAGCGCATCGTGCAAACGCCGGGTGTTGTATCGAAAGCTGCCACGGAGATGCGGGTTGGCCAAGTTTGCCGTCAACTTTGCGAGTGCTTCGAGAAGGCGAATCGAATGCGGCAAACAAACATGCCCTACGGAACCTCTCCGTAGGGCATAGGTATGCGGAGAAAGACGCTTGCAAACCAAATCTTGCTCGTCTACTTGATGTGACTGGAGAGCACATGATCAAGCGGAGCCTGAACTGGATAACTAGAAACCTATTCTCCACAGGCCCCCAGGTCGCCACGACGATTTTTGGCTCCTTTACGGCACTGGCATCGGTGCTTGGCGCATGGGAGCTGTTGTCGCGTTTTCAGAAATGGTCGGAGCCTCGAGCTTCAGCGGAAGTCTTCTATCTTTGGGTGACATTTATCACTGTAACGCTATTGGCTGTCCTTTACCTCGTACTGCTCTCACGCGTTACTGATGATCTAAATGTAGCAAGGAAAGATGTCGCGACAGCGAAAAACCAACTGGCCGGGGACCAACGATCCCGAGCAAAGGAGGTGCGTGGCGCCGTTTCCAATGAGGAGCAGAAATGCGACCGCGTTCAAGTGGTATTGCACCGCACTGTCGAAGAAGTTCGACGGGCTGTGCTCGATCCTCAGGAAGTAAAATGGCACCGCCCTCTAGACCTCCTTCGCACTTATGTGAAGGATTACTATGATGTCGGCGAGGTGTGTATAACCGTCAAGGCGCTACGAAATGGGAAGCTCGTCACGCTCGCCCGTGTTGGAGAACCGGACGGTAATCGTGGCCCCGAAGGTAGCGAGCAACAGGCATCTGAGTCTTTTGTGTATGCAACTTTCAGCGCGCCAACGAAGACGAAATACAAACAGCAGATCGTCATACAGGATGCGTGGAATCTTCCCGTTCGCAATGCCGAGTACATCGATCGAGCAATGCTCTGCGGATTTCGTTCGATCATTGCTTTCCCTCTGCGTGGTCCTCGAGAGATGCCCTCAGAGCCATATACAACCAACCAGGTTTTTGGCTTTCTCGCGTTCGACTCGCCGAAACCCAACGCATTTGACCGCTGGTTTGATGAAAAAGTTCCCGATCACGATTGGGGACAGCAAAATCTGACCCCAAAACGGTCATTTGACGTATTCTATGGCGTGGCGGATGCAGCTGCTACGATGGCGAAGGTACTTGCGCGCCAACCAACAGGAAGGCAACATGCATCACCCGATGGTTCTGGGGGGATGGGCTAGACGATGAGCTGGGAAGTGAAAGTCACAAAGGACAACGTTGCACGAATGGACAACGTTGCGCGTTCAATGAGAGTTCACCTAGAGCAGCTCCTGAAGCAGCTACAAGAGTACCCTTTGGAGGTTCACTTCGAGGGGTACTGCATCTTCTTCGACAATGAGCGTGATGTGCGAAATTTCATCGACTGGCTTGAGGAGCAGGTTGAATCTGTCAGACCAGCAGCGTAGCAGGTCATTCTCGTCCGTTGACGTGCTTGTAATTACCAGTAGATAGCCACGAACTCGCAGTCGAGGAAGTGTCGAGGCTTTCCCACCTCGTTCGGAGTGTTTGACTCATCGACAACGGCAACGGGAAGCTGTGCAGGAACCCTGGCCTGTTCCCTGAGCGTGGCGAGGTCGTCTCTTGTCAATCCGCTCGTATGATCGGGATCGAGTAGATCAAAAACAGCAAGAGACTCCGACCGATATGTTTCCGTTTCAAGTGGGGCGTCCCCCAGGAGCTGGATGCAGGATCGAGCGTTCTCGATGTGTTCGGTACTACATGATTGGTCCATTCTTTGACTCACTAGCTCAATGAACCGAAGGAGCCTCTCCTGAAGGAGGCGCTCCTTCGGTTCA
>CAYMQT010000038.1:0-401 GCA_964392575.1 uncultured Polyangiaceae bacterium
TTTCTTTGAAGAGCTTGAGGTTCTCTTCAACGCTCCGCTCACGAAAAGGGCTATTTTCTCCGACTCTATGGTAGTTGCCCCTGTTTTCACGGATCTGTTCCGGCGTTTGGCTGTCCACGTAGGCCAGACCCTGCTCGATGAGATGCACTGCGCACTCGTAAAGCCGCTCAAAGTAGGAACTCGTAAAGAAAACCCTCTCGCCTGGATCAAACCCCAGCCAGCGCACGTCCCGCTGGATGGCTTGCACGTACTCATCGTCCTCGGCCACGGGATTCGTATCGTCGAAACGCAGATTGCACGCGCCAAAGGGCGCTAGCTTCGAACTCTCAAAGTTCAGGCAGATGGCCTTGGCATGTCCGATGTGCAGGTACCCGCTTCCCTCCCGAGCCCAACGGGTACCT
>CAYMQT010000038.1:411-34062 GCA_964392575.1 uncultured Polyangiaceae bacterium
GGGAAGCGGGTCAAAAGACATGGTCCGTTCTTCTGGCTGGACAGATCACTCCGGATCAATTCAGCAACAAAGTCCGGGGCGGCAGTGTCATCACGTTTGGGGGTCGTCTGGCTCATGAGGAGGGAGCTGGAGCATGGTTGTTGCCTCGCGGCCCGGCAAGCCTTCCCCCTCTTGCCGCATTCTTCTGCGCCGGGCTTCTCGGGGCCTTTGTGGTGGGGTCTTCGTCGGCTAAAAGCCCTCCCTCCCGTCCCCATGTCCCGTTTTCAACCTCCAGAAGATCTGACTCGCTACGAAGGGTACATCTTCGACTGCGATGGCACCCTTGCCGACACGATGCCCATGCACTTCCTGGCTTGGAAAAGGGCGCTCCGGGAAGGGGGAAGCACCTTTGAGTTTGATTGGGATCTCTTCCTGAGCCGCGCGGGCATGAGCATGCAAAAGACGGTGGAAGAACTCTCCGCTCAATTTCAATGCCCCCTCGACCACCACATCGTCGCCGAACGTCAACAGGTGATTTTCGAGGAACTCGTGGCGGAAGTACAACCCGTCCCGGAGGTGCTGTCCTTCGCGAGGACCGTCGCACGCACTCATCCTCTCTCCGTCGCGTCAGGGAGCGGACGAAAGAGTGTCGAGCGCACCCTCAGCCTGATCGGTGCCAAAGAACTTTTTTCTGTCATCGTCACCCCAGAAGACGTCACTCACGGTAAACCCGCCCCCGATATGTTCTTGCTGGCGGCAAGGGAGATGAACGTAAACCCCGAACGCTGCCTCGTCATCGAAGACGGAGTTCTCGGCATCCAGGCCGCCAAAAGCGCGCAAATGGACTGCGCCGTCGTGGCAACTTTGTCAAAAGAGTCCCCCGGGTAAGCAGAGCCAAAAACCCGAGAACGGAGGCTTCAAGACGACACAGGCAGGGCAAACACGATCGTGACTTGCATGCCGGGATCCACGTTCTTTGCGCTCACCCTTGCCCCCATCCGGCGAGCCAAATGATCGACCAGTGAAAGCCCCAGTCCCGTGCCAGAACTCTTGCGCGTCATTTCGTCGCCCGCTCTAAAGAACGGTTCGAAAATCTTGCGCAGGGTGGCGTCGGGCACGCCCGGCCCTCGGTCGCGCACCTTGAGCTTCACGCTGTCTGTGGTGACCTCTGCGCCCAGAGTGATCCGTCGGTCTTTGGCGTCCTTGGCATATTTGATGGAGTTTTCAACGAGATTAAAGAGGATCTGCTCCACCGAGTCTGGATCACGCACCACGGAAGGCATGAGCTCCGGCAAGTCGAGCACGAGCGTAAATCCAGATTTTTCGACGTGTGGACCCAAAGCCAGAGCCGCTTGCAAGACAGGCGCGCGCAGATCCCCAGACTCAGGCGCGGCGCCGGGGTTGCGCTCGACATTGGAAATCCAGAGCACGTTTCCGATCAGACGACTGAGACGCTCCGCCTGAGTCGTGATCGTCCGAAAGTATTCCTGCGCCTTTTCCGGACTCTCGACCAGCCCTTCCTGCAGCATCTCTGAATGCATACGGATGGCCGTGAGGGGCGTTTTTAACTCGTGCGTCACCGCGGACACGAAATTGTTCTGCCTTTCAGCAAACTCGAGCTGCGTATCGACGACGCGGAACAAGAGAAAGAGGCCGAGAACGATAAAAATTCCCAAGACCAACGCCAACGGCAGAAGGAGTTGCTCGGTGAAGGGGATCTCGAGCGGCGCCAAACGCAAAGACCCAGTGACGGACGCGAAGGGTTCGGAAAACTGATGCTGATGCCCGCCCACGATTTCCGGGGACGAGGAGCGGCTGAGCGCCGAAAGGCCTGACAAGTCTGCCACTTCAGAGAGCCCGCGCTCGTCGAGCACCCGCTTCTTCAGAGTCTCGACGAGGCGAAGATTGTCGACGACAAAGCCCTCGACCCCGCTCTCCGTGTGACGAAAGAACACCGTGGTGTCCGCGCCGACATCGACCCCTGTCAAAGGCTCTGGCCCGCTCAAAACGCCCTCCCGTAGTCCTCGAACGGATCCTCCGCTCGACTCCCCTCTGCGTTTTCATCCGACGTCTTGTTCGCCTTCCGGCGTTCAGGCGCGCGGTTCAGCTGTTGAATGATGTCCGACCCTGAAGCCTTCCCCTTGGATTCCAAAAGCGGGGCCGAAGAGCCCACTGCTTGCGGCTTCTCTGCGCTCTTTTTGGGCAAAGCGCTCGTTCCAGGCAAAACGGGAGCGGGGGCGACGGAGGGAACCTCTTTTCGCTCCACCTCGAACTCCCCCGCCGCACTGCCGCCGCCCCTTGGAGCAGTTTCAAAGACGGCCGCGGGAACCCGCGCTTGTCCTTCCAGCTGCGGGCGTGCCTCGTTCAACGCCCAGGCGATCCGGCGACGGTTTTCAGAAGTGATGCCGTCAGCGGCAACCACATCATCCGCTCCGTTTTCTCGCCTGAAATAGCCGACGACAAACGGCGCCCACGAAGCCGGATCCGTACTCAAAAGGGAAGCGTAGCGAGGGCGCGCCGCTTCCCCTTCCAAAAAGGAAGAAACCTCGCGCTCCAGCTCATCGAAGACGCGCGACGCGACCATCTCTTCTCGCTCCGTACGCGCTTCCTTTAAGCGCTCACTCACGGTCAGGGAGAGAAAGGCGAGACCCGAAAGCAGAACCCCCCCGAGCAACAAGAAGGCCGCCCGTAAACGCGAGCGAGAAACAAAGGCCCCGAGCAATCTCTTTTTACTCATGGCTCTCCGTCCGGGACAAACCGGTAGCCTTGCCCGCGCACCGTGGCGATGGCGTCCGAGGAAACTTGACTGAGCTTCTTTCTGAGCTTGGCGACATGTACATCCACCGTGCGTGTTTCTACGGCATCGGGGCTCTGCATCTCCCACACGTCACGCAAAAGCTGTCTCCGCCCGACGATCCGACCCGGCTCCGAAAGCAAGAGTTGCAGGATGCCGATCTCTTTCGCGCTGAGCTCCTCGGTCCCCTTCGGACCCGAGAGCTGCGCCCGGCCGGCGTCCACTTCGATACTGCCGAGCCGTAGGACTTCATCCTGAGAACGTAGACTTCTCCCGATCAAGGCATCGACCCGCGCAAGCAGTTGTCGCAAAGAGAAAGGCTTCGTCACGTAATCATCCGCGCCGGCGGTAAACCCGCGCAGGATGTCCTCCTCGCTGCCTTTGGCGGTCAACATGATGATGCCGGAGCGCAGGCCGTTTTCTCGCAGCCGCTCACAGATGGTGTAACCGTCCACCTCCGGCAGCATGACGTCCAAGAGAAACAGGTCAAAAGTTTCCTCGGACGCCGCGCGCAAGGCAAGAGCCCCGTCCCGTTCCCAGCGTACCCGATGCCCGCGGAAGGTGAGGACGTCACACAGGCCTTGGCCGATGCTCTCTTCGTCTTCCACGACCAAAATGCGCGCTTCCGCCATGACAAAACTGTAGCGCGCGGGACACCTCGGGCGGAAGGCAGCAAACGTAAAACGAATGTAAATCGCGCGGCGTGAGTTTTACACACTGATTTCCCAGGGTCGCAGAGTTTTCCGGCACCATGAACGTAAGAATCGAGGTGACGGGCGATACACCGAACGCCTTTTCAACCTGACCGGGACCACAACACCTGACCGAAACCGCAACACCTGACCGGAACCACAATACGGAGAAGAATCATGCGCCGACCTGAACGACAATTTTGGATGTACATCAGCTTACTCAGCGGCGTCTTTTTGCTGCTCATGAGCGGGCAACTGATCAGTTGCGCAAAGGCCGAGACCTCACGGGGCCCTCGCCCCCACCACCACCGAATCACGGAACCAGCCCCCTGGAATCAGCCCGGGGACACCTTCACTCAACCCGGTCCGAGCGTAGAGAGCCGGCCGGGCATCAAGCTCCGGGCCCAGCTCGACCGCGGAGCCGTCCTCTATCACAGCGACGGAACCCTCCGCGTGGAGGTCAACGTCGTAGCAGACGCTGACGACTACGGCTCTATGCCTCAAGCCAGCGACATCGTCGTGGTCGTGGATACCTCCGGGTCCATGGAGGGTCAGAAGATGCACTTCGCTCAAGAAGCTCTCCTCGCGCTCATTCGTAGGCTCGGACCCGACGACCGGTTTGGGCTCGTGGAGTACAACTCCTACGCGCGCGTCATGACTCCGGTCGTGCACGTGACCGACGAAAATCGCCGACATCTCGAAAACCTTGCCTACAACCTCCGCGCCAACGGCAGCACGAACATGAGTGACGGCCTCGATCAGGGCATTCGCCTTCTGAGCGAGGGCTCGACTTCAGGACGACCGGGTCGGCTTTTGCTCCTCTCGGACGGGCTCGCCAATGCCGGAGATTCGTCCCTCTATGGACTGACCCGACGCGCGCAAACCGTGGCCGGACGACAGCTCGCCCTGACCACGATGGGGATCGGCGACGACTTTGACGAAAACGTGATGACGACTCTCGCCACGGCCGGGGGCGGCGCCTTCTACTACCTCTCCAAACTCAACTACCTGGCCGAGTTCTTCGATGCCGAGCTCAGCTCAGCAAAGAACACCTACGCTCAAGCGGGAGAGCTACGCTTCTCGCCGGCCGCTGGAGTCATGCTCGAAAGCGCCATGGGGCTCCCTATCTCTCGTCGCGGCGCGGATTCGGTGGTGCAACTCGGCAACATCTATGCATCCCGGACACGCACCGTGTGGCTCACGCTCCGTGTCCCCACCCATCATCTAGGCTCGCGCGACGTAGGGCGACTGTCTCTGTCCTATCAGCGCCACGGCTCACCGGGAGTCGTCTCCGTGGGCGATCTTCCTCGCGTGGCATGCCTGGACAACCGTTACGAGTATGAAAGAAACATCAACAAATCGATCTGGGAGCGCGCGATGCTCGACGACGTCTTTACCGCCACTGAGGAGAGCTTCGGTGACGCCATCCGGACCGGGGACCGCGGACAGCTCGATTCCGCCCTCAAGAAGGCCGAAGATGAACGTGCACTGGCTACCCGTCTGGGGAGTCACAAAGTGGTCCAGCATCTGGACACGTTGAATGAGAAAGCCGGTGAGGCGGCCGTGGCACAATCAGCGCCCGCAGCGGTGCGCGCCGAAAGTGCCAAGAAGACCAAGGCGAGCGGCTATCAGAAGCGCAACAAAGGCGCGTACGAAAGCGTCGACCGCGCCATGATGGCCTACTGACGCCCCCTCCTTTTCGCTTCCGGTCACAGTCTGGTTATGCAAAATTGCATAACCAGACTGTTTTTTGTCTATTTATTATTCAGATATGAATAGATGAGCCCATTTCTGAGCGCTACGGCCCAAAGCTGAGCCTTGAGCTGTTTGGCCGAAAAACACGGAGGAAAGCACGGAGTCGCCCTCTGATCGCTGCGTAGATTTGAATCGGGCGCCGTTCTGTGTCTTGCTTAAGAGAGAACTGTGGGGGGCCACCGAAACTCGATGCCCGACAAGACTTTCCTCGTGACCCTGCCCGACGGTAAGACGATGGGCCCGCTCTCGTTGTCCGTGATGAAGCAGTTTGTCGTCGACGGAGACATCCCGGTCGAGGCAACCATCGAGCACGACGGAAAAATGGTACGCATTGCTGACATCTTGGGGAGCTCTGGCGGGCGGGGTCGCATGTCTTCAGAGGCTCGTGCCGATCTAGCCGGCACACGCGCCTCGACCCCGATGGCTCTCCTTGCCGAAGCTCAAAGGAAAACCACCTAGAACGCTAGAAGCGAAAGTAAAAATCCAAGTCCGGCATGAACACCTTTTGCGCGCCGACGATCTTGAGTCCGGGGAACATGAAGTTTCCGTAACCCAACCCAAACTGTAGGTTGAAGATCTTCCACGAAAAGGTGACCGAGGGCTGAATCTGCCATGCGTTTTGCACGGCCTTCGCCGAAGCATCGATTTCGATCTCGGCCGAGGTAGCAGAATCTACCTCTGCGGTCGTGTTGACACGGGCGGGCGTGACGTAAGGCACCCAGCGCGTCACCAGATTGAGCGCCGTGACGGAGTTCAGGCGGTACTCGCTGTTCCAGGCAAACTGAAGATTACTTTGGGCGCCCGCACCGAGCGCAGAGGAGTCGCTCGTGGACTCTAGATCCCCCGACAGAATCATCTGCACCCAAGCGCCTTCAAGAGTGCTGGAGAATTGCTCAGTGAAGCGGTACGTGGCAGCACCCGTCGTGGGGATGACAGAAGCCTTGAGGGTGGTCTGTTCGAAGCCAGAAATTTCTACGTCGACCAAGCGCACGTAAAAATAGCTCCCTCGGATTGAAGCGGCGAACTTTCCCGTCTCGATGAGCTTCACCTTCGTGTAAACGTTGAGCGATGGAGCTTGCGTGAAGGGCATGATCAGCCACGGCAGCGTGTATGTCCCGATCGTCCAGCGGTCGTGGACCCCGCGCTCCAAAGCGAACAATCCGAGCCGCGACATCCCCTCGGGCAGGGTGTCCGCCGAAAAGTCCGTCTGGCGCTCCGTTTCCGTGTGATACGCAAACGCCACAAGCGAGCCCAAGAGCAGGAAAGGAAGAGCGCCGAGAAGGGAAAGAACCTGCCGGAACGTTGTCACCAAAGAAACCTCGTGCCCGAAGCCACGGGAGCTGCACAGTCCTGCCCGTCCACCCCGTCGCAGAACCTGGCCTCGAAATCACAGCAGAAGGCCCCCGTGCTCGTACGGACCGAGACGGCGGTCAGGTCATCCTGAAAGCCGACGACAATGTCCCCGCCGCCCGACGGGACAAGGATTTCGAAAAAGTCCCCCTCGATGATTCTGGCGCTTTCATCGAACTCCAACACTTCCCCATCGATTTCTACCTCGCCAGCAGCACGGACCAGGACAGAATCAAAGTTCAGTCGAGAGAGGGGCACGGGGCCACCGAGATAGAGATCGAGCGTCGAGGTGAGCTTTACGTCGATGCCGGAAAAGTTCATTTTGCAGTCGGTGAAGTCGCCCCATACGACCTCCTCCACAAAGGAATCGCGCAGCGTCAGGGTCATCCGCAAATGGCCATTGTCAGGGTTCTCCGCTTCCCCAGAAAATCCGGGGCACACGTTGTCGACATAGGTCACTCCGGAAATCGAAATCCCCTCACCCGCTCCGCCTGCCCTCTTCACGGCTTGTCCCACTCCCTCAATCGTGTCGATGACGAACCCCAGATGCCCCAAGTTGTCCCAGGCAGCGAGCTCGGAAAGGGCGCGCTCCGCGATTTCCGCCATGGTCTCGGAAAGGATCGCCCCGTCGGGATCCTCATAGCGATCGGAAAGCTCCTTCAAGACGGGGCCGCGAGGAATTTCTATTTCCGTCCGACAACCGAAAAGAGAACCTGCCAGCAGCGCGGCGAGAATCAATGGGGCCGTACGCACTAGTGGAGCCACACATACCAACAGGGCGGGACTCGAACTCGAACGGCAAAAGGACACTCGCGCTCCCTTAGGCCCTCCAAGATCGGCTGTCAAAAGTCCTTGGCAACAACGAGCAATGATTGACTTCGCCTACTGACCCAGGCAGGCAAAATGAATGCAGAGGCCCCTCCCGCGCGAAAGCTCCCCGAGGTCGATAGAGCCCAAAAGCCGGAAGGATCTGATCGCTCGCGTCTCTGAGTACTACCGCGCTGCTCATCCTTCGCACCGTAATTACGTGCGGATCAAGCTGAGGACGGATCCCTTCACCCGAGAATTGCTGGATTTAGTGGAGTCTGAAGGTCCGTTCGGGCGGGTCCTCGACGCGGGTTGCGGCCGAGGACAGTACGCCCTGCTCCTCGCCGCCGCTGAGGCAGCCACCGAGATTTTGGGCTTTGACCATGACGAGTCGAAGGTCAAAGCGGCTCTCCTTGCGGATCGAGCGCGAACGGGCGCCGAAGAATCGCTCGCGTTCTGGATGGGCGATGTGACCAGCGCAGCCCTTCCGGAGCGAGACACGATCCTGCTCATCGACGTTTTGCATTACCTTTCTGCTGAGGATCAGACAGCGGTCCTCGAACGAGCGGCGGCGGCACTCTCGCCCGGGGGTCGTCTCATCATCCGCGACACGAACAGCAGTCGGAGTTTCGGAGCAAAGCTCGCCGCAGGCCTGGAACGGATCGGGTGGAAACTTGGGATCAACCGCGGACGTGAGATGCGTTTCCTGGGCCCAGAACTCACGACGCTGACGCTCACGCAATTGGGCCTCCGTGTGCGACGACACACTCCTCGCGGCCTGCTCAAGAATCTGGTTCTAGTCGGGGAAAAGCGCTCTTAGGGAGCCGGGCGAGGTCTGACACTCATGCGCACCGCCTGAGCGATCTCCTCAGACTCGTCGAGTCCGAGGTTGAAGGCGCTTGAAATACGCCCAAGCATGTCGGACTCCGCCTTGAGAAACTGCCCGTCGGATTCAGCGATCTGTAGAGCCAGTCCGTAAGCGATGCGGCGAGAGAGGTCATCTTGGAGGGCAGTGGCGAGTTCTCCCAATCGCTGATCGACATCGGTGGCCCCCCGCTTGCTCCAACTATCCACCAAAGCACTCAGCTGCTGTTTCCCGAACTTTCCCTCCGAGAGCGAGGTGACGATTTCGAGAAACTCTCGCAACTCATCAGCAGAGAAAAAGCCGTCCGCTTTGGCCACCAGATACATGACCTCGAACATGGCGAGCATTTCGTTGGTTTCCGCGTCATGAAACCCGGCGGGGGCGATGAGGGTCATGGCCGGAGGTTAGCTCCTCCGACGACGCGCAATCAACAGGCCTGAAAGGGCCATCAAAAATCCAGCTCCCCCGCCCACCGGGAGGGAAGGACCCACGGGCAGGTATGCGCAGCTCGCACTCGCCGAAGCCTCTCCCTCGGCTTCCGCAGTACATTTACCGCGCGAACACTGCGCGGATGAACTCCCGCTACTGTCCACTTCAATGTTCAGGGCCGCCTTGAGAGCCGCACTGCACTCGGCCAAATTTCCGCCGTGATCCACGTACTGTCCGTCACAGAAAAGTGCCCCTTCCGGGGACCTACACTCAGCTTTGCAACCGCCCTCCAAATCCGCCTTGCAGTCCACGTAGCCCGAGGACTGACATCCGATCTGACAATCGATGTTCGCCCGCGCGGTGCATTCCCCTTCGCAGGAACTCTCGCAGCGCGCTGCGCAAGATGCCTCGGGAGGGCTTCCGGAACAGCTCCCGCTACACTCCGCCGAGCAGTTGGCGGAGCAGGAAGCCTCACACTCGGCCGAATTCTCGGACGCTTCGCAGCGTCCCGCACAGTCAGCTTCACAGCTTCCACTACAACTTCCCTCACAATCAAAGCTGCCCGGATCCACTTCGCACTCCGCCTCGCACGAACCTTGGCACGAGCCGGTACAGCTCACGTCCAGCTCACCCGTACACTCACCCTCACAGCTGACTTGTAACTGCCCAGCGCAGGCTGCGGTAAAGGAGACGGGCTCACACTGTACTTCACACCCACCCTCCACGGAGAGCTCACAACTGGCCTCCGCCTCGATGTGAATGTCGCCACAGGCTTCAAGGCCGGCATGGGCGGGTTCAGAAACCAGGCCAATGAGAAGGCAGGGGGCACCGGCGAAAAGAAATGAAGAAAAGCGGTTCATGGGGTTCTCCTAAACAAGGGATAAGGGGCATCCAAGCAGCATACGGACCGAGGATCGCACACCTCCCTCATATTTACCCTGGTTTTCGCCCGAGGTCGATGGAAGTCATCACCCTGCTCCTCGGAGCCGCGCCCGGAATGCCTCAAAGCCGCGCCGGGGGATCCCGGGTCTCGGCCCCTGAGGTCCGGAACCCGAATGCTTCCCGTGCGTTTCGGGGATGGTATGACTCAGAGGATGAGGGGGCGCGCAGGCGAAACGAGCGATGAACGTTCCCGCCTCGCCGGGCCGCGGTATGGCCTGACTGTCCTGCTTTTGGCTCTCATTTCTTCTTCTGCTCGGGCAGAGAGCCCGCCGCCGGAACCCCCACGAAACGAAACGCGCGTCGAGACTACCCTGGACCAAGAGCGCGAGACTTTGTTTCTGCGCTACGATGCGCCCGCAGAATGCCCCGCAGGCGACTCATTCCGAAAGCGAGTCGAGGGGCTCACCGCGCTCGCGCACTTCTCAGGCAACCCCGAAAGCGCGGCGCGTGAGCTTTCTATCACCATCGCAGGAGCGTCTGGTCGCTACGTCGGAGAACTACGACTCAGCGATCAGAAAACCGTAGCGAAGCGGTCCTTCGAAGACACCGACTGTTCGTGGGTGCTCGACGCGCTTGCCCTCGCCACCGCGCTTGCCCTTGACCCGAATGTGCTCGAAGAGGAGCAGGAGGCATCCGAGGTCCCTCAGGGGAGTCCCCCCCTCCCGCCAGAAGTCGAAGAGCAGGAGCAGGAGCGAGAGCCGGAAAGCGGACCGAAAAAGTATTCTTTCGAGCTCTTTCTCAAAGCCGATCTCGCTTTTCTCGCCGCTGACTCTTCGGAGCTCTCGACGGGAGTCGAAAGCTCCGGACGCCTGCTACGGCCGGGCGCAGAGGTGGGCGCGGCTTATTTCATTCACGCAAAGCGGGTGTCGGTCTCCTTTGAAGCAAGCGCGGGCTGGGCGGGTGCGTTTCCGGAAGTCGCTCACTTGCATTTCGTGCCCCTGGTTCGGGGATCCGTTTGCCCCCTTTGGCTGCCTTTCGGACAATGGTTTCGGCTCAGTCCCTGTGCCGGCGTGCAAGGCGCGATGCTCCTCTCCCGGGGAGTCGAACTCAACCCACCTTTTCCTACAGCAGGCCGTCCTTTCGTCGCAGGTGAGGCTCTCGTCCGAGGGCAGTTCATGTGGGAAAGGCGGTCCATGTGGGATAGACTCCGCTTGGGTCTGCGCGGAGGAGTGCTCGTCCCGGTGAGCGAAATAGAGTACCGTGTCGTGGGACAAGACGGCACAAATCAAGCCGTTCTGTCACTCACTCGTCGCGTCGCTCCTACGTTCGGGGTCGACCTTTCTTGGGCGGTTTTCTAATGGGATTGAAGACGGCTTTCTAACAGGGTTGTAAGAGTACCGTCAGAGGTGTTTTTTGGATCAGGAAGCCGACAGCCGGAGATTAACGAGTATGGCTCCGGCAATCGCCCACGATTCTGATCCTCGCGGCGATTCTGATCCTCGCGGCAAAGAGTGGCCCCCTCGTACCCCGGAGGAGGAGGCACGCCTGAGGCAGATGGTCCTTTCGCACCACGGCTTCATCTGGCGAGTGGTTCGGCGCCTCGGGATCCCTGAGCTCGACGCTGACGACGTGACCCAGGAGGCGTTCTGCGTGGCGGGTCACAGACTGTCGGACATCGAACCGGGCAAGGAACGCTCGTTTCTCTACTCGGCAGCAGTACGGGTCGCGGCCAACGCGCGGCGAGCGCGCCGTCGTCGCCAGAACGCCTACGACGGCTTCGAGCGGGCGCCACGAGAATCTGTTCCGCAGCCCGACGATCTCAATGGACAGCGCCAAGCCAGGGCTGTTCTCGATGAGATCTTGGAGAGTCTTCCTGAAGATCTCCGTGAAGTGCTGATTCTCCACGAGATTGAAGAGATGGGCGTTCAAGAAGCCGCCGAACTCCTCGACATTCCCGTGGGAACCGTCGGTTCACGGCTCAGGCGCGGGAGAGAAAAATTTCAAGCAGCAGTCGCACGACGCCGCGCACAAGCGGAATTCAAAGCAGGAGTAACACGATGAGCGCCGAACACGCATACACCGAAGACGAGCTTCAACTGCTCAAGGCCGCGCGTCTAGAGTCTCCCCCGGAGGGGAGCGCTGCGGGCGTGCTTTCTGCTCTCGGACTCACTCCTGTGGTCCCCGTGCCCTCTTCCGCCTTTCCCTCCCAAGGGCCCGAGGGAGAGCCCGCTCCCGTGAGCAGCGCCCGTCCCCGAGGATCGGTTGAAGCTCCGCCCAAGTCCGGGATCTTCGCCAAACCGGCGACCTGGGCGGCGGCGGGTGGCGTGGCTCTTCTCTCTCTCCTCCCTTGGGCCCTGAACGACGAAGCTCCTCAAGAGCGGCCTCTGAGTGTTTCTCGTGTGATCGAGTCCCCCTCAGTCGTAGAGCCCCCTACCGGCGAAGAGAAAGTGTTTACTCTGCGCGACGTCGTTTCAGGCGCGGCGGAAGAAGGCATGAAAGACGAAGCGTCTACCGCACGGAAGACGACGGGGGACATCCCGAAAGCGGCCCCTCAGCGCACAAGCCGCGAAGATTCCTCCGCCGCTGCGCCCACTTCGACAAAAGCTATACCTTCTTTGGCTGATGAACTCGCCCAGATCCAAAAGGCGCGCAGCCTTTTGAGCTCCGGTGATCTCGCTGGGTGTTCGTCTGCGCTCGCCGAGCATGCGCAGAAGTTTCAGCCGCCGCGTCTGTCCACGGAAGCCCGGGTGATTCGGGTTGAACTCCTGTTGAAGCAAGGCCGTCCGGCGGAAGCGAAAGCGCTTGCAGAGCCGCTTCTCAGAGATGATTCGCCCTACCGCGCAAGAATATCGAGGCTACTCTCTGCTCCATGAGTCTCTGCCGGATCTGGCCTTCCTTTGCCGTCGTAGGACTGACGGTCACGGGCGGCTGCAACTTCGGAGGAGATCTACCCTCAGACTTCGAGGGGGCGACGGGCGGCTCTCAGACGGGAGGAGATCCCGGCATTTCTGGGGGTGCCCAAGGGGAGACGCCGGCGCACATGCGGCTTCCGTTCACCGTCGCTGACCATTTCGTTCCGTTTGGCTTCATGGGAGCGGGGACAAAAGGAGCTATCACCGACCACCCCAACGACTGCCTTGAGCGACCCGACGGAGCCCAAGGCATTTGTCATAGTTTCACCTTCATTCCTACCGGAAATCCCGCAGAGGAATGGGGCGGTCTCTACTGGCTCTCTCGGGAGGACAACTGGGGCAGCGAACGAGGGGTGCTCGTCGAGCCGGGGGCCAGGCAGGTGAGGTTTCTGGCCGCCACCAGCCGTCCGGGAGCGGTGGTGCGTTTTCTTGCAGGTGGCATCGATGCGGGTGAAGAATTCGCAGACCAGTTTGCCGTGTACCAAGACATCGTTTTGGGTGATACTTATCAGTCCTACTCGCTCAGTCTGGAAGGAACCGCGTATGAGGACGGAGTCTTGGGTGGGTTCGGCTTCAGTGCCATCGTGGAAGAACCGATGAAGATCTGGCTCGATGACATCCGCTGGGAGTAACCACGCCCTGAAGTCCACCGCGATCAGGTGCACGTCTAACGAACCACCGCTTCACACGCTCCCCCGGCGTTGCACTTGAAACCAGGACCGCAGGGGTAAGCCGCATTGCAACGCAGGGCCTCCGTCCAGAAACCCAGGTGATTTCTGCTCGTAGGGGACTGATACGGAACCCAGATCGGGGCGCTAGAAGGGTCCTCGCCCTCGCGCGCTTGAGAAACCGAGATCGCACTCATCCAAAGTTGAGAAGTAGGTTCGTCACCTGGTTGGTTGGCCAAAAGGCCATAGGGACGTTTCGAGCTATAGGAGAGGAAAAAAACTCTCTCCTCTTCGCTACACAGATCGACCCCGGAAGCACACTGAGAAAAGGGGGCAAATTTAGGCCACGTAGAAGTCGAGGCGAGAGGACCCGAGGCTCGCCTGAGATCAAACGTGGCACCTGTCTGCACGGAAACGAGCTTCAACTCGGCGTGATCCTGATCGTAGCTCTTTCCTTCGTCCCCCACGCTTGCCGGACCGCTCACATACGCCACCCATTTCCCATCGGGGGACCACGTGGGATAATAGAAGATTGTTCCAGCTTCCGCTGGCACCAGCTCCGTCACGGCTCCAAACCGGTCTCCCTCGACCGACACGATTGCAATCGAGCCATTGCGAACGGCGATTTCAGTATCGGCGAGGTCGGAAAGGGTGAGCACGAGCTGAGTGTTGTCGGGACTGAATTCTGGAAAAAAGGGCATCTTTCCGAGGAGCCTGCTTTCTTCGGAAAGGAGCTCTCCTGTATCGGTGTTGCGTAGCGCAATCTTGAAGTCATAAGCGGACGCCACCCGCGACCCGTCGCTCGAAAGTGCCACCATCCCTCCTTCGCCCGGCTCGTCGACCGCCGGGAGGAAAATGGGGTCCTGGGGAGAGGTGACCCGCGCTACGCGCAAGCCGCCAGAAAAGGCCGCGTTCTCGAAGAAACTGGCCTCCGGATCAGCGCTTCCAAAGATGAGCGCGATGGTGCCACCGTCACGACTCACCGAATGACAGCCTGCGCATTCGTCCGGGTTTTCCTCCGTGCCCGGTGCGACGAAAGGAACTGCTTGGCGCCCTCCGAAAGGCAAGCGATAGATGCCGCGCAGCTCGGCGGACCAATAGTACAGGCCTCCCTCGACCGGCTGAGGAGAAAACGTGATCGTCACCTGCGAAGCCGATGAGACTCCCCTCAGCCCCAAAGCTCGCAAATGGATCTCGACGGTTTGGCCCGCGAACTCGGTGGCGAGCTCGATCCAAAATCCCTCGGGAGCGCGATACACGCACCCGTTGCCACCGGCACTCAAGCAGGGCACGAACATCCGAAAGGACTTCTCTTGCCCCTGAACGGACACCTCGAAAGCGTGTTGCTCCTCTTGTGCCCGCAAAAAATGCAAGGAAATGAGGCCCAGGTTGTTGGGGTGGACGCTGAAGGAAAGGGGGTAGACCCATGTGGGGGCCGGCTCATGAGACGGAGCGACTTCCAGGTTCGCTTGCTCATAGAAAGAGCGAAACGCATCAACGTCCTCGTCCGATAAACCGTCATCGAGAAAACAACGGTCCGCTCCAGCGCAGAAGGGAGACGGCTCCTCCGCGAGCGAAGAAACGTCGTCGCTGACACCCAAGTAGACGGGCTCACTCGTACAGCTCACCTCGAAACCAGAAGCGAGCAGCACGCAGATCAGGTGCATGCAGGCGAGCGCCGAGCGCGACCACCCGCGCCCAGCACCAGGGCCTGATTTCTTTGAGCGTCGGTCCAGAATCACTCCCCTCAACATAGCACCTGAGCGCCTCCGAGCGATGTGACTCGTCTCTCCCGTAAACGGCCACTCCCAGCGTCCCCCAGGCCGAGGGAGGCTCCGCCGACGCGCTCGCACTCCATGCGAGTGAGCGGCGGCAGAACCTTTACCGGGTGAGAGGCTCCTCAGTTCAAACAGCTTGCGACGCAGATCTCCTTGTTTCCAACCATTCCACCATGCGGGATCTCGTCACAGGGGTTGTTACTCGTGATGTTGAGATCCCCCGGACTGAGACAAGCAGAATTCATGGTCAGACAGGGGTAGTCATTGTCACCGTCCCACTTGTAGAACCTGAACCACTCGTACTCCGTGTGCATCGGGTACTGATTGTTTTGGATCTCGCTACCGCCAAAGGCAGCCGTGGAACCAAAAATCCAGAGGTTCATCATCACTTTCGCGGACAACTCCGGAATGGGAAGCCCTCCACCGGCGGCCGTGCGCTCACTCACGACCTCACCGTCGAGGTACCAGGTAATACGGTCAGGCAGCCACTCGAAGGCAAAGTCATGAAACTCTTCGCGAACGTTCACACCTTGTTCGGCAAAGCTGTACGACGCGACTTCTTGGATGCCGGGCTCCCAGGCAAACTTTCCATCCCCGGTGATGAGGTTGGTCGTCACCGTATCTACTCCGTCCCCGGTGACTTCGATGTCGATTTCCCTCCATTGTTCGAATTTAGGCGTCCGGAACACAAACATCGTGGCGATGTAGTTTCCGTTGATGCTCGTATTTCCCGGCTGTACGCTGGGCGCTTTCATGCGGACTTCGTAGCGACCGTAGCGGAACAGATTGTGTCGGGTACGCATCTCTCCGCTGGTCAGCGGCTTGGAAAACACGGTGTTGACTTCGGCGTGTGAGCAGGCCTGAGGGGGGATCGCAGAAGTGTCCTCTTTGACTTCCAAGATCATCTTGCCCTCCTGGAACTTCACACCCTCCTTGACAAACCTGACCTGTCCTTCGTCAAGTCCTCCGTCCGACCAGGTCCAGATCGGATCCTTATCGAGGTCCAGCGCTTCATCGAACTCTTCCACGAGCCACAGGCTGAAGCCATCATACTCCGGATAGGTTGCGGCCGGATCCGGATGCCCGAAGGGAGGCTCTGACTGAGGCACTCTCCGTTCGTCGCCGTCACCATCGCCATCGCCATCGCCGTCACCGACGGGGATGGTGTCCCCATCGCCATCCCCACCGTCACCGTCACCGTCGCCCGAACTGCTCCCGTCGCCATCCCCGCCGTCCGCGTCTTGCTCTGGTGGAGCTTCGCTACAGGCCAGGATATTGAGTGAGCTTGCAGCGGCAAGCGCAAATAGAAACGTCCATCTTGCTTTCTTCATGTGGTCCTCGCTTACCTTGCGACGCTCTGCGTCGTTGTTCTCTTCTTCGGGTCGAAAACGACCTTCGTCTTCTTGCCTTCGCTCTTAAAAGTAAGGGCGAAGGGTGATGCTTCAGGGATCTCAAAATCCGGCAGTCCAAAACGCACGAGCGAACTCAACCAGAGCAGGGTCATGCTACGTGAAGCGCCGAACTCCGGACGGAAAAAGCGATCTTGCTTGTAGAGCTTCATGGCATCTTCTGGATCAGAGAGGGCTCGAAACATCAACACCGGATCACGCCAAGTCGTGATCTCTCCGTGGCTCCGTTTCAGCATCACTTGGAAGTTCTTTTCCACATACGCCGGGTGGCGCCCGAGGTAGTAGGAGCCGCCTGTCAGAGGCAGAAAATTGATGCCGTGGATCATGGCGGGATCTTGATCGAACCAGGTGTCATACTTGCCGCCAGCACCCCAAACCATCGCCACCGTCGGGTGAGCGAATCCTTCGGGGAAAACCCTGCCGTGAACGTCGAACCAGTACTCTTCGACGGTGCTGACCTCGGTGGCGTAGAGATAGAGACCTAGCTCTTCGAGCTGCCGGTCACCGGTGAGCGCGCCCCACAGGGCCACTGCCCACGAGAAGTTGACGTCTTCCGACGACGACTCCTCATTGTTCCCGTCCATGAACTGAGCCGGCCCGTTCGCCCATGAATGTCCGGCGTACGGATCAAAGGAGCGCAGCCGAGGGAAAAGCTCATCGTTCTCCTTCGTGGCCGCTACGTCGCGAATCAAAAGGTCAATGAAAGGCTTGTGCGAAAGCGCCCATTTGGGATCGAACTGAGCGACGGTCGCCGCCGCATGAACAAAGTATCCATAGTGAAAATTGTGGTCGTTGATGTGGCTGGCCGATCCGTAACTTTCCGGAAATGCCATGAGGCTGCGCCAAGTTTTGTCGTAGTAGAAGTAGCGTGGAGCCTGCCCGTCGAACCAGTCACTGAGGCGGTCTCGAAGGGCCGAAAGGAGTTCCTCCTTGATCTCATCCTCGCCCGTCGCGTCAGCGATCTGGACCAGAGTCGCGATGCGCCCGAGAGACTTTCCGTCCCAGTAAGCGTCATGAGCAGGGGTTTCGCCGAGTCCCACAGGAAACAAGGGGGCACGACTATCCCGCCGCAACTGACGACGAACCCGCCCCCGATCTTCCTCTGCCAAGGGCGGGCGAGGCAGAAGGCCAAAAGCCCGCAATTGAGTCATAAAACGACCCTGATCGCTGATCTTCATCTGCCCACGCGGTGATGCAAATGTGAGATTCGCTATGGTTTCATCGGAGGAATTTCCCCACTGATGGGGGTAGAGCGCGAGGAGCGCCTGCGGGGAGCGCTCGCAAGTCTGCTCACTCTGACTCTCCGTGCAGGGTTCGACCAGGGTCGACTGCACGGAATACTCGGTCTCGATGTCCGTTCCTGACACCTGCCATTTCACCGAGCTTTTGTCGGCGAAAGCGAAAGCGTGCTTTTCGAAAAGCCGGATCGTGGTTTCACTTGCGTCAGGAAGCGCGGCCACGGAAAAATGCGACTTGCCCCCCAGATCAGAAGAAAATCCTTCCTTGGTGCGCTGCCAGCTCCCTTTCGGAGCAAAGAGACCGTAGAGGCGACCCGCTACATCCACGACCACAGATCCCCCTTCAGCTCGTACGACTCGCACATTTTCGGAGAAAAGATGCACGCTTGCGTCCCTGTCACTCCGCTTCGTCAGCTGAAGATAAGGCAGGCCGTGACCCATCGTGACCGCAAGGGCATCTCCTTCAGATCTCAGATCGAACTGCACCAGAAAATCAGAGTGAGCGGTCACTTCCAATTCGCTGGCCGTGAAACCTTGTAGACCCACCAAGAGGTCCTCCCGGTAGGGATACATGTACTGTCGAGAAAGGACCTCCGGGGAGTTGGGATAACTCACACCGACTCCAGAAGCGTGCGTCTGAAAGACCAAGGGATGCGCGTAAAGCGGCAAGGAATCGAGGGACGTGGGATCGAGAGGGTAGATCAGCGAAGACCACCAATCGTTGCTCACCACCCCTCCCGGCGCGCCTTTCGCGATCCTCGGGCGGGCGGTCTTCAGCGTCACGTCCACAGCGATGCGCGCCTGCAAAGGAGCGACCGTGTGATACATGTCAGGGCCGACCCTCACGCTCCCGGACGCGGAAAGGGGAACCTCGGTCTGACGAGTCTTCCCGGACGCACAGCCCGCAAGAAGGATCAGCGCCACCCAGGCAAGGAGACGCAGCTTCACAGATCCCCCCAGCCAAGTCGAAGTCCCATCTGAAAGGCGTGGACGTACTTGCTCATGTTGTAAAAGGATTGAAAATCGTAACCGGCGTTGAACAAGAGCGGCGTGCCCCCCGTCTTGGGACCAAAGATTTTCGCCCAAATCCCGGCACCAACACGGACGTTTTCGTAGTCATGAACCGACGCAAAATTGGGATTCGCCTCAAAGCTCTTGTCCCACTGCACCGGAAAGACGACATGGACCATGTCGAGATCCGCCCATCCCGTGCCTACAAGAGGGCGCGCCTCCTGATCGACGACGCGCACCGTATAGGAGCCCGAAAGTCGCATGCCCTCGAAATCTTGAGAACCGTCAGTGTACTCAGGGGCGGCCGGGTCATTCTGATCGATGAACGTCGTTGCTGCCGTGAGCTTGGTCCCTTGAAGGTTGGCGTCCCAGAAGCTAGGCGCGCGAAGTGTCACTCCGCCATAGAGATCCTCACGCTTCACTCGACGGATTCCATAGGTCTCGAAATCTTGGGCGAACCCCGCGTAGAAACTGAGGCCCCGGGTCGGCACGCGATCATGAAGAGTGCGCAGCGGGCGATAGATGGAGTACGTGAGTTTTGCTGAACGGATCAGCTTTTCACGTAATCCTTGGTCAGGCACGCCCCCGGCCAAATCCTGAATGTCAAAATAGACGACGGTCCCGTCGAGCGTGATCTTGTCCGGCCCAAGGAAGCGAGACACAGAAGGACGCAGGGCAAACCCGTGAAATTTCTCGATGACTTCTGGCTCGAACTCGAGGATGCCCTGGCGCTCGATGTAGTAGTATTCGGCTGCGAGCCTGAGGTCCATCAGCGGATAGAGGGGCAAGACCCGCTGATACCCCAGCTTGAGGCTGTTGACGGTGACGTCAGCGAACTCCTCCGTCGGGTTGTAAAACGAGACGATCTGGCTTTGAGGTGAAAACTCGTGCGTGTAGCTGGCGTCGAAAGCGCCGAGCAGGTTCTGCCTGACACGAACCCCTCCCATCACGCGAGTGCGGAGCGGTGTCCGCGCGAGATCCCAACTCTCACGCTCTGACAGCGGACGGTTGGCACGGATGGGGGACTGCGCAAACTGCTTCTCCCCGGAGAAAACGCGCATTTCGTTGTTGTACCAAAAATCTCTGCTGTCTTTCGATACAAGGCCCTCACCCATCGCGCTCACCGAAGGAACCTGGAGAAGGCCTGGCCTTGGGTCATAACCTTTGACCGGGAGCAACTGCTGCCCGTCCTGTTGATAGAGAACCATCAGCTGTTTCTGAACGAACGAGCGCACGATCTCGTGGTAGTCCAAAAGCGCGCCCGAACGCTCAAGAGCGTCCAGCTTGTTCATGGCCCGCACGAGATGCTTTTCCGCCTCTTCAACGACCGGAGTGTGGGCGCCTCGCATATTTCCGTAGTACATGCCGAAAAACAGCTCGTAGCCGGGTTCTCTGGGGTCGAGGGAGATCGCCAGTCTGAACCATTTCACCGCGTCTCCGTGACCGATCCTGGCCTTGATGCGCGCAATGACACAGGCCTTCATGGCACGTACCGTCGCTGGCTCTTTTTCGTCCATTTGATCGAGCTTCTTCTTGAGCTCGATGCCCATCTGATGAGCAGTGCGATTTCCCGTCGCCGACTCATAGCGCCCGTAGCACTCAAACGGATTCAACCGAGGCGCGTCTTCCTTCTCCGTGAGGGGAGAGTCCACATCAATGGTGTCCTTGGCTACGCCCACCTTCGGCACGATCAGGATGAGCAGCAAAAGTGCTGCTCGCAGCAGCTTGCTCATGGGCCCGCGCCTCCAAGACCTTGTTCCGCCTGAAAACTCGCGTCAGTGATGAAGCGAATGTTGTCGAAGTATATGTGCACCGGGTGCTCTAGGCTCGCCTTGTAGGCGACGGGTCCGTCTCGAATCTCATCGATGTTGGGAAAAGCCACCGCCCACATAAAGCCACCGATCAGAGAATCGAAGCGATGCTCCGGTAGATTCTCGGGGTCGTCGAAGTAGTAGATGGAAAACTGACGACTGATGTCGAAATCGAAGGCTTTCGTGTCAGGCCCGAGGGTCCCAGGGAACTCAGGCCCGATCACGTCACCGTAGAGAAACCCTTTCTGTGGGTCGTCCTCGATTCCGCCCACTTTGAATTGAAACGGACCGAGTTCCGTCCGTGGAAGGCACTCACCTTGGCTGCAATAGAGCCCGGCAAAGCAGTCATTCCGAGTCGAACAGGCTTCACCGACATCTTTCCTCCCGTCTCTCACACACACGCGCTCTTCACCACAGCGAAGACCGCGCGCGCAGGAAGCATCGCGACCGTCTTCACAAGCGGATCCTTCCACGCCCGCGCCGGCCGAAGCGCAGATCTGAGCCGCACATTGAAGCTCGTCCGCGCATTCGGCGCTGATCAGACAGCCCTGGGACTGAGTCCGGGTCGCGGCGGGGCTACACGTGCCCCCTTCGCAAGCGAGGCCCGGACGACAGGCAGAAGTGGCAGCGCAACCATCTCCGACACCCGCGCCGCTCGGAGGCACGATCTTGTATTCCGCGCTCGCCTCGAATCGAACGCGGGAGTAGTTGTCCTTGACCGTCCGGCCAGGAGAAGCGCCCCAACTATTGGCCGGATACTGGAAAAAAACGCCCGCCCAGCCTTCATCCCCTGCGTTGTACGTAAAGTGAAAACAGGAACCCTGGGCACCTTCCGAGCGCGGCTTGCAGTCGTCATCTCTCTTCATCGTGAGACGACCACGAGTGGCCCCGTCGCCCATAAAGCCGCTCGCCGCAAAGTAGTCTGAAACGGCGAAGTCACCCTGAATCGGTCCCGGATGGAGCGAATTGTCTCCCAAGTCAGACAGACACGCAGCCGGCGCTAGGCTCAGCAAAATGCCGAAAGAAAGCAGAAGATTCGTAGACTGACCCACGCCCGATTCATGTCGGTCCGGCGGTCAATTGATCAGAAATTTCACTGATCTTGGACCTTCTCAGCCTACCTCTGCACGTTTTCGTGACAGGCCCATCGCCCCGGGGACATGAGGCCCATATGAAACTCAGTCTCCGCCCCCTCCTCCCTGTCCTAGTTGCCCTCTCAGCGACGGTGGCGTGCGCCACCGGGACGACTGGGACTGATGACGAGGCTGATCCAGACGCGGTCCCCGCCGAGGAGGACGCCGATAGCTCCGACGGGGAAACGGAGGTGCCCGTCGGTGACGGTGACGGCGACTCGACGCCCACCGGAACGGGCGGAAGCATGAGTGTCAATCTCGAAGACCTACCCGTCGAAGCACCCTTGCCGATGATTGTGACGGATTTCTTCGGACCGTCAGGGTTCATGGGCGCTGAACTCGAACTGCCTCACGAAGTCGATGGAATTACCATGGACGTAGAGGGTTGCACGGATCGACCCGAGGGCGCGCTCGGCGAGTGCTTCAAGATCACGTACAAGCCTCAAAACCTGTACCCCGGGCCGTCTCTCGACACGCCGGAAGCGACCTGGGCCGGAGTCTTTTTCCAAAACCCGGAAGAGAACTGGGGCGAAGCACGAGGAGTGATCGTCGAACCCGGCGCGACGAAGATCACGTTCAACGCATGGACGGAATCGGGTGAACTTTTGGTTGAGTTCCTCTCGGGAGGGATCGGAAACCTAGGAACTGCCTACGCCGACACCTTCAAGTCCAACCTGTCAGTCACTCTCACCGATGACCTCTCGTCCTCCGCCTACGAAATCAGCCTCGTTGGCATGCGTTACCACAACGTCCTCGGAGGGTTCGGCTGGGTGCTTTCGACCGACAGTCTGGACGAGATCGTTTTCTATCTCGACAATGTCGTTTGGACGAAGTGAGAGCGTTGGGGGTCAGGTCATCACCACTCCTAGTTCTTCCGACGTTGCTCACATTCTCTTGCAAAAGTCGGAGACTCGTCCTTCTTTCTCCGGTCCTTGCACGCTCTTGCAAAAGTGCGCTCCTTCTTTTTCTCGTCTTTGCGGTACTCCTTTTCAGTCATCGACCGACACGTCTCTCCTCGTGGAATGCCTGGTACGGGATTGCGTTCTATCGCGCTGGTGATGAGGTGAAGACGTACTAGATGTGCCTTCTTCATATCGGGAGATGCTGTAGTCGCTGCAATCAAAGCGAGAGCTGCCTCTTGTAGCTCATAGAGTTCTGAATCTGGGGCTGGACCATGGCTTTCTCCCTCAATCCATTTCATTTCGGACATCTGGGCTATATGAATCCAATTGCCGTCACGAATGTTTGACCTGCACTTCGCAGATTGCTCCTGTCGATGTAAAGGCCCCAGGAGGTCAGTACATCGAAGCTTGAACCAATTTGCCCATTCGTCATGCAGAGGGATACTATGAGATGTAATCTCGCCTGATTCGTGAAGCACGTCTACGTACGCCGTTTCTTCCTGACTGCCTGTGTCAGTGATCCAAAGTCGGAATGGATCTTGTCTGGAGAGGGAGTATTCAAAACCAATGACACACCCTGGTGGCGCTCTCCCCGGTATCTCTGTGCGAGCAACTAGAGTCTGAGACTCTACCAAACCAGGACACGATGAATTACAAACTCGATGAATCCTATACGGCTCGGGGGCGCTGGCACAGCACACGCAAAAAAACAACGCAAGCGCGAAGAGAGCACGAAGAACCTTCAAGGGACTGAGCATCACCGGTGCCAAACCGACTGGGACAACATGATCTTTATGGGACACTGACATACCCTGGTGGAAAGTCTTTCCACAGCGCATTCCACGGAATTTGCCCTGAATTCACGGCTCCACTCACATCAAATGTTTGAGACGACCAAATGAGATCAGGTCTATTTTGGTTCATCATAAAAGGCAGTGGACCATCGTATGGGTTTGAAACTCTGTGAAGAATCGTTTCCGAATTGTTCCGGACACGAGGGCACCTACCACAGCGCTTATCGCAAGGGTCAACAAGAATGGTAGCCGCCCATCCGGATCCACGGCCACCAACGGCCGCCCATGCACATAAGCATATGGATTCGGATCGGATCCCACTTGATGAATCGTCACCGGATCTGGGCTCATCCACACTCCGAGTCCCATCGAGAGATAGCGCGCTCCGTAGTAGCCTAGCCCTACTTCAACGTCCTCTTCCTTTCCCGTGAATTTATAAGGCTCGCGGAAGCTACTCCATCTCTCGGGCCTGTAGTTGCTCTCCGTCGCTCCATAGGCTTGATAAGTTGCGTGCTCGACAAGCTCGCCCGTCGCATGATCGATGATGAAAGTGTTGGAACCGAGGTGATCGCTGAGCATCAAAAATACGTGCAAGTTGCCGCTTGTCTCGGCAGGCAATGGTGGTGCTCCCCTTCGCCTGCAATCATCTGCAATCCCGGCAGTGCTCGCTAACGCTCCGCGCTGGCGGGGTCCCTCACGCTGCGTGCTCGCTTTCGCATCGACGAGTTTCAAATGGGGCACGAAATGCAACGCATTGTCATTGGCTGTATTCTCGCGCCAGCTCCGCGCGCGCGAGGGTCCCGAATTTGGGGTGTGGCGAAGTGCATTAGGGTTCATTTGCCGTGCGTGGCGCGTTGCGCCGCTCGAAATGCAAGGGGGAAGAAAAAGGACCAAACTTTCCACTAACGGCGCGGTATGCTCCTCAGAACAACATTGACATCGTCAACCGTTCGTTCGACTTCTGTGTTACCGACTCGCCCCTCCGTATATGCAGTCATGAACAACACCAAAAGTCCAAGCCTAACACCTAGTTCTGACGCGGCAGACTTCATGATAAGTGCGCGCTCTCCCAACGCAGTGCCGGTAACACCCACCATGGTATCACTACGTCCACTTACACCGCAGCTATCCGGCAATTTTGCGAGTTTCTCGCATACTGACATGAGCTCTCGCGCAAGCTCAGCGTGGAGTTGCCTTCGATAGATCGCTGATACTTCGCCTTCTCGCGTCAATGAGCGGCTTGCTATGACCTGTTTGGTTTCTTGGGGCCAGTCTTCCTCAATCCACACTACGACAACCTTGTCCTCGGAAGTGCTCAGCAGAAATTGACACCGCGAGACAAATCCAAGAGGCATCACGACGGTCGGCTCCCTTCTATCCCTGCGTCCTAACACGGACTCCAGTCTAGCCGCGGCACTGCCAGTTCGACTCTCTACAAATTTCCAGGGTTTCTGATCGCACACAGGTTTGGTTACATGTTTTGTGCATGAAGTTGCCATCAAGAGCCAGGCAGTAACACCCGAAAGCAAGATACGTCTACGCCACAACACTTCCTTACCTCAGCTCCCCTACTAGATCTTCTACTGCTCGTTCGAGTTCCGCAAAGGAGGCATGACCATCAGCATAGGCCTTCATTGCGAAGACCAAAACATTGACCCTTGCCGCGCTTCTTGAAGAATAGGGCACAGCGATCATCACTGTCGAGTGGTTGATCGTGGCCACCCATGACTGATCACGAATGCTCGGTTCACAACCACTCGCATTCTTCTCTAATGTCGAGCAGGTTTGAGCAAGTTTTTTGCCGAGCCGTGAAGAGATTGCTCGAACCTGTGACAAATCAGCTGACTCAATATCTGCCTCTCGCCATACTGACTTCGTCCCTAAGCTCCACTTCGCAGACGTCGGATCGCTTTCGACCCAGGCCACGGTCATTCCGCTGCCGTAAGGGTAATATCCGACCATCTGACATTGCACCGACGCATTGGATAACAACTGAACCGATGGCTCGCTGAATTCCGAATCTAAGACAGCCTCTAGTGTGCGAAACTCCGGTAAAGTATGAAATTGCTGAGCACATGTGTTCACTGGTGGTCGACTTGGCGCACAAGATTGATGTGCCAAGGCAAACACGAGCAGCACATGATTGCACCCTATCGTTCGTGAGTTCATGGGACGCTAATATATCCTGGTGGAAAGTCTTTCCAGAGTGCATTTCATGGAATTTGCCCTGAATTCACGCATGTCTTCGCTTCTCCGAGAGAAGTCACCATCGACGCATGCTTCAAAAACGGTCTCTTCCTCAATGACATGCTCGTCCAAAACAAGCACGCGCGCATCGTCGGATGAAAGACGCTGCCCGAGGTGTTTTCCACGCGCCGGAATGGCGGGCTTTTTTGGTCGGCGCACCCTCTGCGCCAGCGCTCAAGGAATCGTCAATTTTATATTTTATAAATAACTTGAGATCAGCCAGAAAAGCTCAGCCGCGCTGGCACAGATGCTCTTGTGGTCCCGGCTTCGCGCTCGTCAGCTGGGCGTTGTCTTTCGACGCCAGGTCGTCATTGGCTCTTCGATTGTAGATTTCTGCGCGCCTGCTGCTTCCTTGATCGTCGAGGTCGATGGTGACGATTACCATGCCCTGCGCACTCACGCGGATGCCGCGCGTGATCAAAAGCTCGTCCGCGCGGGGTACACGGTGCTTCGGCTGCCGGCGTCGCTGGTGGAGCGCCGGCTCGCAGACGCCGTGGCTCACGTTACTGAGGCTTTCTAGCCGGCGCGTTCTTTCGGCTGGTCGGCTCAGCCGACCAGCCGATGCTTCTGCATCGATTTTCAAGGAGCTGATTCGACCAACCGGCCAAGTCGACAGGACTTCATTCTACTATTTGTCTCACTGATCTGTACTGACCATCGCTTCAGTGCTATACACCGGATGTCGGCAATCCTGCGTCGCGAGGATCTTGAGCGGCTTCGAATGTAAGGGAAGAAGAACATGCTGCTGATTGGATTCCGATTTTTCGCTAGTGCGCTACAATTCGAGGCAAGCGATTTATGAACTGCGCTGGCTCGTTACCATCTTCGCTGGGCAAAGTTTTTCCGAGCTTCATCATTTTAGCGCTTTCCATGAGCTGCGTGGCAGAAGGAAAATTTGTTTATCGAGGAAACATCGTCGAAGGGAAAACGAACGAGCACCAGATTGAACTCCAGTTCTCAGAGGCCTCCCCGGTTTCGGGAGCGAAAGTGAAATTATTTGTCGATTTCAGATCGCGCTCGGCTTGCTCATATTCACCGCACAAAAACGCTCCCTATCCCACAATATGGCTCACCACCGACAAAGATGGACGGGTACAAGAAACTCTTTGGCTGCACGGTACAGTATTCCAAAGTGCCTATCTCAATGTGTGCGTTAAAGCAGCTGGGTACCCGGACTACGAATATTCCGTAAATCTGACAAAGGACTCTGTTGGCGGACCTTCCTCACCAACGGTCCAAGTGGTTTACCTAACGCCTAGTAGAGTTCAGTAGTATCAGGGAACCCATGGCAGTTTCGGGCGACCTGGCCAACCTCCGTGGTCACCTTGCCATTTATAGCCTTGTACCTCATGGAAACCTCCCCAATAGGGATCAGATCCGCCTAGCAGACTTGACACACCACCACCCACAAAATTGCCTACATAGTAGGCGCCAAATAAAGGTCCCCAAGCTCTATTCTGCCATACATGAAGATCCTCATGACCAAGCAATGCTCGACTTTCGTCAAGAGCGGTGAGGCTTGAATAGTCATCATTGTAGCCGGAGATGACTGGCCCCATCGTTACTGCTGAGTTCGGCCCAAACGGAGTCCAACCCCCTTTGAATACAATGCGATTCTGTCGTGCAGTAAGGTTGCTATTTATCTTCGCGCCGCTGGCCAAATTGTAGACGCTCAAAAGGTCACCCAACGCAGTGCCTCCCAACCCCCAAGAAGCGTCCGAGACCGCTGCAAACCAACCTTCGGCACTGGAGAAGTCGTAAGCTCCACTTGCTCCAGCTACGGCACCGTTAAACGCACCGAATCCTGCGGCCGCAAGCCCCGCCCCATGACTACCCCCAACCAATCGGGCGGTACCATACGCCAACGCCGCCTGCCCTGTTCCTACAGCAACTGCTTCGCCAACGCTTCCTACCGAATCATTCGCCATGCGTGAGCTATTGTCCGCAAATAGCGGCGGAAGTCCTGAGAGCGCTCCGGTCACAAATCCAAAGGCCATTCCAACCATCATTCCTTCTCCGACACTCTGCTTGTAGAGGGCCGCGTTGGTAGCGCCACTTGCTGCGCCTCCAGCTATCCCCAGTACAAGGCCTTGCCCAAATGTCGGCCCAGCTGTTGCTGAGACGCCGATCAATCCAGCCATTCCCGCAGTAGCTGCTCCACCGGCCGCCCCTGCCAAAGCAGCATAACCAACCCGCTCCCACTCGATACTTCCGCTCGTAATAGCTTGAACGGCAATATTCGTAGTTGCACTAATAGCGGCACCCATCACAGCTCCTACCACAATGGCTGTGATGGCGAACTTCCCATCCGGATCCACCGCTACGAGCGGCTTGCCATGTACGTACGCATACGGATTTGGATCAGAGCCCACCTCGTGAATCGTCACCGGGTCCGGACTCATCCAAACTCCGAGTCCCATCGAGAGGTAACGCGCTCCGTAGTAGCCTAGCCCTACTTCAACGTCCTCTTCCTTTCCCGTGAATTTATAAGGCTCGCGGAAGCTACTCCATCTCTCCGGCCTGTAGTTGCTCTCCGTCGCTCCGTAGGCTTGGTAAGTCGCATATTCGACAAGCTCACCCGTCGCGTGATCGATGATGAAAGTGTTGGACCCCAGGTGGTCGCTGAGCATCAAAAAGACGTGCAAGTTACCGCTTGTCTCGGCAGGCAAGTCTTCTTCTGAATAAACGAGCCTTGCACTCACGCCACCGCTGAGGAGCACGCTCTCGATATTCGCATCGAGCACGTAATCAGCTTCGCTCCCTGTGCCTTCCCACTCCGTTTGTCGCAGCTCCAGGCTTCCGAAAATGTACACCGTGTGGCGTTCATTTTCGGAGGAATCGATGCCTGTCTTCAGCACTCGATTGCCGCCGGTACCGTAAGTGTAACGTAGCTCTGCATCGGGAGTGCGTGACGGGAGCGCGTCTTCGATCTCTCCATGATCGTCGCGTTCACTTGGGCTACCGGTGGATGACAAGTCCCAACGCCGCGCGCGGCTGATTTGACCGAGTTCATCCCATTCGTAGTGAAATCTTTGCCAGCAGGAGGCACCGGTAGGGAGGCACGCGCCATCGCGACGGATGATAATATCCGTGACGTTGCCTCCGTCATCATACTCTACGTCGAGGTCACCTTTGCGTGTAGAACTCGGAGCGGTCGAACGATTGGAAGCAGTGAGCAGTCGGTGAGGGCCTGCTGTTGTGCTGCCTTGGGTGATGGCACCTAGCGAGCGATCAAAAAAGCCCTGCGCATCGTCAGTCGTCTTCCTCATGTTACCTAGATGATCATACTCGTAACGCTGCTCCTTGACGCGCTCATTGAAGTCCACATGGGGACTGGGGCGAGGTTCGTTTTCAGCCGTTTCTAATTCTTCGTTCTCTGCATCAAAGGGAGACCTCCAGACGTCCGAGCCCTCGCTGTACTCATAGGTCGTCCGGGTTAGTCGATAGAGATCGTCATACTCAAAGGTACGAGTCACCGGCTGAGCCGAATCAGGCCATTCGTGCGGCAACCTCCAGTCAGTGATTTTCGTGATGTTGTTCACAGCATCATACTCAAGGTCACTGTCCTCAAGGAGCAGTTGCTGTGTGGGTTCGCCTTCGCTGGGGCTTGCGTATCCTAAATCACTCCACAGTGCGTAATCACCGCGGTAGGTTTGCACACTCCGCGCCCGGAACTGATCATCGTAGCTCACCACGCGCTCCGTTTCGGCAGCGTCGCCGAGCGTCATCTTTTTCAGCAGGCCATTGGCATCCATGATTTGACTTGCCAAGAGCACTCCATAGCTGCTCGTTGCCTGCTTCAGGAGACCTCGCGCCGTGTATTCGCTTTGCACCACGCTTTGCCCGCCAGCACCCATCAGCTCAGCACTGCTCGCTCCAGTGGACGTCTGGAGCGGTCGGCCAGGCGCGTCCAGCACCGTCTCTTTGATGTACCAGCGTGGAGCATACCGGTCTTCTAATGCCGTGTCGGGAGCACCGGGCTTCACCGCACGACGTGCTGTCCCTTTCACGCGCCCTCGCGCATCGTAGCTCACTACAGACTTCCCGCCGAGATCTGACACGGACACGGAGCGGCCCCAGAGCAGGTTTGTATCGATCGAAAGCGTGCGCTCGGCGGCATCCTCGATGGTGCCCGTTTCAGGATCTGCAACGTCATAGCGATGCAGCACCTCGATACCGGTCTCGCTCGCGAAGTTGGGTGCTGAGTAGGCAGCATGATGATCGAGGCACGGCGAGTAGTCTTCCGCAATCAAGCGCCCTGCGGTGTCGTGGTGGTAGTTCACGCCGCAGCCGCGTGGATCGGACGTGCCCACCAGTTCGCCTGCGTTGTTGTACGCATGGACAACCTGACCCGGGTTGTTCCTCGTCGTACCCGACTTGATTTCTGCGGAATGCGCGCCGACAGATCGTGTCCAACGCCTTCGATGCGGTTCTGCCTCTGAATTGAATCCTTCAGGATGCCGAACACCTGTCGCCTCCTGTCCATCGCTACTCGACGGAGGAACCCAGGTCCGCCCATTCAGGTCCGATGCCTCCCCCCTGAATACCGGCCGACGCCTCATCCTCTTCGAGGAGGCCGGTGGCAAGCGGCGGAGGGGCCTGGCCAAGGGTTGAGAAGCGCCAGTTTGCTCAAGGCGGGGAGTCGACTACATAGGCCCCCGACATGCCGACCATTGAGTTTGAAGGCGCTGGCGTAGCGGGCGACAAGACAGCTGAGGTCCCGGAAGGGGGCGACCTTTTGGACATCTGTGACGACGTCTTGGCGCCTGTCGCTTTCTCCTGCCGCTCAGCAAGCTGCGGCACCTGCCATATCCTCATCCTAGAAGGAGAAGATCTGCTCGAACCTCCCCGGGAAGACGAAGAGGACCTTCTCGACCTTCTCGATGGTCCGGAAAACTCACGGCTCGCTTGTCAGGCGCGAGTGAGACCCGGACCCGGCCTCATCCGTATCCGCCCGGCCAACGGCTGAGAGCGCCACGCGACGCGCCTCAAATCTTTGTCAGGTTGGCCGCGCCTACGACGCCAGCGGCCGAACCAAGCTCACTCACGACGAGAGGGACCTCCGCCGGCGGTTCGGCGAAACTGTGCTTACGAAGGGCTTCACGCAGCGAGGGTTCAATCAAATCGAATGCGCCACTGATCCCGCCGGTGAAAACGAGAGCGCTCAAGTCCAAAGTGTTTTGAATGTTGGCGAGTCCGCGCCCAAGCGCTTCTCCCATCATCTGAAACGTCGCGATCCCCGCGGCTTCTCCGGCGCGTGCGCTGTCTGCGATGCTCTTCACGTCGCTCACTTCTCCGCCGCCCGCTTCCTTGAACTTGCGGAGGAGCGCAGCGGTGCCAGCGTAGGTTTCGAGACAACCGGCTTTTCCACAGCCGCACGCCGGCGCATCTTCGCTGGGGTCAATGTTGATGTGGCCGATTTCTCCGGCAAACCCGTTGGCTCCCGGGTAAAGCTGTCCCCCGATCACCAGCCCACCACCGATACCAGTGCCGAGGGTGATCATGAGAAACGAGGGAAAGCGCGTCCCATGTCCGCACAAGTACTCGCCAAGGGCAGCAGTCGTGGCGTCGTTTTCTACAGCAACCGGGCAACGGAGGCGCTCACTCAAACCCTCACCGAGCGCGATGCCCTTGAACCCGGGTACGTTGGGCAAACCCCAGCATCGACCCGCCGGATCCACTTCTCCTGGGATCGCGACACCGACACTCCTCGGGTTGGGGTCGAGTTCCAGAACGAGACGCGCAATCGCATCGAGCACGTCCTCAGGCGAACCCTGGGGCGTGAGGCATTCTACCTGTCGCAGCACCTTCCCGTCCTGAACGATGCCAGCTTTGATGCCTGTACCGCCAAAATCGACGCCAATCATGAGGGGCTCTATCCGTGCTCGGAGCCCACCTGTCAAGACGTCCCGTACAAGCGAACGCCGCGCCCGGTTGACGAACCCCTCAGGGGCTCATAGGAGCAGTCGGCCCAGCGCCCTTCTCCCGCGAACGAGCGCTCTGAAATCGCGCAAAACTTGGCAAGTTTTGCTCAAATCAAGGAAATACAAGGCATGAAGCACTCCGTCCCTCATTCTCTTGGCCGCGAGATGGCCCGAAAGGTCGCCCGAGCAGCCTTTGAGAGCTATGCGAAGCGCTTCGCTGATTACAGCCCTACAACAACCTGGCGGACGGATGACCAGGCGGACATCGGCTTTTCCATCAAGGGGATGTCGCTCAAAGGCGCCGTCGGTGTGACGGATCGGTCCATCGATCTCGATCTCGAGGTGCCGTTCATGCTGAAGCCCTTCAAGGGCAAGGCGCTGCAAGTGATTGAGCGCGAAATCAAGGAATGGATCGGCAAAGCCGAGGCCGGCGCTCTCGATGGAGAACAAGCCTAGCAGCCGTTTGTCTCTCTAACGTAGCACATACTCACCGCTCAAAAAGAACGCGCGACCCGGAAGCGGAAATCCTACGGTGTCGAACTGAGCGCTGTCTAAAATATTCTCTGCGCGAAAACGAAGCTCTATCGCCTCGCGCAGCTGCACTCCGTACGCAGCGTCCAGGGTCACCTGTCCCGGGATCACGATGAGACCGGCAGGATCGGCCACACGATACGAACGAAAATTGAGGTACAGAACCAGCCCCTGCCTCATGAGAGCGCCACGGACCGTCTCGTCATAGATTTCGAGATCCTGCGAAAAAGTGAGGGGCGACTGAAACGGCACGAGGTTGCCAGAAGTCACGGAGCCCGACGTCGTGTCGCGGGCGTCCAGGAGCGAAAGGCCTGATCTCGCGCGCAAGTGCTGCAAAGCATCCACTTCCATCGTAACCTCGCCACCAAGCATCCTTGCGCTCCCCACATTGTACGGGCGCACGTAGCCCAAAGAGGAGCGCTGGTACGCGACGAGGTCATCGGTCAACCGAACAAATGCGGCGCTATCTACCTCAAGACGTGCTTGAGACCCGAGGGGCGTCGAAAAAAGAGCTCCGATGTCTCCCGCCCATCCTTGCTCCGGAGAGAGGTCGGAATTTCCCCGCGTGGCTGCCGAGACCCCATAGCGTTCGCCCAGCGTCACGAAGCGAAGCCCGCGCAGCGCCGTTGCGCGCACAGCCCATAGATCACTCAGGTGAAGATGCGCTCCGACTCGCCCTTCGGGCAGGCACTGATGATAGGAGCTGCGGACAAAGGTCGTAGCTGCACCTGCTTCAAGCCCATCCATGAGTACGCAGCTCACCCGGGCTGCCCCACGCAAGGTAAGATCAGCGGTCGCCATGGCCTCCAGCGTCGCCACACCTCCAAAATAATTCTCCTGCGCCCGCACCAGTACGGGGGCCGCGGGCGACGGACCATCGATTCCGATGTGGCTCGTCTCGTAGATCCCACTGAGGGCGGAAGTCCATTTCGGGGACAGAGACACCTCGAACGTCGCCTGCTCGGTCACGCGCGCGCCCAGCTGTTCGATTTTCGCCGCACCGAGCGCCAGCTCCCCCAGTTCATCCGTCGTCACAAGTGAAGTCGAGGAAACTCCGGTCGTTGTTTGCAGGGAGCAGGGGCGGCCGTTGATCTGGCACGGAACGGTCCCGGTGAGGCCGAGCAGATCTCTCCTGAGTGATGCGCGAGCGGCTTCGGCCGGGGTCAAAGAGAGCCCTGTCACCCCCTGCTCTCGATCAAAGCGGTTCAAGAAGAGAGTGAGCGAAGCCGTCCCATGCTTCGCTCGAAAGGCATGGCGAGAGACGACCCATAGATCTCCCTCCGTCGAGTCCGCATTTTCCCGGACGGCGCGCCCATCGTCGCCTGTATCAAACCCAGTTCCGGCATCGTCGCGATAAGAAAAGTTGTTGCTCGCGCCGGCACGCCTATACGCCAATGTCGTGGCCCCGCGCGCCACCTCACCCGCGTCATAGGCGCCTGTGAGACTCAGATGAGCGGCACCGGCTCCGAAACTCCCCGCCATGATTGACGCGCGCGCTTCGTTTTCCTTGGGCAGAGTCGGCTCAAAAAGCACCGCCCCACTCATCCCCGAGCGACCAAGCGTGAGCGGGGCGGCGCTCCGGTAGACGGTCACGCGATGAATCAAAAAGAGCGGGATCCGCGAAAGATCGGCCACTCCGACGATGTCGTCGTTGAGACCGCCCTTCGAGCGGAGGCGAGCGGCGAGGTCTTCGACGGGGCCTTCGCCGAGGCTGCCGATGCGGGAGTAGAGGTTTGGCGC